>JBPEXY010000099.1:0-1566 GCA_052031065.1 Immundisolibacteraceae bacterium | reverse complement strand
CCCGGCGTTTCGGTGGTTTCAGCGATGACCAGGCTCGACAGGCACAGCAGCAGGATAAACGCCGAACACCGCAGCAGCTGTCTGTTGACGAAACGCGTGGGCAGGGCGATGAGGGTGTGTTGGGTCAGAGCTGGCATAAGTGTGGTCATTTTAGGGTTTTCAGGTCTAGCGGGTTAGTGGGGTGTGAGTTTGCGTGGCAGGGGACGGGAAACAATATGGACTATCAACAGCAGCGGCAAGGTCAGCCCGGCACTCAGGTGCAGGTAGACAATCCACTGGCGAATGGTTTCATCAGCAAGATAATAGAGCAACCATGCGGTGACGATTTGCAGCGATACGATCAGTGTCATCGCCTGTCCGGAGCGCCTGGCGGCGTGGCCTTTCCAGTTCTGGGGGATGTGGTGATTAAGTAGTGCGCCAAAAAACAGCATCATCGCAAAGGCAGCAGCGCCGTGCAGTTTTAACGTCGAGTACTGCCAGGGATGTTTTTGCGGACCAAAGTCACCTTCTACCGTGACCCATGTGTTGAGAATAAAAAACAGCAGGCCACTAGCCACACTGACGGCATAGGCCAGAAGCAGCCCCCGATAGAAGGTTTTTGACATGCTGCCTACTGGGTTGGTCAGCTGCATTGGTAATCTGGATAGTGAGCCACGGTACCGTCGGCGGCGAGCACGCTGGCGCAGGCATGATAGTGGGCAAGCAGGTGGGTGGGTTGCGGTGCAAGGTAGACAATTTTGGTCAGCGCATCGGCGGTCATGCAGTTGTCAGTAAAAACCGAGTAGCTGCGCGCAGAATCATTTTGCTTTGCTGGCCTGTCGCCGATGATCACCGACCCCTCTTCTGCGTAGTAGCTGGCACTGGTCGCCACAGCCGAACCTTGCATGGGTAGTTCCACCAGGGCTGCTGGATTGCCGGGGTGGCGCACTCCAACGGAATGATCGCGCCAGCTGCTCATGCGCAGGTCACCGCCTGCGTTGACGACTAGTTGCAGCGCTCCTGCAGGTGCCTGCTGCTGTATGTGCTCATATGCAGCATCGACGGCGTAGCCCTTGGCGATGCCACCGAGATCAATTTTCACCGGCTGGTGAAAGTAGATTTGCTGTTCGCGCAGTTCGATCTGTTGCCAACCGCCACGCTGGCAGGGCTGACTGCTGCGGGTCGGGTCAAACAGCCCGGCGGAATCTTCGCTCAGCTGCAGCGCGAACCGCAGGACGGCGTCAAGCGGCGGCGAAATTCTGATTGGCTGATTAGCCGCCTCGCGATTGATGTGTGAGAGTTCGCTGTCGGCGTCGTGGAAGTTCATCAGCGCCTGGATCTGCCCGATCCGCTCAAATCCGGCGTTACTCAGACGGATCAGGTCACGGTCGTCGCAGTCGCCGGCCAGGGCGATTTCGACGTAGGTACCCAGGTAGGGCTTGCAGCGGCTCAGCTGGTTCATCGGATTAGCGGACCATTGCGCCTAGAGGTTACGCAGCACCAGGCGCCAGGTCTGCGTCAGGCGGTTGATTCCTTCGGTGATATGCCGGCAGGAGAGGGTCGCCCCGGAGATGTTTTTGATCTGTC
>JBPEXY010000098.1:0-5620 GCA_052031065.1 Immundisolibacteraceae bacterium | reverse complement strand
CTGCGTTCAGTAAGTAGCTCTCTGATTCCCACCGGGCGGCTTAGATGGAATATCCATGGCCTGATCGAGATATTCCATGGTCGGGGGCTGAATACCATCTGCTCGTCTAGCGTAGGTGGTGGTAGCCATGTCTACTCCGCGGTACTGCGCAAACCGGCTGATGAGGCTTATTGGGATGGCCGTGCAGAGGGGCTGGATGCCAGCCAGATGGAACGTCATTACCAGCGGGTTATCGAAAGACTGCAACTGGTTGAACCCAACGCAGACATGAAAATACCGCACACCGCCGCTGAACGTATGGGACCCGACGATCCGCTACAGGGTCCAACCAAAGCAATTCCAACCTGGCTGGGGTTTCTATTCCCGAAAACCATCGGGGAGCATCAGAAGGTGACGACACCAGAGGGGGCTGAGCGGTGGGAGATGAACTATGAAGACCCCCACAACCATGGCTTCATGGGTTCCCCCAGTGGTGCCAAAACCACCCTCGACTGGTTATTGATAAAACCTTTGATTGATCAAGGCATGGATCTACGTGATCAGACCGAAGTCATGTCAATTTCGCAACAGCCCGCAGGGTCTCCAAGCCGCTATCGGGTTGATGTTCGCGACCTGCGTAGCGGGCAGGAGCATGCGCTCTATAGTGACCATGTCGTTGTTGGTTGCGGCACTATGAATACCGTTCGGCTGCTGCTGAAAAGCCGCGATCAGGATAAGGGGTTGAAGGGTATGCCTCGCCTGGGGTTTCATGTCGGTGGTAATGGCGACTACTTTGCCTTCTGGGACTACAACGACCCGGATCGGGATCTGAGTACCGGACTGCCTTTTCATGGTGGTTTTGAGCTTAAAACCGGCGATGAAACTCCTGATGACCCAATGGTGCTTGGCGGTGGTGGCTGGCCAGCGGTGGAGTTCTGGCCATTGCCACGTTTTATTCGTGAACGACTCAAGCGCACCGCCTTTACTGCAAGCTATGGAGATGAGGCGCAGGACGGTACGGTAACCTGGCGCGGCGGCAAGCTGCGCCTTAATTACAACCCGGACAACAGCCCCATCTATGGACGCATCAGGCGTACGTGGCAGAAGGTCAGCAGGCTGACGGGACGCAAAATCTACTATCTCGACAAGCCCTTTACCATCCATGCTCTTGGGGGCTGCTGTGTAGGTAGAGATGTCAGTCGCGGCGTGGTTAACGGCAATGGTGAGGTTTTTGACCTGCCCGGGCTTTATGTTGCCGATGGCTCTGTGGTGCCCGATGCGCTTGGTGGGCCGCCAACCCTGACGATTGCTGCCTGGGCGGACCATGTTGGTGAGAAACTGGCGGAAAAGCTGACCGCCGGCTAAAGGATGTAGCGTGCGTGCCCAGCGTAGTGGCTGTGCCCAGTGTAGTGGCTGTGCCCAGTGTAGTGGCTGTGCCATACATACCAAGTTGTCGATTGGCCCTGTGTTCGTCACAGCCCAATTGACCCTGGTCTACCCGGGTGTGCGGCTGCTGTGGGTAAATTTAATCGAGTAGGCCATAGCAGTCGCCTATGGCGTCAACCCGGAGGTGAAATAGAAATGATAACGGTTGAAGACATCATGACCCGCCACCCCAAAACGCTTGGTCCAGATGAGAATCTGGCAGATGCGCGACGGATGATGGCTGAGCATGACATTCGTCACATTCCTGTTGTTGATGAGTCAGGTGTTTTGGTGGGACTGGTGACCCATCGAGATGTCCTCGCGGCGAGCAGTTCGGCGCTGGATGATAATGAAGCGGAGCGTACCGAACACGATTCCCACATCGTGGTGGAGGAGGTGATGGTGAAAACCCTTGACCTGGTCTCTCCCGGCGCAAGCCTGCGTGATGCCGCCCAGTTGATGCGTAACCATCGATTGGGATGTCTGCCGGTACTGGAGAACGATCAGCTGGTCGGAATCATCACCGATACCGATTTTGTCGAGGTCTCCATTCATCTGCTTGAACAGCTCGATGCAGTAGAAGATTTTCCCGAAGAGGACTTTAGCGACCTGGAGTAATCACTGTGCCAGGCCGGGTTGACTACGGGCCAGCGTTGGGCCCATTGAGCCCCAGCCGACTTGACCTGTATCAGGGTCAGGATTGTCCATCTCACGCATAGTGCATCCACTCTTTAGTAACACTAAATCTGGATGGACATCGATGAGTATTTTGCGGATAGGCCGTATCGGCTTGCGGGTGCTGGATCTCGAAGAGTCAGTCAATTACTACACCAAATTCATGGGTATGACGGAAACCGGTCGTGACCAGAATGCCGTCTACCTGAAAGCCTGGGACGAATACGACCACCACAGCGTGGTGCTCTACCCGGCAGATAGTCCCGGTGTCGATCATGTCGCCTTTAAAGTGCGCTTTAAAGATGATCTGGAGGATCTGAATCAGCGCATCAACGAGTGGGGGCTTTCGACCGAATGGCTACCCGCCGGTGCCAGACTGGCTGAAGGCGAAGCGCTGGTGACAACCCTGCCGACAGGTCATCGCTGCGAGTTCTATCATGAGATTGAACGGGTCGGTATTGCAGTTGGTAACCTCAACCCGGAACCCTGGCCCGATGATCTACAGGGCATCGGTGTGCAGCGCTTTGACCACTGTCTACTGGTTGGGGATGATCTGGAAGGGGCAACGCGCTTTTTTGTAGAGGTGCTGGACTTTCACCACAGTGAACGCCTGATCACCGCCGATGGTACTATGCTGGCGACCTTTTTACACTGTACCAACAAGGCTCATGATATTGCCTTTCTGAAAGGGCCCAATGGCAAGTTGCACCATGTCGGCTTTTATGTGGGGACCTGGGACAATGTGCTCAAGGCAGCCGATCTGCAATCGCGTCACGGCGTGCGTACAGAGCTGACCCCGTCGCGGCATGGACTGACTCGCGGGTTAACCACCTATTTTTTTGACCCGTCAGGTAATCGTAACGAAACCTATTCAGGCGGCACCTTCCCCTATTATGATGATGACGTTGTCACCTGGACCGAGGATCAGGCCGGCAGGGCCATTTTCTTCCACGGCCGCGAAATGATTGAATCGTTTGGAGAAGCTTTTACATGACCACCGAAACCACAGCAGAACAGGCTCAGGAGAGCGCAGCAGAGCAGCCCAGCGGCGATACCATGTATGAATGGATCGGCGGCGAGCAGACGATAAAGGATCTGGTAAACCGCTTTTACGACATCATGGACAGTGATGAATCGGTGCAGCTGATCCGTGACATGCATAAAGAAGACCTGTCGCCGATGCGGTTGAGCCTGTTCGAGTTTCTGTCTGGTTGGTTGGGTGGCCCGCCGCTGTTTATTCAGCGCCACGGCAGTCCCTGTCTGACCGGTGCTCACCGGCCCTACAAAATTGATGAGGCCGCCCGTGATCAGTGGATGCACTGCATGAATCAGGCAATGGTCGACATTGGCATCGAAGAGAAATACCGCAATATGCTCACGCCTGCTTTCGAGCGTATGGCCGAAATGATGCGTAATACTGACTGATCGCTGCCGGTTTTCACCTGTTCAATCAGCCCCCGCAATCTCAGGATTGCGGGGGCTTTTTTGTGGTTGGGTCCGCAGAATAAATGGAAGTCTGGCTTTTCTGACCTGGGTCAATGTTGCATCGCACAACATCGTCGATCCTTCTCCTCAACGATCGTTCAGGAACGGTCGGTAACCCTTGCTGGAGAGAAGTACTATGAAAGATGTATCTGCCCTTATACAAGAAAACGGTGCGGTTCAGGACCGCAGCATCTACTGGAACGAAGATATCTATGAACTCGAGCAGGAGCGTATTTTTGCCCGCGCCTGGCTGTTTCTAACTCACGAAAGCCAAATCCCTGAACCCGGTGATTTTATTACCACGCGCATGGGTGAGGATGAAGTCATTGTAGCCCGGCATACGGATGGCAGCCTTAAGGCGTTTATCAACTCCTGTCCCCACCGTGGTAATCAGGTTTGCTACTCCGAGATGGGTAACACCAGGAGTTTTACCTGCGCCTACCATGGCTGGGCGTTCGGAACTGACGGCAGTCTGATTACCGTGCCGTTGGAGCATGAAACCTACTACGACAACATCGAGAAATCACGATTTGGTTTGCAGCAGGTGGCGCAAATCGATAGTTATCGCGGACTCATTTTTGCCACCTTTGATGCCAGTGCGCCGCCGCTGAAGGAGTGGCTGGGTGACATGGCCTGGTATATGGATTCATTTATGGCCGTGCCAGGCGGTACTGAGCTGTTGGGTCCACCGATGAAATCGATCCTCGACTGCAACTGGAAGGTGCCGGTTGAGAATTTCATTGGCGATGGCTATCACGTCGGTTGGGCGCACGCGGCCGCGCTGGATGCGATCCAGTCGCCGCTGACCAGCATGAAAGGCAACGCTCCGGGCTATGAGCCAGCTAAAAGCGGAATACAGGTAGCCACGCACGGTGGACACGGCATGGGGATTATCTGGGATATGGCCGCTGCGCTGCATGTCAACCCGGCTTATCACGAATGGCTCGCATATCGGACTGCACAGGTGCGTGAACAGCAGGGCGAGTGGGCGGCAAAGCTCTATAACGGTCACTGGGACGCTTCAATTTTTCCCAACTGCTCCTTTCTCTATGGCACCAACACTTTCAAACATTGGCAGCCGGCTGGGCCGCGCAGCATAGAGGTGTTTACCTGGACGCTGGTAGAGACGGAGATGCCGGAAGAGCTGAAGCAGTATCTGGCGGTGATGAACATGATGACCTTTGGTACCGCCGGCATGCTCGAAACAGACGATGGCGAGAATATGGAGGGTTGCACCAATACCAACCGTGGCTGGATGACCCGCCAGGGTAAGCTCTATTCAGGCATGGGCCAGATCAACGAAGGCCCGCACTCGGAACTGCCCGGCATCGTCAGTGATGGCATTGTTTGCGAGACCTCCTATCGGGGCTTTTATCGCGCCTGGGCGGACATGATGTCTGGCAAGAGCTGGGAGGAAATGTCCCGCGATGCAACCCGACGTTCCATCAAGGAGGTGGCTTGAGATGAGTGCCGTAGCAGCAGAAAAAGTCGGTGGTGGCAAGGTCTGTGCGGTCAACAGCGACCCTATTATTGAACGCGAACAGCTATCCATGGAGGCGATGTTCGAAATTGAACGTCACCTGATTCGCGAAGCAAGAATTCTGGACGAAGAGCGGCTGCGTTACTGGTATGAAAACTACCTGACCGAAGACATCAGCTACATGATGCCCACACCGGTCAGCCGCTACCGGCGAGAGCAGAACAAACCCCTTCCTGGTACCAATCCAGGCAGCGGTGCATTCATGGATAACTATGAGCTGCTGGGCATGCGTATCACCCGGCTGGAAACCGGTCTGGTCTGGATGGAAGATCCGCAGAACGCCATCCGTCGCTTCATTACCAACATTGATGCGGAATACGCCGAGGATGGTAGCGGTGAAGTCATCGCGTATAGCAACTTCATTGTTTACAGAAACCGCCGCCAGCGTGACGAGACCATCACCTATGGTCAGAAAGTGGACCGGTTGCGTAAGGTCGATGGCAGCTGGCGCTGCTGCAATCGGGTGATCCACATGGATCAGCGGGTCATTCTGGACAAGAACGTCTACTTCTTCCT
>JBPEXY010000097.1:0-4827 GCA_052031065.1 Immundisolibacteraceae bacterium | reverse complement strand
ACTGAGGCCTTTCTACTCTCTGTGGGGGGAGCGGTCGTCGGGCTCGGCGCAGGTACAGCCGGGAGCTACCTGGTGCGGGAACTCTACCCCTCGATCCCGGCCTACTCGCCGCTTTGGGCCGTCACCGGCAGTGTGTTCATCGCCCTGCTCAGCGGTTTGCTGTTTGGCTGGTTGCCAGCGCGCCGCGCCTCGCGACTCGACCCGGTGCTGGCCCTCATGGGCAGCAAATAACCCCCATGGCCGGCAATTGATCTTTAGACCCGGTAAATAAAATGAGCAGTCAATAACGGACACCGCCTGGCTGAGCTATCACCATGCTTACAACCGACTTCGTCACTTTTACCCGCGGCGCAATCACCAGCCATCCGACCCGCAGCCTGCTCAGCGGTATTGGCATTGCTATCGGTATCCTCACCGTCACCCTGCTGACGGCGATAGGTACTGGCCTGCATAGTTATGTGGCAGCAGAGTTCACCCAGTTTGGCACTAACCTGATTGGTATCGCACCCGGCAAACGCTCCACGCGTGGCCCACCCACCGGGGTCATCAACACTATTCGTCCACTCAGTATTGCCGACGGTGAAGCACTGCGTATGCTGCCGGGGGTGCGCGAAGTGATGCCGCTGGTACAGGGCAATGCCGATGTTGAAGCGGGCAAACGTTCCCGCCGCACCACCATTTTTGGCGTCGGTCCGGCAATGCCGGAAATGTGGCGGATGGAGGTGGGTGCCGGGTACTTTCTGCCCAACGACAACCCCGAAGCCCCCCGTGCTTTTGCAGTGCTGGGGGCGACTATGGCTGAGGAGCTTTACGGCAACCGTTCGCCCCTTGGAGAGGTAATACGGGTTGGCAGCTACCGGTTTCGCATTATTGGGGTGATGGCCGAGAAGGGGCAGTTTCTCGGCTTTGACCTGGACGATACCCTCTATATCCCCGCCGCCCTCGGGCTAACCCTGTTCAACCGTGACAGCCTGATGGAGATTGACATCATCTATCACGACAATTTTTCATCCCAGCAGCTGGTTGAAACAATCAAAGAGGGACTGATCAAGCGTCACGGGCTAGAGGACTTCACCATCACCACCCAGGAGGAGATGCTCGCCAACCTCGACACCATCCTCAATGTGCTGACCATGGGCGTCGCAGCACTGGGCGGCATATCGCTACTGGTGGGCGCAGTGGGCATTCTCACCGTGATGACCATTGCCGTTCAGGAACGCATTAATGAGATCGGTCTGCTGCGGGCTCTCGGTGCAACCCGAGGCCAGATCACCCTGCTGTTTCTAGGCGAATCGACGGCGCTGTCGATAGCCGGTGGCCTGGCCGGCCTCGGTGTCGGTGTCGTAGTGGTGATGATTGCCAACCAGCTGCTCCCGAACCTGCCGGTAAGTAATGCCTGGAACTACATCCTCGCTTCACTTGTCGTTGCTGCCGGTATTGGCCTGCTCAGCGGGGTAATCCCGGCGGTGCGCGCCGCCCGCATCGACCCGCTCAGTGCTCTGCGTAGTGAATGAGTGTGAAATTACTGAAAAAGTCTGAGGGCAAACAGAGCACGCATTAAATAGTGATCAAAGCCTCCAGCCGTAATGAAGGGCAGCTGGTCAACTGCCGGGTGCCTGTAGCGCAGCATTTGCTTTAAGTTCTGTCGCCAGCATGTCAATAAAGGTTCTGGTTCGAGCGGCACCGCCGGGGCCTTCCCGGTGGACGACATGGATTGGCCACGGCTCAGGTTGAAAAGACGTCAACACCAGCTCCAGCTCACCACGCTCCAGGAATGGCGCAACCTGGTAGGAAAGCACCCGTGCCAGACCAAACCCTGACCGCGCGGCATCGATGGCCGTATCGTTACTGGTGACGGTCAGCCTGGGTTTGAGCCGCTGACGAAGCTCGGGAAAACGCCAGGCTACCGCATTATTGCCGGCTGTCGTATGAATCAGTGTATGGTCAGCAAGGTCAGCCGGGGCCTTGACCGGCTGATGATCTCTTAGATAAGCCGGTGCCGCGCAAACCACCATACTCACCTGCCCTACCCGCCGAGCACGCATTGATGAATCAGCCAGCGCGCCGAGACGCACGGCAACATCCACCCCCTCTTCAACAAGATTGACGTTGCGATCGAGAAACAGGGTCGAAACTGTGGTTTCGCTGTAACAATTTAGATAATCGGTGACCACCGGTAATACATAGTGGCGACCAAACAGCAGCGGTGCAGTCACCGTCAGATGACCCTGCGGTGTGGCGACGCTGCCAGCAACTGCGGCGTCGGCTGCCTCAAGCTGGGCGAGAATTCGGCGTGCATCTTCGAGGTACTGGTCTCCGGCTTCGGTAGTCCGCACGTGGCGGGTAGTACGCACCAGTAATGTGACACCAAGCCGCTGTTCCAACCCGGCTACCAGCCGGGTCACCGCCGCCGGAGAGATCTGCAGACGCCGCGCTGCAGCAGCAAACCCAAGCTCCTCGGCAACAGTCACGAATGCCCGTATCTGTTGAATCTGATCCATCGATTATTTCCATATTTGCAATAGTCTTTTCAATATTAACCATATTCTATTGCATACCGGAATATCGGATAGTTTCTCCGCCGGCGGCACCGAGCCATTCCGGCATAACCGCAACCGGTTACCAGGACGTTCATAGCGGTTGCAACCAGGCACTATTTTTAAACAGGAGAACTCTGATGAGCCGTATCAATCTGATTGAAAAAACCACCGCCAACGCCGAGCAGGAACAGCTGCTTAATGCGATTCAGGATCAGCTCGGCATGGTGCCGAACTTTCTCAAAGTGTTTGCCAACTCACCAGCGGCGTTACGCGCCTTTCTCGGCCTCCATGAGATCGCCAACGACGGCCTTCTGGATGGTCAGACCCGCGAACGGATTGCGTTGGCAGTAGCACAACAGAACAGCTGCCAGTACTGCGTCTCTGCCCACACGGCAATTGGCCGCAAAGCCGGATTGAGTACCGAGGAAATTGCAGCAAACCGGGCCGGTAAAAGCCACGATGCCAAGGCGGCGGCAGCGGTTGCCTTCGCCCAGGCGCTGGTCGACCACACCGGCGAGATCACCACTACTGAACTTGATCAGGTGCGCAGGGCTGGCTACAGCGACGCCGAGGTTGTCGAGATCATCACCCATGTTGGCCTCAACCTGCTAACCAATATCCTCGGTAAGGCCAGTCGGGTGGAAATTGACTTTCCTCAGGTTGAACTGGCAATGGCCTCGTAAGCAGCAAGCTTTCCCCCTCTGGAGCTTGCCCCTCCGAGGTACCGGCGGTCCAACCCCACCCCTGAAATCCCGCCGCCGGTGCCTCATTTTTTTACCTCCAACAGAATATTTTGAGGAAGCTGCGATGAGTAACGCTTATACCGAAATCGCCTTTACGCCTACCGTTAAATCCGTCCAGGAGCAGATGGGCAGTCGTGACGCCTATGCCGCCTGGGAAGGCGGAGAGGTCAGCAATCATCAGCTTGGCAAACTGGAGCGGGAATTTATCCAGGCCCGCGATAGTTTCTATATGGCTACCGTCTCCCAGACCGGCTGGCCTTATCTGCAACATCGTGGCGGCCCGCCGGGGTTTATCAAGGTGCTCAACGCCTCCAGCCTGGGATTCGCCGATTTCAGCGGTAATCGACAATACGTAAGCAGTGGCAATCTGAAGGACGACGACCGGGTTGCCCTGTTTTTTATGGATTATCCCAATCAAGCGCGGCTGAAAATCTATGGCCATGCCATCGAAATCAAACCATCCCCACAGGGGCTGCTGCAAGAGCTTGAGATTGACGATTATCGCGCCCGGGTGGAACGGGGATTTCTGATTCAGATTGCCGGTTTTGACTGGAACTGCCGGCAGCACATCACGCCCCGCTACAGCGATGCCGAATGGCAGGTGCGTGGCCAGGGTTAGCAGATCGTTGAGGATATCTACTGATAGATGGCAGCCATCGCATCGATCTGCAGGCGCATTTGCTCACGCAGCTGTGGCGGTGAGAGCACCTCTACCTCACCTCCATATCTGAGCAGGTCCATGATCAATTCAGTCGGGTCCCCGTAAGGAATATCCAGCCGGTAACGACCGCTATCAACAAACTGACCCTGCTGCTCTGGATGCCACTGCTCATCGGCCACCCAGCGGGCCAGGCGAGGTGAAAATTCCACCGTGGCAATCTGGTTGGCCGTTCCGCTGAAAATACCGTAGGCGTCGGCATAGTGGGCAAGCTGATCAGACTCATCGACCGGTTTAGCGGCTTGCTCGGTGATTTCTATCGACTGCATCGAATCCACTGAGAAACTGCGCAGAGCCTCACGCAGGTGGCACCAGCCATCGAGGTACCAGTTGCCGCGATAAAAGACCATTTTCAGCGGCGATACCTGGCGCTGACTGCGTTCGCCACTGCTACGCGCCAGATAGTCGATATCCAGTCGCCTTTCCAATGACAAGCCTTCGACCAACCGGTTGAACAACTTTGGCGACACAGGACGTCCGGCCTGATTAAAGATACGAATCCTGTCAGCTGCGGCAGCGCTGATACCACTGCGTTCCATTAGTTGACCAAGCCGCTTCTGCAGCGGTGCCAGCGGGTCGCCCAATAATCCCGGTTGTAGTTCGCGCATCAACTGCTGCATCACCAGCAACGCCTGCATTTCTCCCGGTTGCAACCAGAGCCCCGGTAACTCCCATGCACTCGCTTCCGAGTCGTATCGATAACCATCCCGTTCACGGTCGTAGACAATCGGCGCACCGAGATAATCGCGCATATCCTCTATGCAGCGATTACGAGTGGCGCGAGAGCATTCCAGCTGCTGTTCAATCTCCCGGCCGCTGACCGGAG
>JBPEXY010000096.1:0-5891 GCA_052031065.1 Immundisolibacteraceae bacterium | reverse complement strand
CCCTGGAGATGCCGCGCTCCAGCTGAATCGAATCGGCAAGGATCGAGGGCAGATAACTCATCGGCGCATCCATTGCATTGGGGCCGGCGGGTTCCAGATGGACATCACCAATACGCACGTTAACCCGGTCACCAAAATAGCCGCGGTACTGGGCAACACCGCTCAGCGGTCCATTGCGATTGATGTTGGCGCCGGGCAGGGATTTCAGCAGCTCACCGCTGTCGTAAATCGCCGAGGGGTAGACAGGTAACTCAGAGATCCCTGGAGTTACCAGCCGTTCTTCAATTTCAATCGTCGGCAAATTGACGATCTCATTCGCGACCGATGGTGTGGTGAGGATAAACAACGACAAACAGAGCGGCGAGAAACGAATAACGGGGTAAATCAAAACCTTTCCTTCAGGGTAAATTCTCACAAACGCGGCATCCACGCCTGGGTGGTGCGCAGCGCTAACAATGTGATGGTGTCTGGTGACAGTTAAAATGGGGGGCTATTCTGGTAGAACCGAGGCGCGGCGGGAATGTGGCATTTTGTCGCAGTGGCGGATTGCGGAGTAGTTGAATTTGCTAGGGGTGCCGTCCCGGATGAACTGATTTGCAGGCCGGTTTACGGTCGACTATTCGACCGTCAATTGCGCAGTTAATACATCCAGCTAACTTGATGCGTGATTGCAAGACCTCGTATCTTGTCGAGCCCGGCTTCTGGCCCTGCCCCCGGCTTTCTGGCTGCCGCACCCGCATACTCAGCGAAGGCAAATCCCGAAATGCATTATTCTGAATGGCTGGTCTGCTTGTTGAACAACTTGTTTGGATAGCGGGCCATCCTTGCCAGCGTAAGCCGCTTAACACATAAATCAGACCGAGTCCTTAGAACAGAGCTCCTGAGCAGCCAGGTGCAAAAAACGTTATGAACCCAGTCATTCAGGAAGAGATCTCCGGGTGTGGTATCGCCAGTGCTGCGGCAATTGCTGGTATTTCGTACCAGCAAGCCAGGCAGGTTGCAAACAGTTTGGGGATTCATGCGGAAGATGAAGCGCTCTGGTCCGATACTGGGATGATTCGACGGTTGTTATCCAGATTAGGCTTTGAAACGGCGCGTAACGAAAGGCGGTTTCAAGGCTGGGATAAGCTACCCGATTGCGCGCTGCTATCCATCAAGTGGCACCTGGAACAGGGCAAACCCTATTGGCATTGGGTTGTGTTTGTGCGCGATGCAGACAGGCAGTATGTGCTGGATTCAAAGAAAGCGCTCAACAATAACCTGCGGACCGATTTTGGAAGAATGAAACCAAAGTGGTCTATCGAGGTGCACCTTTAATAGTTGATCAGGGCCAGCTTTGAGACTCGCCGGAGTAGCTGCGCGCAATCACGCAGGGAAACCTGTTGTTCAGTTTGATTGCGGCCAAACTGGCCCGGCCAGGTCACGGTGAGCTTTGTGAGTTGGGGCGCTGAACGGATCGATCAGCAAGACGAGGTTGATCTGTACCGGAATGGCGATTCGGCAGCCTCTGTTTAGCCGCGGGTGCCTGGGGCTAATGGTGCCACTGCTTCGGTAACGTCAGCCAGAAACAGATGGATGTGGCGAGTGCGAGCAGCGCCGCAGCGTGGCAAATGAGGGTAAAGCCACCGGCAAAGGCGGTGGATACCAGATGCTGGATGCGCTGTTGTTCTGTTTCATTCAAATGGGTCGGCGGTTGCGCTGCCGCCAGCCTGGTCTTCTCGCTGGCAAAATGGCTGATGGTGGTTTTGTCGGCATCGATCTGTGCCAGGCTTTGGTCCAGCTGTCGGTTAAAACTGAAGGAAAGCACCAGTCCAAACAGGGCAATACCCAAAACCGCCGAGAGCCGCGCCACTGCGTTGTTGATACCTGACGCGATACCTGAATGGCGGGTATCGACTGAGCCCAGGGCAACATTGGTGATGGGGGCGATGGTCATGCCCATGCCGATGCCGACCAGCGCCATCGCCGGCAGTACTGACAGGGTGTAGCTCAGACCCTGACCCGCTGCGCCGAGCAGCCAGTAAGCGCATGCAACCAGCAGCGGCCCCCACAACAGCAGGGGGCGGGGGTTGTCGGTGGCCAGTCGGCCTGCCCAGCGCGACAGCAGGAATATGCCGATACTCATTGGCATCAGGGTTGCGCCGGCCTGAGTGGGCGTGAGTGCGCGCGCCTGGATCAGAAAAAAGGGCAAAAAAAACAGGGCGCCGTTGAGGCTGGTATAGAGCAGCAGGGTTGCCAGATTAACGCCGGAAAACTGTCGGGATTGAAACAGACTTGGCGGCATCATCGCCAGTTGGCCCTGTTGTTCCCGCCGCCGCTCGTGAAACAGAAACAGTGTGAGCAATAGTATGCCGCTGGTTGCCGAGAACAGTAGTAGTTCGGTTGTGAGCACGGTGTCAGGCTGGTTGCGACGGGGTATCTCCAGCAGAGCAAAAATTAGCAGTGCCAGTCCGCAGCTGGCCAATAGCCCGCCCCGCCAGTCGGGCAGGCCGCGAATGGACGGGTCATGGCTTTCGGGAACGCGGCTGAACAGCATGGTCAGTGCAGTGACCGATAGCGGCAGGTTAATGATGAATATCCACCGCCAGGAGAGCTGTTCGACCAGCCAACCGGCCAGTAGCGGTGCCAACATGCCGGCAACGGCACCAAATGCTGCCCAGGTGCCGATTGCCTTGCCACGCTCCAGCGGCGGAAAATAGCCACCGATCAGAGCTAAGCCACCAGGTATCAGCAGTGCGCCGCCGAGTCCCTGTAGCGCTCTGGCAGCAATCAGTTGCTGTGGGGTTTGCGCTGCCGCCGCGACCAATGATGCCAGCGCAAACAGGGCAATACCGATAGCGTAGCAGCGCCGGCGGCCATATTGATCTCCGAGGGCACCGCCGATCAGGGTGAGCGCGGCCAGCAGCACCATATAGGCTTCGACGACCCATTGCATGGTAGCGGTATCGACGCCAAATTCTCGCTGCATTACCGGCATCGCGACGTTCAGACCACTGCCGTCGATAAATGCCATTGCCGAGCCGATGATTACTGTCGTCAGCAGCCAGTGGCCGGTCCTGGCGTCGAAGTTGCCCTCTGAGCCTGGCATCTGTGTCATGGTGTGGGGTCAGGCCTGTAAGCGTGAACGGTCGGCAAAGCCCTGAGTTGGGCGCAGGTTTGAGGGTGGGTGTGGTTACAAGGATAGCAGGACCAGCGCGATCGTAGAGCTCTGGATATGGCAGGGCCTGGCAGCGGATCTGTGGATTCGGTCTGAATTGATATTGCCGCTCAGAGCGTAGCGGTCTGCAACCGCGAGTACAGCCCGGTGGGGAATTTGGCTCGATGCGGTTCTGGCTGGTTGAGGTTCCGTTGTCGCGAGGGCTGTGTTAAAGCCAGGCTGTTAACCGCCGTGATACCAGCAGTGCAGTCGATGCTGGGTTTTCGCGTTCAGGTAGTCGATGGTCTGGTAGACGATCTGCAGGTGAATATCGATTACCTCGGTTGCCATCTGAAACAGTGCCTGGCCATCCAGGGTTGCTTCGGCGTGGTTGATAATGCCGATTTTGATCGCCCGGGTCAGTTCAAGCAGTTTGGTCTCGTTGACCTGTCGCTCCACCAGCGAGGGGATGCCCTTCAACGCGTAGTGCTGGAATCCGCTCGCGTGGGCGCGGAACTGCTCCAGCTGCTGGTGAACTGAGACAACAATGGCTTCGAGCTGATCGGCAAGCCGGTGATCTACGTCGCCGATAACAGCGGCATAGGTCGCCAGTCCGCGCAGCCGGCCGATAGTTTCGGTGAATTGCAGAACTTCCAGAAACACCAGCCGGATCAGGTCACGGTCGCTCTCAGCGCTGGCGAACTTCCTGCATTCGTTAAGGCGGTCGCTTTGAAAACTGCCGGAAAAATAGTTTCTGCTGCTGGCTACTCTCTGTATTAGCCGAATGATGAGCTGTAATAGTTCTGATTTGTGTTCGTAATTGGCCAGGTGCTCACCCGCCGCGACCTGGGTCACCACGGTGTCGAGCCCGGTGTTGAGAGTTCGCCATTCGCTTTGTGAAAGCAGGTCGTGTCGCGTAGTACGGAATAGCTCCAGCATCACCCGGTTGCGGCCCAGCTCATCGACAAGTTCCAGGTTGGTCCGTTCGAAACTGTTATCACCGGCGGCCCAGGCGATACTCGCTCCACGAAACCTCTGTACGGTTCGAAACAGGGCCACTAGCTCGCGGATAAGCTGCAGGCCGTCAAACAGGGTGTAAAACTGCACAGCGGTGAATTGGGGCTGCATCGCTATTTCTGCAGCCGTCCTGGCCTCAACTGGATTTGTCTTTGGTGTGGTGGAAACCGTCTCCATGTTATCGCTCTCCCTGAGTCCCAGAGGCTAAATGCAGAGTGGGGCGAAAAACGTTTGAGTAATGGGCCCCGGTGTCGCGCTGTTAACAACCGCAGGTTACGTAGCAAAAATCAGGCCCGATTCTAACTGAGAGGCCAACTAAAACGCGGAACAGTTGGGCTTCGCAGGAAATAACCTTATCTATGTGCTGTGAAATAGGGGGTTCACGGGTAATGGTGGGTTGCACGCGATCTATGTAATGAGGTTTGGGAATCACCAATATGGATCGCAAACAAGGGTTGATATCCGATTATCGTTCCGGGAAATCGCACCGCTTTGGTGCGTATAGAGTCCCGCTGCGATGAAATCACTGTTGTTCGGTGCGCCGGCAAGCGATCGTTCTGATACGGTCACCAGATTAATGAGACTGTCACCGGTATGGATTACTGTCCAGGTTCGATCAATCGCTACCGCCGCAGAGACACGACCGACCGATATTGGATCCGTACTCCTGGGCAGTCACGGGCATTGGTAGGGATGGTTGGTGGTATGGTGATTGCTAGAGGAAGGTGAGCCAGGGAAAAACTGAAGCAGAGTGAAGGAGGGTTTGATTGATCTACCTCCTTAATGAGGGACCATATTCCTGGCATGATAGATAGAATTACTGTTGATGTTAATTATCGATAAGTTTCATAACTTAATGATATAAAAAATTATTAATTACTCAGGAAGAGAGATAAATGAAAGCGATTGTTCCAGTGGCGGGACTAGGTACGCGTATGTTGCCTGCGACGAAGGCGATCCCGAAAGAGATGCTCGCGGTGGTAGACAAACCGATCATTCAGTACATCGTTGAGGAAATTGCTGCGGCGGGAATCAAGGATATCGTGCTGGTTACCCATTCCAGTAAAAATTCGATCGCAAATCATTTTGATACCCAGTTTGAACTGGAGACGATGCTCGAAAGACGGGTCAAGCGTCAGTTGCTTGAAGAGGTGCAGTCGATCACCCCAAAGGGCACTCACCTGATGCATATTCGTCAGGGACA
Source organism: Immundisolibacteraceae bacterium (assembly GCA_052031065.1). Taxonomy (GTDB): domain Bacteria; phylum Pseudomonadota; class Gammaproteobacteria; order Immundisolibacterales; family Immundisolibacteraceae; genus JBPEXY01. The sequence goes on along the minus strand of JBPEXY010000096.1, from coordinate 534 downwards.
GGCTCTGGGCCTGGGACATGCGATTCTTGAGGCGATGCCGGTGGTTGGGGAGGATGAGCCCTGTGTGGTGATTCTGCCCGATGTGTTAATCGATACCGATGGTGTTGAACAGTCGACTGGAAGGAAGGACGGTAGTTCCAACTTAAGAGCGATGATCGAGCGTTATGAGCAGACTGGTGCGAGCCAGATCATGGTCAACCCGGTACCCATGGAGGAGGTTTCTTCGTTCGGCGTAGTTGATGCCGGCGGGCTGGCAGTCAGGCCGGGAGAATCGGTCGCGATCAACGCGCTGGTCGAGAAGCCGCCGATTGATCAGGCGCCGTCCAATCTTGCTATCACTGGCCGCTATGTGCTCGATAAGCAGATATGGAGGCTGTTCAAGCGCACCCCCACCGGTGTGGGTGAGGAGATTCAACTCACCGATGCGATTCAACTGATGCTGCAGTCTGGCGGAAACGTGGAAGCCTACGGCATAGTCGGGCAGTCTCACGACTGTGGCAGCAAATTTGGTCTGGCCAGGGCTAATATTGAGTA
>JBPEXY010000095.1:0-1876 GCA_052031065.1 Immundisolibacteraceae bacterium | reverse complement strand
ATTACTGCCAGTGGACAAGCGTCACGGTTTTAGCCTGATGGTGGCAAGCCGTAACTGGACCTTTTCCCTGTTTGATCGTTTCAAAAGGCTACGTTGAGTAGATCGTTCTCAGGGTTTTTGTGCAGCGGATTGCCTGACTATACCGGTCCAATAATTTGTTATTGACAGCCCTGATCGCAATGCCGAATACGATAGTTTTCTGTCAGTTGACCCTGGCTTGAAATGGGTGATGAGGCAGTACAACCCGATTGGGCCAAGCGGCTAGATATCTATGGAAGATGGAGAGGGGATAGAACTGATTCAGCACACTGCCTGGTCGGTAGCGGAAGCCGCTGAATGCGTGGAGATGGCGCGGCGTGATATCTCTAACGAGGACAGCTTGCGCAGCGAAGGGAATATCAGGGCCTGCTGGAAAGTCTATCGGGAGATTATGTCTCCCTGATCCGACCGCTCTGATGGTGGCAGATCTTCAGGCAGCCCCTTCATGAAAACAGCGGTTATTTTCTGCCCAGGTTAGTGCCGTCCAGGATCATACCGAAACCCTGAGTGTTGGCCGGTACCACCACCACATTACCGTTGTTCTCGGCAAATTTCTTTAATGCCTCGTTAAGCTCATGTTGGAGATAGTGGGGGGTCAGGGACTCGTTGATGATGGCGTTGGCCTCGGCGATACCACGAGCCCGGGCGATTTCAATTTCCGCATCTTTTTCGGCGATCTCCACCTCCACCTTTTTCGCTTCCAGGTTTTTCTGCGCCTGCACCGCTCTCTGGATTGCCGCCTCGATAGTCGGGTCGGTATTCAGCGCCCTCACCGCAACACGGGTGATGGTGAATACGCCGGGGTCTTTGGCATCCAGTTTGATCTGCAGGTTGTCACTGATGCCGTCGCGCAGCTGATCGCGGTTGCGGTGAAGCTCCAGCGAGTCTATTTTGGTCACTTCCTGGTAAATCACGTCGCGACCTTCCCGAAACACCACGCCAAACGCAGGTAGTAGCGCCTCGTCGCTGCGACCGGAGGCCTGGGCATACTTCACCATCAGCTCAGCAACATGAGCAGGTTCCACCCGATAATAAACGCTGATATCGAGGTCTTTGAGACGCAGGTTGTCTCGCGCTTTCGGGGTCAGATCGTTGAAGTCGATGACGATCTCCTTGGCCGAAAACTCATACGCCTGGGTCAGTAGCGGCAGTTTCCAGTTCAGGCCCGGCGGTTGTTCCTCCAGATTGACACTGCCGAGAGTTTTTTCTACCGCAACATGGCCGGTGTCCACCACATACCAACTGCTGGCGACCAGCCCGACGGCCAACGCCAGAATAACGATTGGGAATAGATGGCTCGGTCTCATGGTTACGTTCCTCTTCAGTTTCTGGATGGTCGCGCCAAATAAACCGGCGCTCAGGGAGTATCACGTATCAACTTTAAACTCTGGCAGGCGCCATACATAGATTGTCACTGCAATGCCGATCACAACCAGAGCAATCCGCACCCAGGTGATGGGAACCAGCCAAGCAGAGATGATCAGGCTTACCCATAGCGGCAGCGTTGTGTAAATCTTTGCTTTGCGAGGAATGCCTTTGCCGTCCAGGTAGGCCAACAGGTACTTGCTTAGCAGCGGATGAGAGACCAGCCAGTTGTAAAACCGCTCCGAACTGCGTAGATAACAGGCGGCCGCCAGTAAAAGGAACGGTGTGGTGGGCAGTAGCGGTAGAAAGATACCGATGGTTCCCAGCGCTACCGAGAGACCGCCAGCTACCAGTAACAGAACGCGTATGCCACGATTTGACGCCATGCGGCTGCCAAAATCGATCGGGTGCTGTGGTGAGTCGGTTTTCTGCTGCGGAGAGTTCATCAAAGTTGGTTGTGGTGCACAGCTAA
>JBPEXY010000094.1:0-10499 GCA_052031065.1 Immundisolibacteraceae bacterium | reverse complement strand
AGGTCGGGGTAGAGCTGGCCCTGCAAGCGGCGGAAAAAGCTGATCTGCTCATCGAGATGATAAGTGCTGAGGGGATAGACTGGTCTAAACTGACCTCGCCGGAAGCGCGGGGTTTAAATTTTGAATCAGGGGTGATGGCCCAAGCAGGGCTTAAAGGCTCTACCACACCCCGTATCAGGGTCATCAACAAGGTTGACCTTTATTCTCAACAGGCATTGGCTGCAGAGCGCAACCAGGATCATGGTGATAGTGGTTTGGATCCGCTATATCTGTCAGCGAAAAATGGTACCGGCGTCGCAGAACTTAAAACGCGAATTGCTAATATTGCCGGTTTGCAGCCGACCGAACAGAGCCCGTTCATCGCCCGCCGGCGGCATCTGCAGGCGATAGATCAGGCGCGCTTAGCGATAGACCGAGGGATTCAGGTTTTAGAGCAGCAGGCGGCCGGCGAGCTGCTCGCTGAAGAGCTGCGTTCGGCGCACGATGCATTGGCGGAAATAACCGGTAAGGTAACCAGCGATCAGCTGTTGGGAGAGATTTTCTCCAGCTTCTGTATTGGTAAGTAATGATGGCGATGACTCGACCGACGGTACTCTGTTTTTCCGGGTTTGACCCGACTGGTGGCGCCGGCATTCAGGCTGATATTGAGGCTGTTGCTGCCGCAGGGTGTCACGCCCTGCCGGTAATTACTGCCCTTACTGATCAGGATAGCGGGCGCTTTTACAGTCTCCAGCCCGTCGATAGTGAACTAATGGCTGCGCAGATAGAGCATCTGTTGAACGACTTTCAACCTGCTGCGATCAAGGTCGGGCTGTTAGCTGGCCAAGCGGCGTTAAAACTGGTGTCAGAGGTGGTGCAAGTTACCACTGGAATACCGGTGGTAGTCGACCCCGTTTTGGCTGCTGGCGGTGACGGAACACCACTCGGTGAGGGCAGTATCGCCCAGGGGATCCTGCGCCAGTTATTGCCCTTTACCACCCTCGCCACCCCTAACATCTCCGAGCTAATGGTGTTGGCAACCGCGGACCACCAGGATGTCGACCTGAGTGTCGACCAGGCGAACGACCCGCAGGAGACATTGGCAGCCCGGTTATTGGCTGATGGCTGTCACGCGGTGCTGGTAACCGGTACCCACGCCCCAGGAGACGCAGTGGTCAACAGGCTCTACCGGACCGGCGAAGATGTTGTGGGCCGCAGCTGGCCACGCTTACCCGGCAGTTATCACGGCAGCGGCTGTACCCTGGCCAGCCATATTGCAGGCCTGCTGGCAAAGGGGGTGCCATTACCGCGGGCGGTCGACATCGGCCAGCGATATGCCTGGCAAACCCTGGAAAGGGCAGACAAACCTGGTCGGGACCAGTTTTTACCAAGGCGACTCTGGCGAGAAGAATTCACCATCGCTGATCCGGAGGAATAATGCAGCGCAGTAACCTGGTTGACCGTCCCATCATTGATTACCGCCTCTATGCTATCGCCGATACCGGGGTTATCGATGAGAAGCAGTTTGAACAGCGGGTCGCTGAGGTTTTGGCCGGTGGCGCGTCGGTGATTCAATACCGTGACAAATCCGAAGATCAGAACAAGCGGTTGCGACAGGCGCAGCTGCTCAGAGCGTTAACTGCCGACCACCAGGCGACCCTGATCATCAACGACGATGTGCATCTAGCAGCGGTAGTCGGGGCTGATGGAGTTCATCTAGGCGAAGATGACGCCTCAATCGGATCGGCGCGAGAACAGTTTTCTAAGGTCACTGGGATCAATCCTGTTATTGGACTCTCCTGTTATAACGATCTGCAGCGGGCGGTGGCTGCCGAAGTTCAGCAGGTCGATTATGTAGCGTTTGGCCGCTGTTTTCCGTCAACGACCAAACCGGGGGAGCGTTACGTTTCTCTGCAGCAGATTAAACAGGCCCGGGATCGCCTTGCGGTGCCGATCATCGGAATCGGCGGAATTACCTTGGATAATGCACCGCAATTGCTGAGTGCCGGGGTTGACGGTATCGCGCTGATCGCCTCGTTATTTGCCGTGAAGAATAGTCAGCATGCAGCGCAGGCCTTTCGCCGAATGTTCGATCATCAGCCATAGTATTGTTCTCGTAGAGATTAAATCTAAGCCGCGCCCGCTTGTTTTAAATACCCCAGTTTTTAAGCCAATTACCGGAGCCATTCATGAGTAGCAGCAGCTTGATCAGTGAGGCCAGTAAAGTTATCCCCGGCGGCGTCAACTCGCCGGTTAGAGCTTTCAACGGAGTCGGTGGCAAACCGCTGTTTATCGCTGCTGCTGAGGGTGCCTATCTCATCGATAGCGCAGGTAACCGCTATATCGATTACGTCTGCTCCTGGGGCCCAATGATCATGGGGCATGCTCATCCGAAGGTCATTGAGGCGCTAAATCAGGCCGCTCGACGGGGAACTTCTTTTGGCGCTCCCACCGAAGCCGAGACCCAACTGGCGACTCTGTTAGTGGAGCAGCTTCCATCTATGGATCAGGTGCGGCTGGTTAATTCTGGAACCGAAGCGACCATGAGTGCCATCCGTCTCGCGCGTGGCTATACCGGCAGAGACCGGATCGTCAAGTTCGAGGGCTGTTATCACGGCCATGCTGACAGTCTGCTGGTTAACGCCGGTTCTGGTGCATTGACTCTGGGGGTGCCCTCCTCTCCCGGGGTACCGGCAGCGTTGGCGGAACTGACGCTAACCCTGCCTTTTAACGATGCCGACAGGGTGGCTGAGCTGTTCGAACAGCAGGGAGAGCAGATCGCCTGTCTGATTGTCGAACCGGTTGCCGGCAACATGGGCTGCATCCCGCCGGTGGAGGGTTTTCTACCACGGCTCCGACAGCTCTGTGACCAATATGGGGTGTTGCTGATTTTTGACGAGGTGATGAGTGGTTTCCGCGTTGCTCCGGGTGGCGCGCAACAGCGCTACGGAGTCGTTCCAGACCTTACCACTCTTGGCAAGGTAATCGGTGGCGGTTTGCCGATAGGTGCGTTTGGTGGACGGCAACAGGTAATGCAGCAGCTCGCCCCGGTAGGGCCGGTCTATCAGGCCGGTACCCTGTCGGGTAATCCGCTGGCAACGGCTGCTGGAATTACCACGCTACAGCTGCTGCTGGAACCAGGCCGCTTTGAGCAGATAGAGCAGGCAGCAACACGGCTGGTCGATGGTATTCGGGCACTGGCCACCAAACACGCCATTCCGCTGCAGGTTAATCAGGCCGGTACCATGTTTGGCCTGTTCTTTACCGACCAGCCCAACGTGACCGATTACCACGGTGCTACCGCGTGCGATACCCGGCGTTACGCGCAGCTGTTTCACCGGTTGTTGTCAGCCGGCGTCTATCTGGCGCCATCCGCTTACGAGACCGCTTTTCTGAGTGCTGCCCACGGCGCGGAAGAGCTGGAGCAGACTCTGCAGGCGTTCGATAGTGTGTTGGCAGTTCTCTGAATCAGATCGGGGTAGCAGAAGCAGGCGCTAAATTTCTTAAAATCTAAATGCGAATCATTATTATTTAGTTTATTATTCCTTTCGGGGCTTCATGGGCGGCCGGTTTACATCGCTAGTCCGTGTTGACGATCAACCAAAAAGGGATAGACGCAAAATGATTCGCAAATTGTTATCCAGGCCAATGGCTGGCCTGATGGTCGGACTGTTAACGGCGCCGTTGGTACAGGCAGCACCGCAGGCGGAAATACAGGAGCTAAAGCAGACAGTACAGCTGCTTCTGCAACGCATAGAGCAGCTTGAAAACCAGCAGCACGAGCTGGTGGTGGCGCAGGAAACCATAGTTGAACAGGTGGAGAACAGCGCTGCTTCCCAGCTCGCTCAGTGGGCGGAGAAAACCACCATCGGTGGATACGGTGAGGTCCACTGGAATAACACCGAGCTTAAAGATGAAATCGACCTGCACCGGTTCGTGCTCTTTTTTGGCCACCAGTTTACCGATGATCTACGCTTCTTCTCAGAGCTGGAGGTGGAGCATTCGCTTGCTGGAGAGGGCAAGAATGGCGAGGTCGAGGTGGAACAGGCCTATATCGAGTATGACCTTAACGACCAGCACCGGGTAAAAGGGGGCGTATTTCTGCTACCCGTTGGCATTCTCAACGAAACTCATGAACCGGATACCTTCTACGGTGTTGAGCGTAACAATGTCGAAAAGAACATTATCCCAACCACCTGGTGGGAAGCTGGCGCGATGGTGAGCGGAGAGTTGGGTGGTGGCCTCGGCTACGATGTTGCTGTCCACTCCGGGCTTGAGGCATCCAAAAATAATGCTTTCACTTTTAAACCGCGGGATGGCCGGCGAAAGGTCAGCGAGGCGCCAGCCGATGATCCGGCATTTACCGCCCGTCTGCGTTATACCGGGGTGCCGGGGCTGGAACTGGCGGCCACGGTGCAGCACCAGGCCGACATGACCCAGAGTGATTCAACGACAGACGAGGCAGAAGGACTGTTGCTGGAAACTCACATGGTTTATCAGCGTGGCCCCATTGGCTTCAAGGCGCTGTATGCGCAGTGGGATATTGACGGTGACGAAGCGAAAGCGCTGGGTCGGGACGAGCAGGACGGCTGGTTTGTCGAACCCTCATACCGAATCAATCCGCGTTGGGGAGTGTTCGCCCGCCATTCGCGCTGGGATAATGAAGCCGGTGCAGGTGGCAACTCCGAGTTTAAACAGACTGATGTTGGCGTTAATTACTGGCCGCATGAAAACGTGGTGCTGAAATTTGATCTGATGGATCTTGATGCGCCGGCTGGAAAACCTGACGACGATGGCTTTAATGTAGGTATTGGTTATCAGTTTTAACCTTCACACCACAGGCGTGATTTTAAAAAGGGCGGTTCTCCCAGTGGGAACCGCTCTTTTACTGTTTCTGTTCGCATTGCGTCCGCTACAGGCAACCACCTACGTTACTCAGCAGGAATATCTCTCGTCGGCATTCTCGGCAGTGCCGATAAACGCCGGTGTCGTCTGGCTACGCGGTGAGGTACGCCAGCAGGTTGAACAGATACTGGGCCATCGGTATCCGGCCTTGCGAATTCGTTACTGGCAGACTGACAATGACCCGCTGCGACCGGGTTCAGGTCGGGTCTGGATCCTCGAAGAGATCGGTAAGGAGTTGCCGATTACGGCCGGATTTCTGGTCAACCGGGGGCGTATTGAAAATGCCGAGGTACTCGCTTTCCGGGAGAGCCGCGGATGGGAGATTCGATTGCCGGCGTTTAAAAAACAGTTCGAGGGACAACAGCTCACCCCAAAAAAGCGGTTAACCGGCACCGTTGATGGAATCTCCGGTGCCACCCTGTCAGTTTCAGCCATGAAGCGAATGGCTCGTCTGGCGCTCTATCTCGATCAACATGTCGAAACCAGCCAACAACAATGAATCCCCACCCCTGTCGCCTGGCCGCCGTGACGCTGAGAAAACGGTGCGGCGCAAGGCAAGATGGCGAAAATGGCACAGCTGGAGTGGTTTGGTCTCGCTGCTGCTGGTCGCCAATCTGATCTTCACCGGTATCCTGCTAAACCACAGTGCAGAGCTTAAGCTGGCGCAACGTTATGTAACCTGGGGTTATCTGCTCGACTGGTATGGTTTCCAGCCAATCGAGCGAGCCGCCCGTTTCGTGGCTCGACCCGGTACCTTTACCCAACTGCAGGAGCGGCTCTATCTGAATGACCGTTACCTGTTCGACCTTCAGCCGCTGCTAAGCGGAGTCTGTGAGCTAGCGGATTACACCAGTTTGGTAACTCCTTATTCGGTAACGCTGGTCAATGATGGGGGAGAGAAGCTGGAAACGGTGGAGCTGCCGCCATCGTTGCAGGGCGAACCCAACCGCACCGGCTGTGGTTCACAGGGCGTTGTGATAGAGAAAGGCACGACCCGTTACGTTGCGGATGAGCTGTTGATGAACTGGGCCGAGCTGGCGTCGGACGTGCCGGTTAGCTGGGCTGCCCCCACCCTACTGGAAGGGGATGAGTGGGACAGAGCCTACCGTCTCTACCACGGCCGCTCGCTAAGCTGGGAAAAACTGCTCCAGGACCTGCACAGTGGCCGACTGTTTGGCCTGCCGGGGGTGATCGCGATGGACCTGGCAGCGCTGTTACTGCTGGTTCAGTTGATCAGTGGAGTCTATCTCTACCTGAAGTCCCCGCTGCTCTCAAAGCGATGAAAAGAGTTAGTGTACCCTTGGACACACCTGGTTACGAGTTCAGGAGGGTAACAGGCTCTCCCCCTGTAATAATTGGTCCACCGTTTCACGCTCGCGAACCAAAAAGTGGCTGTCACCGTCAATCATCACTTCAGCTGCACGCGGCCGGGTGTTGTAGTTGGATGCCATGGTGAAGCCGTAGGCACCGCAGCTGAGCACTGCGAGCAGATCTCCCTCGCTGAGTGCCAGCTCACGATTCTTGCCGAGAAAATCACCGGTTTCACAGATCGGACCGACGACATCCCAGCTTTTGGTTGCTTCACCAGGGCGTTCAACAACCGGTTCGATATCGTGCCAGGCGTCATAGAGCGAAGGGCGCAACAGATCATTCATCGCCGCATCGACCAGCGCGAAACTCTTCTCCTCCCCCGGCTTTAAGGCAATTACTCGAGTCAGCATTACCCCGGCATTGCCCACCAGACTGCGGCCGGGTTCGATAATGATTTGCTCCTGGCGGCCCTGGAACAGCTCAAGCAACAGCGCGGCGTAAGCCTCTAGCGATGGTGGTTGTTCATCCGCATAACGGATACCCAACCCTCCACCAACATCAATATGCTCCAGAGTAATGCCACTATGGCGTAACGAATCAGATAATTTAAGTACCAGGTTAATCGCTTCACGCAGCGGCGCCAACTCGACCAACTGAGAGCCAATATGGCAGTCAATGCCGACCGGCTCCAGCCACTGAGATTGCGCGAGCGTCTGGTAAATAGCCGCCGCCTGATCAATACCGACACCAAATTTATTCTCTTTCAACCCGGTGGATATATAGGGATGGGAGCGGGCATCAATGTTCGGATTGACCCGTAATGCCACCGGAGCGACCTGCTGACGACCAGCAGCTATTTCGGCTAAACGTGCGATTTCACTTTCAGATTCAAGGTTGATACAGCCAATCTCTGCTGCCAACGCCTCGGCCAGCTCGGCATCTGATTTACCAACGCCGGAAAAAACCACTTTAGCCGGATCTCCTCCTGCTGCGATTACGCGCGCAAGCTCACCGCCAGAAACAATGTCGAAACCGGAGCCGTTGCGAGCCAGCAGATTCAGGACCGCCAGGTTGGAGTTGGCTTTGACCGCGTAGCAGATTAAATGGGGGTGGGCTGCCAGTGCTCGATCGAGCGTTTGCCAGTTTTGGTCTATGCAGGCACGGGAATAGGCGTATAGCGGTGTTCCATACTGCAATGCCAGCTGGTCGAGCGGTACCTGATCTATACAGAGCCTGCCAGCAGCGCGGGATAGTGGGTTATCCAACGGCTCAACCCTGCGGCAATGAAGTGGTCAGTCTGGACTCGGTTTGGCCCTCATCAGGCAGATAGAGAGGCCCCATCTGACCACAACCCTGTAGCAGAGAGAAGCAGAACAGGATCGGTAAAAGGCGGGGCAGAGCGTTAAGAAATCGGCGGATAATCATTCGGGTAACGGGGCCTGAGAATTGACAATGCAGCAGTATTGCCCCTCCGTGGCGTAGATTCAACCGTTCGCCAGAGCAGATGCGTCTCGCTGCTCGCTATTCTCCCTGTTCAGGTGAAGAGCAAGCGCGTCGGACAGTCGTTCTTCGATCGCTTTTTTGTACTTGAAATAATGCACTGTCTGTAAGCGTTGCTGTTCATCCATCGCCGGTACCACATCAACATCGGTGATATAGATCGGGTGATCACCCCGGTTTGCCCGCCGCGACAGGATGCGTACCGCGACCGCTGTGTAGAGGTCAGGCCCCCACTCGAGGGATGAAAATTCCTCGTTGTCATAAATGATAGAGATTGCTGGACTACCCCCCGCTGAAGGCGTGACGAGGACGTGAATCCCGGCCGGTTTAAAGGAATCGCGGGCGGTGATCTCCACCTCATGATGGCGGTATTCTCCGTCCTTTTCTCTAGATAGTCCGAAGAAAGAAATATCTGCTGCGACGTCGCGATCTTCATTGAAACAGAGCCGACGGCGGACATTCTCAACAAATTCATTCAGCTGTGTCAGATGGGCCTGAAAATGATAACGTTCGGTGGACTGAACCTGGTAGCAGCCAGCCTCATCAAGGAGATGAAAGCGTGAATGTTCAGCATCAATTTCGATGGAGATCTGGATCGAACCGGGCACATGGTTGTGGGTGATGGCAGCCAGATCCGCAATTTCGGGTGTGATATCCACCAGTCGGGTGGTTACCGGGGTCGACAGTGGTGTACCCAGCCACTCCACCAGAGTTTGCCGATCTGGCGCATAGCGATACCGGAACTGTTCCTGATCCCTTTCGATCACCGCGAAACCGGTCGCACAGGCAAAGATGAATCGTCGCCCCTGACCTTTGCCGTCGAGACAAAACTCCTTTGCCGTCTGGAACAGTTTTGCCAAATGGCGTGCTGCATCATCCCCATTTTGTTCAGAACTGCTGAAAAATGCTGGCCGGGGAAAGTCAGCCCCAAATTTCCGGCATTCGGCAAGATAATGTGCCAGTACTGAGCCGACAGAGTCTTTACCCTGTTGGTGTTGGCAGGTTATCTCTCCCCACGTGGAGCGATAGACAAGGTCGATGCTGCCAATGGTATTTTGCCGGGAGTCGCCAAAGCACAGCGGGTTAGAGCGGGTACTGGTGATGCGTACCCCTTTGCGTAGCAGGTGAGCAAAAGGCTCGTAGCCAACATTTACCAGCACCAGTAGCTCGGTATAGCGTAGCGGGCCGGCGAGATCTTCCACGGTAGCCATCAATGAACCGGGGATGCGAAGGTGCTGACGGACAAACTCACCCAGTAGGGTCAGTTCCCGTTCGTTCAGATGGCTGCTTCGACTGTTGATCAGCCAGCGGCTGTGGGGCGCGACCACACTGTTCAGAATTGACCAGAGCACCAGCTCCACTGCGTTATGAAATCGTTTGATCGGTTTGCTCTGTTCCTTGTCATAGTCGCTGTGGCTGTAAAGCATCCAGGCGTCATTACCATTGCGGTCACGCCCACTATTAACGATCAGGGCCGCTTCGCTGCTGATCTGGTCCGGTTTGCGGTTAACAATCTCTATTTTCCCCGGTCGTCGTTCAAGCGCGGAGTAGATGCCCCTGGCAAGCACGTGTAGATCTGCCTCGCTGATAGCGCTGGAGGCAGTGTGTTCTGCCGTCCCCCTGGAAAGCTGGGTGTAGCTGCTGCTGAGCTCCCTGTGGATAGAGCGGGTTTCCGCCATCACCTGGGTGATGCGCCAGTTGGAACGATTATCCAGTAGCGCAATTTTTGCTTCGTCCCAGCCCCATTGAGAGATATAAGCCCGCATCAGTTGGTTACGCGTGGTCGCGAGTTGCGCCGAGCCGCCCCTTTTCTGACTTAACCGCTCACCGATTTTCAGGTAAAAACAGTGGCGTAACAGCTCTATTCGTTCCTGCTGGTCTGTGCGCGAAAGGAAGGACTCCCCCTTTTCAAACATCAACAGATAGGGATCAAGTTTGTCGAGCTCAGTCGTGCCCTGTTCAACACGTTTTTTATATTGCAGGCTGGCGAGCTCGGTGTGTGGGTGTTCGTCGATATAAGCCTCCATCAGAATAATTTTCATCACCGACTTGTAGGGTGAGTCGATACCTTTGGAGACTTGCCATAGTCCTGCCCCGGTGAACTCCTCAACCGGGATATTTGCCAGGGGACCAAAGTCGATGAAGTTTTCGACCTTTAGCCCCGGTCTGTGTGCGAGCTGTTTCACGAACTGGTCATAATCTTCCTCTTCGCTGGCAGGGACAATCCACCACAACGGTGGCAGGCCGGCCATCAGAATCGCTGTGCGGTAAAACTCGTCCAATAATAGAAACCGTTGTGCGGTACCGCTGCTTTCGCTGGAAAGGTCAGAAACCTCGCCCGACTGGAACTGATCCTCGTCGACGATGAAGAAGTGAATCTCCATGCCGCGCCTGTCGGCCCAGTTTTCCAGCAGGAGAAATTTTTGCTCCAGTAATGCACGGCCGGCGCTATCCAGAATTGGTGACACACAGACCCAGATGTCGAAATCGGAATGGGCAGTAAAAGCGATACTGCCACTGCTGCCCATCATGAATACCGAAAGCAGCGAATATTGCCTGACCGCCTGTTGCTGGTATCGAAACCCGGTAACCAGGCGGGTCAGGGCGCTGATTAGTTCCTTGTCGGGGTCAAAATTACGCAAACCAACTGGAGCATCTTCAACAAAACCGGGCAGGGCCGGCACATTGATATGTAGCAGCGCCGGAATCGCGCAAAGCAGGTCCCACTGTCTGCCGGAGAGGGAGGTCTGCAGACGGGATAGTCGAGCGTTGTTGATCTGCTGGAATTTTGATTCCAGTTCCTG
>JBPEXY010000093.1:0-2241 GCA_052031065.1 Immundisolibacteraceae bacterium | reverse complement strand
GGCAACCGGTGGCGGCGATCTGCCCGGCCATAAATCTGGCTGCGTTTTCTCCGCGTTTGTTTAGCGGCCGGTCGATATCCTCCAGCAGCGGATCGCTCCAGCTGGACTTGGCGTGGCGCAGTAGATTGATGGTTTTTATTTTCATGGACATCTGGAGTGGCTGCGAGCGAGCGGCCCAAACAGGCGGTCCTCACCAACTGATTCCTGACCAAAGCGTCGTCCTGGCGTCTGGCGATAAGGATAGCGCGGTGTGGATGCTGCTGGTTCGCGTTGAACTGGTGGTTCCCTGGCAGAATCGGACCCTGGTAGATGTATCAGGTGTAAGTCGTGCAGTTGAAGGTGATTGGCGGGTTCTTCTGAGTGATGGTTCAGAATGCTCGAACATGATCCTTCGATGTGCCAAAAAAATTGCATCAGAGGGTCAGCTGAATATCGGGTCTAGCAGATCGGTGCCGCCGCATCTGGTGGGATTGATCGACCTGGTGGGTGGTGGTTTTCGGGTTGGTGCGTTGATGTAAAGGCTCTGAATTTGGAGTGATCTTCCGCATCGTGGTTTGGCCGGATCTATTGATAGCATTGAATAGAATCTCGAAGACTCCCCTCGGCTAGTGTACAGATCGCTTATCCCAGGTCGCTGGTGACCAATTTCTGCATCGCGTCACCCAGCAGCCCAAGCGCTGCTTTGGCGAAAGCCCACATGTTGGTCTCGCGGTCGTTGCTGCCCGTTTCAACCAACCGGGTGACCTGCAGCGGGCCATCAATGGCTAAGGCACAGATACCGGGCGGGTGGCCATAGCGAGTGCCGGCCGGGCCGCTGGCACCGATTTCCGCAATACTCCAGGTGGTGCCCAGCTTCTGCCGAATGGCGACCGCGCAGATGGCAATGTACTCCTCACTCAGCGGCGACAGATCAGCCACCTGACTATCGGTAACGCCGAGCAGTTGCCGCCGGGACTCAAGGCTATAGACCACACCACCTCCTTCAAAAAACCCGGAGGCTCCCGGCGTGGCCAGCAGTGCAGCTGAGATGAGCCCACCGGTGGAGGATTCAGCTACCGAAATGGTTTCTCCCCGATTCTTGAGCATCGCCGCGACGCCAGCGGACAGGTCCGTTAATGAGTTCATCGAATGACCCTGTGGATTGATTGTTCTGGAGTTCTGGTTGCCCGCTCTGGCGGGGTCGATATCAGTATCTGTATGACTTTTACTTGTCACCAGCGTAAAGAATGCGGAAGTAAGCAAATTTTTGCACCTGTTGAGCCGGCGTGATGTGCTCTTCTGCGCTTTCTTCAACAAGCCTGAAACCCGGTCCAAGTTCACCCAGAAGCTTCCCGGCGTTGTATTGAATGATTGGCAAACCGCTGCACTGCTCCGGGCCACCCAGGGCAAACGCAGCCAGAACTAAATGGCCACCCGCTGCTAAGGCATTCTTCAGGGTATCGACATAGCGCCGCCGGTCCTCCGCTTCGGTCAGGAAGTGAAACACCGCGCGATCATGCCAGACAGCATATTGCCGGCCAGGGGTGAAGTGGGTGATGTCTGATTCAATCCAGCAGACCTTCGCTGCATCTGCCCCAAGCCTGTGCTTCGACTTCTGCAATGCCGCCGCTGAAATATCCAGAACTGTGATATCGGTATGCCCCCGCTGCAGCAGATAGTCGACCAGCAAAGATGCACCGCCGCCGATATCAATAATCGCCGCCGAGCTGTCGGCACCGCAGTTGGCAATCAGCTCCAGTGAAAGCGCAGGCCGGGTCTGAAACCAGCTCACTTCTGTGGTCTCCTTCCGCCGGTAAACGTTTTGCCAATGTGTCTTTCTATCGAGCCTGGTCACGAAGATATCCTGAAGAAGCCCTGCTACGGCCCAAAGGGCACTGGTTGCAGACGAATACTGAGCCGATTGTGCTGCCTACTTGAGTTAGCCGCCCACTTAAATCAGCCTACATTTCAATCGGCTGACACTACCTCGAGGGTCAATCCGCTGCAACAATGCCAGCCGCAGAGCAAGTCGTTGACCAAACAACCCCTGTGGATGGCGCCCGTCGACGATCCCCAACGCAACTGGTACTGTCTACGCCAACCGTCCGGCGATCCACCCAAAACAAGGAAGTTCAATGCCCTCACCATCTTCTATCCGCCCTCTGCTCACCCTGATGTTTGTCATAACCCTGACGGCGTGCAGCACCGTTTACTACGAAACCATGGAGAAATTCGGCATAGAAAAACGCGAAATACTCACAG
>JBPEXY010000092.1:0-4720 GCA_052031065.1 Immundisolibacteraceae bacterium | reverse complement strand
CCGCCCAAACGCTCGTTAAGGCACAGACCGGCCAGTATAGCCTTGTAAGCCAGCTTGCCGTTTGACTGGAGCCAGCGTAAATCACCCCAAAAATGGCCTAGATCAGGTACTGAGATGTTTTCGGCCCCTGGCCACGGGAAGCATGGCCGTGGGAGAAGCTTTCCGCCGCCTATTAAAGCGCTGGGCAAAACCTCCAGGGCCCCTTTCAAATAGCTCTGCAGAGCTGCGACTGACGCTGCGCCGCATTGACTGGCCGCGACAAAAAAAGTGCTGCCTGCTCCCTTGAGACGCCAACTACACTCCAGGCCACCCCAGACCTGCTCAGTTTGTTGGACAATAGATGCCCATCGTTCAGGTTCCTGCGCGGATAGCGACACCCGGCCCGCAACCTTCCCTTAAACATCAAAATCACTAGCCTGCCATGTCTAACGAAACCCAGAACCCCGAACCAGAACTGCCACCCCTCGACGGCCTGAAGGTCATCGACTGCTCACGCGTGCTCGCCGGCCCTTACTGCGCCACTCTGCTTGGCCTGCTCGGCGCAGAAGTGATCAAGGTGGAAGGCCCTGGTGGAGACGAGGGGCGCGTCTGGCCGCCTCACCAGGGGGAGATGGGCAGCAGTTTTCTGGCCCTCAACCTGAATAAACGCAGTATTGCGCTGGATTTGAAAAAGCCGGAGGCCATAGAAATCTTCAAAAAACTGGTGGCAGATGCCGACGTGCTGGTCGAGAACTTCAAAACCGGAGAGATGGAACGCTTCGGCCTCGGCTGGCCGGTGCTGGAATCACTCAACCCCAAACTGGTTTACACCAGTATCTCCGCCTTCGGCAGAGTCGGACCGAAAGCCAAAGACGCCGGTTATGAAGCCCTGGTGCAGGCCTACTCCGGCGCCATGGCCATCACCGGCTCTGCCGGCGGCGAACCGGTTCGCTGCGGAGTTTCTTTTCTCGACATGGGCACCGGGGTTATGTCCGCCCTCGGCACATTGGCCGGCCTATTGCGGCGCGGTGTCACCGGCCGTGGAGGCAAAGTGGAAACCTCTCTGCTGGGCACCTCCATGGGGCTGATGGCCAATGCCATGGCCAACTACCTGCAGCACGGTTCACAACCACAACGCATGGGCACCGCCCACCCACAGCTGGTGCCCTACCAGGCATTCCCAACTACAGATGGTTTTGTGTTCATCGCCGGCGGCAACCAGGGATTGTGGGAACGCCTCTGCCGCGCGCTTGACCAGCACCATCTGCTGGAAGATCAGCGCTTCATCAACAACCAGTCGCGCGTGGTCAACCGCGAAGCCTGCGTCACCGCCCTTTCCGAGGCGATTAGCCAATACCCTTCGACGGAGCTTTTAAACCTGCTGAAAACCGCCAAAGTCCCCTGTTCACCGGTCAACGACTTCGCTTCAGTAATTAACGAAGGCCAGGTTGACGAACTGGGAGTGTTGGTCCGGGGCACCGATACCGACTATGGCGACTTCAAGGTCCCGGGACTCCCCTTCTCACTCAGTGGTTACACACCCAACCCGCCTGCAACCGCACCGAGGATTGGTGAACAGAGCGAACAGATACTGGCAGAGTTGGGCTATGACGCAGGAGAGATCACAGAACTGCGCACGGCAGGAGTAGTGCACTGATCGACGACCAGAATCGAAAGCAGAGTTGATCAAAGCTGCTTATAACGCCATGATTTATGAAGGGACGTGTTCGCACACAACAGAATTTTCCCGAATGACGGCATCGATGTGGCGAAGTCCCTCTGAAGGGCGCAAGCCCTCGGGGTCACGCAAGCCCTCGCACGCCCCCGGGGTCAGGTCTTGCAATCCAGCAAATTTAATGTATTGTCCGCACCATGGCTCGTCCTCTAAGAATTGAACATGGAGGCGCGCTCTACTATGTAGTTTCCTGCGGGGGTCAGTGGGAAAATATCTATCTTGATGACGTTGACCGGATAGCTACCTTCTGGAGGTGAGTCGTGCACTGGTGCTGAAGCCGATTCGTGCCGGGATGGCCAGCCACGGCGGAGAAGATATGCGGCGTACCATCCACTATTTACCATGAATTATCTGAACGGATTGTACTTGGGAATTCGGCTTATTAATCAAGCAAATTCCCTCGCTTAAGATCATCTCCTGTAGCCTGCATGACAGTGCAGCAGCGACGCAGAGATTCTAAGCGCCCCTAAGCCCCAAAGTGGTCAGCGGGGTCGGTAAAGTCCCGGCCCAGCCAAACAGTAAACACGGAAGCCCTTCATGAATGACGGCAGCAATCTCGCCGAACAGATTCTGCAAACCACCTTTGGTTACGATTCCTTTCGCCACTCACAGCAGGCGGTAATTGAGCAACTGGTCGCCGGCAATGATGCCTTTGTGCTCATGCCTACCGGCGGCGGCAAGTCGCTCTGCTATCAGATTCCGGCGCTGATACGACCGGGAGTTGCGGTGGTTGTTTCACCCCTGATTGCGCTGATGCAGGACCAGGTCGAGGCACTGCGGCAGCTGGGGGTTAACGCCGCGTTTCTCAACTCCAGCCTCACCGCTGACGAATCGAGGCGCGTAGAACAGCAGCTGGTTAATGGTGAAATTGACCTGCTCTACATCGCCCCCGAAAGGCTGTTAACCGAACGCATGTTAGCGCTGCTTGATGGCTGTGAGCTTGCCCTGTTTGCCATAGACGAGGCGCACTGTGTCTCCCAATGGGGACACGATTTTCGGGTCGAATACCGGCAGTTGACGATTCTGCACGAACGCTACCCCAGCGTGCCGCGTATCGCGCTGACCGCCACCGCCGACCAGCGCACCCGGGATGAAATCATCCACCAGTTGCAGCTCGACCGGGCGCAGGTGTTTATCAACAGTTTTGACCGCCCCAACATCACCTATGCCATTTCAGAAGGCAACAATCCCAAACAGCGGCTGTGGCGGTTTATTGCAGAGAATCACGCCGAAGAGGCCGGTATTGTTTACTGCCTGTCGCGTAAAAAAGTAGAGGCGATTGCCGACTGGCTGTGCGAACAGGGCAAGGTGGCGTTGCCTTATCATGCCGGGTTGTCGTCACAGCAGCGGCAGCAAAATCAGCAGCGCTTTCTGCGCGAAGAGGGGGTGATTATGGTCGCGACCATCGCCTTCGGCATGGGTATCGACAAGCCCGACGTGCGTTTTGTTGCCCACCTGAGCCTGCCAAAAAGTATTGAGGCCTATTACCAGGAGACCGGCCGCGCTGGCCGCGACGGTGAACCCGCCAGCGCCTGGATGGCCTATGGTCTGCAGGACGTGATCACCCTGCGCCAGTTTACGCAGGATTCCACCGCGGACGAGGCCCATAAGCGGGTTGAACACCACAAGCTTGAATCGATGCTCGGGCTGTGCGAGCTGATTACCTGCCGCCGCCAGGCGCTGCTGGACTATTTTGGCGAACAATCGCCCACCACCTGTGGAAACTGCGATAACTGCCTGAACCCACCTGAACACTGGGATGGCACCGTGGCCGCGCAAAAAGCCCTCTCCACGGTGTATCGCAGTGGCCAGCGGTTTGGGGTCAACTACCTCACCGACATTCTGCTCGGCAACAGTGACCCGCGCCTGCAGCAAAACGGGCACGATCAGCTTAGTACCTATGGTGTTGGCACCGAACTCACCCAGACCGAATGGCGCACGCTGTTTCGCCAACTGATTGCCCTCGGTCATCTAGAGATAGACCCGGAAGGTTACGGCGCCCTGCGCCTAACCGAGAAGTGCCGGCCACTGCTAAAAGGTGAGCAGCCTCTGCAGCTTCGAAAACAAGCGAAGGTTGAGCAACGAGGGAAAGAGAAAAAAGGCAAAACAGCCGTTCGGCCCCAGGACCAACCCCTGTGGGAGGCGCTTAGAACCCTCAGAACCGAGCTGGCGAACGAAGCCGGTGTGCCACCTTACGTCATATTTCACGACGCCACCCTGCAGGAGATGATTCGACTGCGCCCTGATTCGATCGCGGCAATGGGACAGGTTTCCGGCGTGGGAGAACAAAAATTACGCCGCTACGGTAGCCAGTTTGTCGCCGCGATTACCGCCCATCCACTACCGCCACTGCTCGACAACCGCCTGAGCGATACCGTCAACGAAACGCTGATGGCTTACCAGCAGTGCAAATGCGTGGAACAAACCGCCAGCACGAGAGGCGTACAGCCGAACACCATCTATACCCACCTGGCCGAAGCAATCGCGATAGGGTCACTGGATGTGCTTGAGGTTACCGGGCTAAACGCAGAACAACACCACCAGATAGTGCTGATGATCGAATCGCTACAGGGCGAGGAGCCGATCAGGCTAAAACCGGTTTACGATGCTTTTGATGGCGAATTTGAATATGGCGTGCTGCGCTGCGTAGCTGCGGGGATGTGAGAGCCCGGCTTCTTTCCCGGGCTGATCCCGGGCTGATCAACAATCTGGCCACGGCTGCGTGCCCATCTGGTTATTGATCAGATCAACACATAACGCGAACGTAGGCCGCGACGCGTTTGCACAGACAGGATAGAGCGTAGACGATAGTGAAGGTACGGCGTAAATTCACTGCAACCCGCGCTGCGAGTTCTTATGTACCTGCGCTGAAAGAAGTTGCCGACTATGGTCCGAATAACACCGCAGCGGGATAGCCATGGAGATTAGGTAAATAGTGAAAGAGATAACCCGAATCAACCATTTAGGCCTAAGAGTAAAAGACCTTGGGGTATCGAGGGCTTTTTA
>JBPEXY010000091.1:0-3086 GCA_052031065.1 Immundisolibacteraceae bacterium | reverse complement strand
AACTGGCTGAAGAGATGGTCGGTATGACCTTCCTCGGGCTGGTTGGCATGATTGACCCTCTGCGGCCTGATGTTAAGGAAGCCATCGAGCAATGTCGAAAGGCGCAGATCGAAGTGGCGATGATAACCGGTGATCATCCGCAGACCGCTCTGGCAATCGCCAACGAGCTGGGGATGGACACTGGGGGTCGGGCGGTAACCGGTAGCGAGCTAAGCGCGGCTGAGCAGCAGGGGGCAGAAGTTTTTGCTGCACTGGTTGCCGGCTCAACGCTGTTCGCGCGGGTCGAGCCGGGACAAAAAAGGCAGATTGTTGAACAGTTGATACACGCTGGCCATTTTGTTGCCGTTACCGGTGATGGTGTCAATGATGCCCCCGCGCTCACCCATGCCAATGTGGGCATTGCGATGGGCAAGAACGGTACCGATGTGGCCCGAGAATCGGCAGACCTTATCCTCACAGACGACCACTTTGCGTCGATCGTTAACGGCGTCAGGGAAGGTCGGATTGTCTACAACAACATTCGCAAAGTGATATTCCTGCTGATCTCAACCGGCGCTGCGGAAATCATACTTTTTCTGCTGTCACTGATCGCCGGATTGCCACTGCCACTGTTTCCGCTGCAACTGCTCTGGCTGAATCTGGTAACTAATGGTATCCAGGATGTTGCGCTGGCATTTGAACCAGCAGAGGGGGGCGAACTGGAACGACCTCCCCGGCCGCCCGGCGAGCCAATCTTCGATCGACTGATGATAGAAAAGGTTGTCGTCAATGCGCTGGTTATGGGTTCGGTGGCGTTTACCATTTTCGCCATCTCGTTACAGCAGATGCCAGAGCAGGAGGCGCGCAATCTGACCCTGCTGCTGATGGTGCTGTTTGAGAATGTACATGCCCTGAACAGCCGTTCCGAGCGGCGTTCGCTGTTTCGAATGCCGATTCTGGGCAACCCCTTGCTGCTACTCGGTATTGTCATTGCGCAAACGATCCACATCGGGGCCATGTACCTGCCCGGTTTGAGGGAGGTATTGGAGGTTAACCCGGTATCAATCGCGCAATGGGCCGAGCTGCTGGGTATTGCGCTGATCCTGATAATGGTGAACGAACTGCATAAATTCTGGTGTCGCAAGCGAAGCACAGGTTCACCCAGGAGAGCCATTTCTGGTTGATTTAGCCATCGAGCAGAATTTTCATTTCCCAAGCGGGTCGCCTCGCAGGGCGTTATAATTTGCCGCAAATATCGGGTCCCGTCGGAGCAGGGTTCGATAATTAGCCACTCAATAAGAAAATCAACGCAACGCGCTGGCGGCAGGACCAGGCCACCCCGAGTGGCGGTTGGTTCAGTAATGCCCAGGTGGCGAAATGGGTAGGCGACGTGCAGGAAGCACAAGTGTCGCGAGAGGCAGGATGCCGGTAGCGACCGCAAGGACCAGCGCAGCGCGCTGGCGGTAGGGTCAGGCCACCCCGAGTGGCGGTTGGTTCAGTAGTGCCCAGGTGGCGAAATTGGTAGACGCAAGGGACTTAAAATCCCTCGGTAGCAATACCGTGCCGGTTCGATTCCGGCCCTGGGCACCATTTAGTGCAGCAACCTTAATCTAACTGAATAGGCTCGACGCACCGGTAATCATTGTGCGCTGGACTGTTGACGTGAGTTGAAATTGGCTCGGCTGTCAGCCAGTCATTGGGGCATGGCTTAAGCAAGTTGATGCTTCGGTCGTAGTCTTCCGTAAGCCACCTATGGTAGTCAGCCGGATTCAGTATCACCGGCATTCTCTGATGGATTTCTGCCATTGCCTGGTTAGCGCTGGTGGTGAGAACTGCGCAGGTGTTTACGACTGTCTGCGCAACCGGGTCCTGCCATTTCTGTAATAGACCAGCGAATCCCAAAGGCCCCCCATTTCTGTGATAAAAATGGTAGGGCTGTTTAGCGGTTTCTCCCTCTTGTTTGGGACGCCATTCGTAAAAACCGGTTGCTGGTATCAGGCAGCGGGAGTTCATCATCGATTGGCGAAAAGCAGGTTTGTCGAGCACGGTTTCGCTACGTGCATTAATCAACGGTTTTGCGCCGCGCGCCTCTTTAACCCAATGTGGGATTAGTCCCCATTGAGCGCAGGTCAGCGTGTGGTGTTGTTCTACCGGCTGAAAGGTGACGATGGGTACGGTAGTGCCCGGTGTTACATTGTAGTTTGCCGCGAGCTGATCCAGTTTATCTGCCGCAGCTGTGTCCAGCTCGAATGCTGCGAGCCACGCATCGACATCCGGGATGATGTTGTAACGACCGCACATTAAGCTACCCAGTAGCTGTAAACCGCTAGAAATCGCCTGTTAGGCGTGTAGATTATGTAGGCGATTACTGGGCTGTCTAGTCGCAGTGGTGATTCAGGCTGCGCTTGAAGAGCCAGATCAGCAGGACAGGAGGATCAAGAGTGTCGAGTTTTATCAAGGCGAATCAGGCAGCGCCCAGCAGTGACGCGCATACCTACTGGAATGGTGACGGCGGGACAGCCTGGCTTAAAACCATGGATGCATCAGAGCAGCACTTTCGCACCATGACTGCTGCGCTGTTGACGGCGGCGGCACCAAAAAATGGCGAGGTGGTGCTGGATGTTGGCTGCGGTGGAGGGGTAACCAGTCGGGATCTTGCGTTGGCGGTGGCACCGGATGGTGAGGTTGTCGGCGCGGATGTTTCCGGCACTATTCTTGAGGTGGCGCGCCAACGCCACGGATCAACGCCGCTGCTCAGCTTTGTTCAGGTTGATGTCGTCGATGGGGAGTTTCCTGCGCAACATTTTGATTTGATCTACTCGCGCCTGGGAACCATGTTTTTTGATCATCCGGTTGCCGCGCTGAGTAACCTTCGGCGGGCATTGAAACCTGATGGACGCATGGTGTTTATGTGCTGGCGCGCGATAAAGGAAAATCCCTGGTTGTATGACGCTAGCCGTGCTGCTGTGGCGCTGCTGCCAGAGGAGGATCGACCGAAAGCGCCGGCTGATCCGTTTGCACCGGGACCGTTTTCGATGGCAGATCCGCAACATCTCGATTGCCTACTGACTGAGGCTGGCTTCTCGAGCATCGAGATCGAGCCTCTG
>JBPEXY010000090.1:0-2159 GCA_052031065.1 Immundisolibacteraceae bacterium | reverse complement strand
CCGAGGGATGGTTGACGTTCTCCATCGCCCGCACAGGATTAAGCTCGATATAGCGGTAACAGGTGAGCAGGTAAGTCTCTGAGTCAATCAGTGTGGCTTTGTACCGGCCTTCCCATAAGGTGCCGGTACGGTGATAGGTGTAATTAAAGTACTGCACGTAGTAGCGCCCTAACATCTGCAGGGCTTTGCCAATGGCCTGTTCAGTCCTGGGGGTGATCAGCAGGTGAACATGATTGGTCATCAGCACGTAGGCGTGAAGATCACACTGGTGCTTTTCACAGGCTTGTTGGAGTTTAGTCAGGTAGAACTGATAATCGGCTTCCGCGTAAAAAATAGGTTCGCGGTTATTACCCCGCACAATTACATGCTGCGGTTGGCCGGGCAGATTAAAACGCGGTAAACGGGCCATGGCTGATGCTCAGCGGAGAAGAGGTGAGCATGTTAAGTTATCGATAACCCAATATCAATCGAGTCTGACCCGAATGGCACTAAGTTAAGCCCTTTTAGCATGATTATTTGACACTCATTCCAGCGTCTAAAATGCGATAATAGCGCATGAAAAACAAGACGTTGTACCTACCCGGCTTTCATCTTCAGACCCTGCGTCGCAAACCCCGTTCAGCTCACCAAGTTCTGGCCCAGAAACTCGATGATATTCGCCAGAAAACCTTCAATCAGCTAAGCGCCTGTTTCGACCATTTAATCCCCAGCCATCGGCTCAAACCGGCGGAATCCGGGGTGCTCAGTCGGCGTCGAATCTATAGCAAGGAAAATACCTTCTGGGCGTTCTTTTCTCAGGTTCTGGATAACGACGGCAGCTGCCAGGCGGCGGTACGGAAACTTCAAAGCTATCTCGCGCTGACCTCAGACACGGTGCCGGTGTCCAGCACCAGTGCCTACTGCCAGGCCAGACAGAAGCTGTCCCTATCGGAGCTGGAGGGGGTGTTACAGGACACGGTTCACCGCCTTCAGCCACGGCTCGACCCCGCCTTATTACAGGGCCGCCGGGTGATCGTTGCCGACGGCACGGGGCTGAGCATGCCGGACACGCCACAGAATCAGCAGCAGTGGCCACAATCGTTAAGTCAAAAGCCGGGCTGTGGCTTCCCGCAGGCCAGCGCCTGCGCCTGCTTTTGTTTGCAAACCGGTGGCCTGATCAGCTACCGCCTGGGCAATAAAAAAAGTAGTGAACTGCCCCTGCTGCGCCAGCAGTGGAGCAGTTTTGAAGCCAATGATATTTTCCTCGGTGACAAAGGCTTCTGTAGCTACTTTGACCTGAGTGCCTTTAAAGACCGAGGCGTGGATTCGGTGGTCAGCCTGGCCCGCCGACCCGTGGTGACTGCCGGTAATGCCCTGAAAGTCCTGGGGGAGGGAGATTTACTGATTCAGTGGCAAAAACCCAAACGGCGCCGTAATGCAGCTTACTCCGATCAGCAGTGGCAGGCCCTGCCAGAGCACTTAACCCTTCGTCAGATCAAGGTCGTGATCACCCAGCCTGGTTTTCGTGGGGCGCTGTTTCATATTGTCACCACGCTGCTGGATCCGGTGAAATACCCGGCGGATCAAATCATTGAGCTGTACCGTCAGCGCTGGGACGTGGAGCTATTCTTTCGAGACATTAAAGCCACGCTGGGGATGGATATTCTACGCTGTAAAACGCCGGACATGATCCGCAAAGAGATCGCCATGCACTGGATTGTTTACAACTGTATCCGCGGGTTAATGGTCGATGCAGTTAAGGCAGAAAAAGCACCGGTCAGGCGACTGAGTTTCGCCGCCAGCGTGCAGGCACTGCGCCAGTGGGAGCCGATGATGGTGCAGGCTAAAAACAGTCCCACCGAACAACGCCGGCTGGTGGCCCTGTTACGGGCCGTCATTGCCGAGACGATAGTGCCAAACCGACCCGACAGGGGCGAACCCAGGGCGGTGAAACGAAGGCCGAAAAACTACCAGTTAATGACCGCGCCCCGGCACGAAATGATGGAACAGGCGCACCGCGGTAGATACGGCGCTGAAGGGGCTTAACTTAGTGCCATTCGGGTCAGAGCCCCCATTGACACCACCATTGATACACCAAAGCAATGCCTTCGACGAGGGTTGTTTGCACCTGGTTGGTGCGTTTTTTCGCCAAGGGGTTTGTTTTGAACACGCTATCTCTC
>JBPEXY010000009.1:0-11482 GCA_052031065.1 Immundisolibacteraceae bacterium | reverse complement strand
TCGGTCATCCAGGCCATGCCATGGGTACACATATCATCGACGACGAAAAAATCGCCTTCATATTCCCAAACCGAGAGCTGCGGAAAGCCTTCAGGATTAACCTGGATCGGTGCCTCTTCCTTCACATCATCTGTACTACAAAGTTTAATTAGTTCGGCCATTGCCCTTGCCTTGGTTAACATTGATCACTGTATACACAACCGGTTTACCCCATTGATGACCTGGGGACCAGGAATTGTACACGCTTCTAAGCCGGAACGGCCGCCCCCGCCTGTTTCGCCTCGACTGCATCGCCGAAGACAAAACGTGGCTTAAATATGTAGACCATCGCCGGAATCAGGAAGATCGAGCTGATCGCGGAAACCGTTAACCAGAGCGCAATCAAAAGACCCATCTCAGCCTGAAATCTGAGCGACGAACTGTACCACAGCAAAACAGCCAAAATCATCGTGGTTCCTGTCACCAGCACGCCACGCCCGGCGGTTAACAGCGAACCGCGTAGCGCAGAATCAATGTCTCGCCGCTCGAGATAGCGTTCACGGACACCATCAACAATATAAAACGCGTAGTCGACACCCAACCCAATGCCTAAGGCCGCCACCGGCAGGGTGTTGATATTCATGCCAATATCCTGCCAGTACATAAACGCAAAGGTTACCGCGTTGGACATTAGCACCAGGGGAATAAAAAACAGTCCCGCAATGGTAGAGCGATATGCCAGCGCAGCCAGCACAAATAACACCAGCAATGCCAGCGCAATACTTTCTACCTGGCCGCGAAAGATCTCCTCGTTGACGGCAGCGAGCACTCCGATCAACCCACCGGCCAATCTATACTCCGCCCCTTCCAGAGGGTTCTCGGCTATGAATTCCTTGATCCGGGATATTGAGGTTCGAATCGTTTCACCTTTGTGATCACGGAAATAAGCGGTGATGGCACCGATCTGGTAATTAACATCGGAAAAACGGTCTATGTCTCCAGGGTCCGCTCCCTGCAGGTACATATAGACCAGTTCACCATTGATGTTTGCATCAGACCCGTACTCATCGAACCGCTTGTTGCCCTCATGGAGGCTAACGTTGACCGGACCGATCAGATCAACCAGTGAAACCGAACCACCTATTTCCGGCTGATTTTCCAGATAGCGCTGGAACTTTTCCATGTTATTCAACGTCGACGGCTGCTTTAGAACATCTGCCTGCTTCCCCTCGACGACGACGAACATGCGGTCACTGCCCTGAAAAGCGCTGTTTATCGCCGTTGCATCGCGGTTATAGGTTGACTCGGGCCAGAGCAGCGGCGAGCCGGGATTCGCATCACCGACAGTAACGTTAAATGCGAAATAACCGGCGGTACCAAAAATAAGCAGGGATAGCCCTACAATCACATAGGAGCCTTTACCGATAACGATATCCGCACAACGGTTTAGGGTTTTCTCGATGATTTTGCCGGTATCGACGGGGAAATCGACACGCTCCGGTCGTCTGACCCAGGAAAGCAGAACGGGGGTAAGAATGATGGCACTGAAAGCGATGGTTGAAACCCAGATACTGCCGATGATAGAAGTCTTTTTTAGCAGCGGCATCGGCATCACGTAAACCACCATCACCGCCGCGGTATCGGTAGCGACACCAAGCATTCCAGGCCTGAACAGCGCCGCCATACTCGCTTTTGCTGCTCTGATGGCATCAAGACCGCGGGCAACTTCATCATCGAATGCCGTCGACAGCTGCACGGCATGGGATACCACCCGCGCAGAGACCAGAAACGCTATCACAATAATTAGCGGATCGAAGTTGATACCGAGCAATGCAGCGAAGCCGAGTGCCCAGGCGCCACTGATGGCACCAGCGAGCAGCGGTAATAGGACCCCACGAAAGGTTCTCACGGTGACAAAGAGCACCAACGCCATAGCGGAAATGGTAAATCCGAAAATCTTCAGGGTTTCGGGTAAAAAGTGAATTATCCACCCGGTCAATATCGGTTCACCGACAGCCCTGACCCTGACCCCTTCCTCCTGATGGTCCTCAACCACCTGCATGATTTTCGCGTAGATTTTTTCGTAATCGATGAGCCGGTCGATGAAATCGACGGTAATCAACGCCGATTTTTGATCAAGGGAAACATAACGACCGTAGACGAGCGGGTTTGCCAGTACCGCTTCGCGCAACTGCTCAATTTCGCGCTCATTGGCAGGCAAATCTGGGAACATCAGCGGTTCGGTCTCGATGCCAAACGTTGACGCCTTGATATCCTTAAGTTTACGCGATGCCAGCGAAATAATCTGATACTGATTAACCGCCGGTACAAAATTCATCTCATTGGTGATGCTCTGAATCTTCTCGAGAATTTCCCGACGAAAGATATCGCCCTCTTCCACCTCAACCATGATGCTGACGATATTGGAGCCGCCAAATGTCTCTTTATACTCATCATTAGTAGTGATGTATTCGTGATCAACCGGCAGAAGATCCTGAAACTCGGTTTTAAAATCAACCTGCGTCGAAAAGAAAGAAAGTATCGCTGACGCGATAAAAATCGCACTCACCACCAACCAGCGCCGGCGAATACAAAAATCTGCAAAACGTTCAATCATCAACACACCCTGGCTGTTGAGTTAGTTCTTGAATAGAGCGAATGGGAGACAACCCGGACCGCAGTCAGAAAAAGGCTATCGAAAGCGACCAAACTGAATTAAGGCACCGTCTTTCCAGAGCCCCAGTTTCTGACCAGAAAGATACAGGCCGCCATGACCCGGCGTCACCGCCGTATGCCAGATATTCCCAAATGGCCCCAGGTTTTCCTGCACCCATGTGCCGCCAGCAGGATCATAGAGAAGCAGGGTACCTTTCTCACCAACGATAGCCCACTCATCGCCAGTCCAGCTTAGCCCATATAACTGTTTGGACGTCGGGCAATCAATCAGCTCCCAGGTTTCACCGCCATCATCACTGCGAATAACCTTGCCATCGAGGCCTACCGCCAGGCCGTGCTGTTGATCACGAAAAGCGATTGCCATCATGCTGTTGTCAACCTGGGAATCCTTCTCCTGCCAGCTGACCCCCTGATCATCACTGCAACTCAGACCGCCAAACTCGCCGGTAATGCAGACCCTAGATCCAGCGAAGGCGACATCATTCCAGGCGACATCGGCATCACCACCAACCCGCGTCCAGGACGATCCCAGATCATCGCTGAACAGCACAGAGCCAAATTCGGCAGTGGCCCACAGCACCCCATCAGGAGACTGTTCAACACGGAAAATTTTGTTACCAATATCGCCTAATGGAGCCGCTACCCGTTGCCAATTCTTACCCCCATCCCTGGTGTTCAGTGTCGTTCCATCATTGCCTACGACAACCGCGGTTAAGGCATCAATCGCGGCAATGGATTGGAGGTGGACGATAGTGGGTGTCTGCTGTACAACAAAAGTACTGCCCCGATCATCACTGCGAACAATCTTCCCGTTTTTGCCTACGGCCCAGATGGTCTTGTCGTCGGGAATCGCGACATCATAAAACCTGTCCCGCAATTCAATGATCTGCTCTTCGACGAAAACTTCCGGCATCTCTACTTCGACGGTTGAAAGCCATCCGAGCGCTACGACAACCACCACCGGCGGTATCGCTGATTTAATAAAAGAGGTGAGAGTATGTGCCATCCTGACTCACTTATGTCCTTATCCAAATACAGGTCAGAGCTTGAGGGTAACGTTGCGTTAACGGTGTGTTCTCGGGTCTTCAGTGCCTGACGTGACGGGGTACAGATAAAACCTACCTACTCCTAACTAATTGCCGCGGGGGTCATTTCACCGATTGCAGGGGCTGGCAACCGAGGCTCTAGAGATAGCTAGCTTAAGTATTAGAAGAAACTCTTGCAAAAAAACAGCTCCCCACCATCAGGTGGGGAGCTGACCAGTTTTGAATTCAATGATAGTTAGAACTGATAGGTAATCCTTGCTACCAGTTGATCACGATTGTCCAGGGTACCCAACAGGCGGGTATCATCTTCAACAAAGCCGAGGTTCTGGGTTTTGCTATGGCGCGGCAGGAAGATATCGGCTTCGAGTCGAACCCGCCAGTGATCACCAAACACCAGATCCAGCGACGGGATCACGAACATATCGAAGTTACCCAGGTCAACACCGACCGCAAGCCCCGGATTAATCGTGTCATAGTCATAGTTCAGGGTAATCGCGTTGGTCAGGATGGTTGAATGTTCGCGCTTCGGCGCACCGAAGCCGAACAGATCTACGATATCATCATCCTTATCGAAATTAGTGATCCAGGTATCGAACAGCTGCACAGTCCAAAACGAGGGTCTTTGGGTACCCAGCCAATCCATCAGGTTGAGGTTTTTATCAAAACCCAACATGATACGCAGAGTGTCCTTCTCAACTACCGGGCCTAGGCCTGGAACCGACAAGGTCATCAGGGCGTTGGTGGCGGTAAGCGGATCATAAGCCGTAGCCGCCAAATTTGCCGGGTCGTTGCGCAAAACAGCTATATCGTAAAGGTCCTGCGGTGCAGTAGAACCGAAGGTACCAGCGGGAACACCTGCCGCTCCTTCAACTGCACCGAGAAGGCCGGGCACCGCCGGACAGCTGGCAATACCGTCAGCACCAAAATTGGCATCCGTACAGCCCAGCCCAAATGCAAACAGATCGACAAACGTATCCGTACCGGTGTTGTAAGGTTTGTTCGGCGTAAACGCCACCTCAGCACGGGCCACCAAGTCCATTGATTCGACATAGGCGTTCATCGACAGACCGAAGGTTTCGATCATCGGAAACATCAGTTCAGTCAGATTACCCGCGCTACCAAATGCTCCATAACTGCTGGACCCGCCCAACACCGGATTGCGATTGACAATTCCGTCGTTATCAATCCCTCGCCAATAGGACAGCGAGTATCCGATCTGATTCCAGACGCCAGACCAGCGAAAACCGTAGTTCGCATCGTCAGCATCACCGTTTGCAGCATGATAGTTATAAGGACCGATGATGGACTGGGTAACACCAGCGCCACCCCACGGCTGTGGTGCCCAACGGCCGCCCTCCAACGCACCGCGATTGCCGACATCATCGGCTTCGTCCCAACCCGGGCGATAGATGAGCTGCAGGGTACCATCCCATTCTGGAACATCGATTTCGACGTTCGCTAGTATCAGCGGTTTACGCAGCTCTTCGTTTTCAAGCTCAAGAAAACTGCGCCAGCGCAGATCATAGCCATGAATGATATCCATCGCACGGAAGAAATCCGTCTCTCCCCAGACCACTTGCTGCTTACCCAGCTTGAAGTGAAAACGTTCACCCACGTCGAAAGTAACGTAAAGCTCGCGCATGATGTCGTGAAAATCATCGTCGTCATAATCGCCGGTGTAATCAGATAGCGCTCCGGCACCAACGAAAGCCCCATTCCAGCCAGTAAATGGCGTTGGGTCACAAGTCGGTAAACCCGCCGCTGTCTGACACGGTAGCGGCGGTAACAACGGGATACCAGCCTGTCCAAGATATGAAGAAAAAGCATTCAACGCATCAATAGTTGTCGGCGGACCCGCTGGGAGAAATGCACCTAACGGGAGCGCAAACGCCCCACCCGCAGGGAGACCGGCAAGGGCGAAAAGCGGATGCGCTGGCGTAAGCGCATGATTAGTAACTGCCACAGGGTTCAGGAAAGTCGCCCGTTTCAGGTCTCTTTCGTATCCGGTCAGATGGTCTTCTGTCGCCCGCATGACACTGCCAATCTGGAACGCTCCGAAATCGAATGAGGCTTCGATTTTTCCTGAAAAGCGCGCCATCGAGAGCTCACCCTCGCCACCGATCGAATCTTCCGTGAGGCCATTTCGCCAACTGGTGTTGTTGGAAAGGTTTAGTGAAAGATGGGACCTTAAATAACCACTGTACTCAAAGTCGACTGCGGATGCCGGCAGCGAAACCCCGACAAGTGCCAGCACACCCAACCCTGAGGTAAGCGCTGAACGCCTAAAGCTGCTTCTATTCTTCATTTATGGACGCCTCTGTTGCAGTTTGTTACCAAATTACTTTAATTTTTATTATTAATTTCTTGTTTTTAACACGTTATTTTCATGATTACAAAATAAAAACCTTACGCTAACTTGAGCACTGGTTTTAAAGTCAAACCATTCTCCGAGTCCTCAGCCGCCTGATTAATCTCATCAAGGGTGTAAAACCTGATCAGTTTGTCAAACGGGAATCGACCCTGCTTGTAAAGCTCTATCAACGCCGGAATAAAGACATCAGAATTACTCTCCCCTTCGATGATTCCACGCAGGGTGCGGTTGAAGAGCATAAAATTGACGTCGATATTGACCGTGGTGCCCATCGCCGGCGCGCCAACAATACCACCCTCACCGCCCATCGCGATGGTGTAGATCGCGCCCTCAAGCACCTGGGCATTGCCGGTCGTTTCTAACATATAGCTGGCACCCCGACCTGCGGTCAGCTGCATCACTGCCTCCACCGGATTGGTCTCGGCCGCATTGATCACGTGGGTGGCGCCCAGCTCTTTGGCCAACTCAAGCCGGTTTTGTTTGATATCGACAGCGATGATGGTTGTGCAGTTTGCGATCACCGCGCCCATGACCGCACTCAAACCCACCGCGCCGGCGCCAAAAATAACAATATCCGATCCAGCTGGCGGATTAAGGGCATTTAAAACCGAGCCGGCTCCGGTCTGCACGCCACAGCCGAGCGGCCCCAGCAGCTCAAGCGGCACTGATTTATCAACAGGCACGGTATTTCGCTCGTAGGAAAGCGCGTACCCGGCAAAAGAGGATTGACCAAAAAAGCTGCATCCCAGAGGCTCATCGCCAGCGTGGATGGTGCAGTCACCGCTGTGGGTACGACCGCCAAAATTGAGTCCGAACGCGTTCTCACAGGAAAGATGTTTACCCGCCAGGCAATTACCACAATGGCCACAGGTGTGAAATGTCAACACAACGTGATCACCCGGTTTAACCTTGGTGACGTTGGCGCCGACCTTTTCGACAATACCTGCACCTTCATGACCCAGCACCATCGGCAGCATGGTTTCCATATTCTGGTCACGGATGGTGAGATCGGTATGGCACATGCCGACAGCAACGATTTTGACCAGAATCTGGTCAGGCGCCGGCTCCGCTATGTTTACCTCTTCCACGGAAAACGGGCCACCTTTGGCACGGACTACGGCCGCTTTGGTCTGCATCTCTTCTCCCCCACGAATTACCGGGTTTAATTTAAGCGTATTTGCTGGAACACGTCACTACTTTTCTTAACTATCGTTCAGCACGATGAGCCAGCAACATTAAAATCTTACCGCATCGCAACATAAATCTCGTGCAGCCGCTAGATGATACTGACAAATCACTAAAATTGAAGCACTAAATAAGCGGATTCTCATACACACCTTTATTGTGCAGGTGCGAACGGAAGCCCCAAACCAAGGATAAGCTACTCCACTGACGGTCAGGACTGGACGGACCTCCAAACCGGTCGTTTCGGATAGTTAAAGAAAGCCTATTCAACCAGCGCGACCGATTTAACCTGCACCCAGACAGCACTACCAACCTTTAATTTAAGATGAGCGACGGAGCGCATAGTCAGCTGGCTGAGCAGATAACTCTCACCGATCGCTACCCGCGCCAGAGCCGAACCGGTCCGAGGCTCTTCGGCAATATCAGCGACCAGACCCTCAAATGAGTTGAGAATACTGGTATCGCGATGTTGGTTGAGTGCCAGACTGACATCCCGCGCCAGTACCCTGACCCGCACCCGTTCTCCGGACAGATGGCGGCCTTCGGTCAGCCAGAGACTGCCACTACCAAAATCGACGCGGCGCAGATGCCACTGCGGATCATGCTCAACCACTTCACCCTGTAGCAGGACGCCAGGCTGGTCTCCCTGACCAACGGGGAAATCTGTTCTGGAAAGGGTTTCCGAAACACCGCCCTCAACCAGAACGCCACCCGCATCCATGACAACAATATGGTCAGCAAGTCGCGACACCTCCTCCATGGCGTGACTCACATAGATAATCGCCAACTGCAGTTGGTCTCGCAGATCTTCAAGATAGGGCAGTATTTCCTGTTTACTCTCCTGATCCAGAGAAGCCAATGGTTCATCCATCAACAGGAGCTTCGGCGCCGCCAACAGAGCCCGGGCAATCGCCACCCGCTGGCGCTCACCGCCGGAAAGCTGATCAGGCATGCGCTTGAGCATCTTTCCAATCCCCAATAACTCTATAGCATCGGCGTCGGAGACCACTGGTTCCAACTTACGTGCCCGGGCAGTGGCATAGCGGAGATTTTCCGCAACCGACAGATGGCTGAAGAGACTCGCCTCCTGGAACACATAGCCCAGGGAGCGGCGATGGACCGGCAGGAAGAAATTTTCGCTTTGCCAAACCTCACCGTTTATCCGCACATCCCCCCAGGCGGGTCGTATCAACCCCGCTATACAGCGCAACAGAGTGGTTTTTCCCGAGCCTGAACGCCCAAAAAGCGCGGTAACCCCCTGACCGGGGACGGACAGGTCGACCGCGAGGGAAAACTCCCCATGGGTGGCTTGAACCATCACCTTGATCAAGCGCTTATCCATAGCTGTCTGGGCCAAACCGGGATCGGGAGCTGGAACCGTTCACGCTATACATCGCCAGCAAAATCAGAAAGGAAAAAACCACCATCAGCGCCGCGAGCCAGTGAGCCCGTCCATACTCCAGCGCTTCAACGTGATCGTACAGTTGCACCGATACCACCCGGGTAACACCGGGGATGTTCCCGCCGATCATCAGCACCACACCAAACTCCCCCAAAGTATGGGCGAACCCCATCACCGCACCATTGATAAAACCATTTCTACTGAGTGGCAGCACTACTGAGAAAAAGCGGTCCCAGGGGCCGGCGCCGAGGGTTGCCGCCACCTCCAGCGGCCGGTTACCGAGCGCCTGTATTGCCGTTTGAATCGGCTGAACGACAAATGGCAGCGAATAGACCATAGAGGCAATCACCAAACCGGGAAAGGTAAAGGGCAGCATTCCGAGCCCCGCGGTTTCAGCAATCTTGCCAAGCGGTCCACCTGGACCCATTACCAGTAGCAGATAAAACCCGAGCACCGTCGGTGGTAGCACCAACGGCAACGCCACCAGCGCGTTGACGAAGCCTTTAATGGGAGAGCGGGTACGGACCAGCCACCAGGCCAGCGGCGTAGAGACCAGCAGTAGCAGCAAGGTGACGATTCCGGCCAACTTCAGGGTCAACCAGATGGCGATGAGGTCGTCCTGAGTGACCGCCACCTATGGGTCTCCTGGAAGTCGATAGCCGGAAGAAGAAACAATCCTTGACGCACTTTCAGACTGTAAAAACTCCATCAACTCGAGAGCAGCCGGGTTCGATTGCCCCTGCTTAAGCAACACCCCATCCTGCCGTATTGGCGGATATAACTCTTCCGGCACCAGCCAGTATCGACTCCCTTGCGCCACAGACAGGTACATCTGCGACAGCGCCACCAGACCGAGGTCAGCACCCCCTGTGGCAACGAACTGAAAGGTCTGGGCGATATTTTCTCCCATCACGATTCGGGTCGGTTCGATATCGTCCAGTCCGAGTCGCTGCAGCAGCCGCAGTGATGCAACCCCGTAGGGGGCAAACCGCGGATTCGCAATCGCCAGCCTGGCAAACTCACCGGCCGACAATACCTTACCTGCTGAATCCACTTTGCCCGGGGAGGAAGACCAGAGGACCAAAGCCCCCAAAGCATAGGTAAATCTGTTTTTTCGATCAGCCAGCCCGGCCTGCACGAGCTTTTCCGGCTTCTCCTGATCAGCAGAGAGAAACAGATCGAACGGCGCGCCGCGGAGAATCTGGGCATAAAATTTCCCGGAAGAACCGAAAACAGGCTCCAGAAGGTGACCACTGGCGCGCTCAAATTCATCCGCTAGTCGCACCATCGGGTAACGAAAATTAGCCGCCACCGCGACACGCACAACCGCAGATTCCTGCGCATGGGCAGTCAGCACTCCGAGCCAGAACAATAGTAGAAGCGCACTCGTAAACTGACGGGTTTTTTTTGACAAACTCTTCACCGGACCAGCGTACTACCCAACCAAACATCCATGAACACCAAACTGGCAAACCAAACTGTCG
The DNA here is from genome assembly GCA_052031065.1 of Immundisolibacteraceae bacterium. Classification (GTDB taxonomy): domain Bacteria; phylum Pseudomonadota; class Gammaproteobacteria; order Immundisolibacterales; family Immundisolibacteraceae; genus JBPEXY01. The sequence goes on along the minus strand of JBPEXY010000009.1, from coordinate 1,339 downwards.
AACCGATTACAAAACCCATGGTCAGCCGGTTTGCAACTAAAATAGGCCAAACGCAACCTGACCCCACTCGCCACTGTTGGAAAAACCCGAATGATTCCTCTATCCGTGCTTGACCTTTCCCCGGTTATTGAAGGAAGCGATGCCGCCGCCTCGCTGCAAAACACCCTTGACCTTGCACGACATGCAGAAACCTGGGGGTTTAATCGCTACTGGCTTGCCGAACATCACGGCATGGCCGGCATCGCTAGCGCCGCCACAGCGGTGGTGATCGGCCATGTCGCAGCTGGCACAACAACCATTCGGGTAGGTGCTGGCGGTATTATGCTGCCGAACCACGCACCACTGGTAATCGCCGAACAGTTTGGAACACTTGAAACACTGTTTCCAGGTCGGATCGACCTCGGGCTGGGACGCGCACCCGGCACCGACCAGGCCACCGCCTACGCACTGCGGCGAAACCTGAATGCCGACGAAAACCAGTTTCCAGGCGACGTGGTGGAATTGCTGAATTATTTCAAGCCCGCTGAACCAGGCCAACGTGTCCGCGCAGTACCCGGTGCGGGATTAAAAGTACCGGTGTGGATATTGGGATCGAGTCTGTTTGGCGCCCAGCTGGCAGCAGAGTTGGGGCTTCCCTACTCCTTTGCATCCCACTTTGCACCGGGCCAGATGCAACAGGCAATCGACCTCTATCGGGCGCGCTTCAAACCCTCGGAATACCTTGCTGAACCCTATGTCATGCTGGGCTACAGCGTTTTTGCTGCTGACAAAGAAGAAGAAGCGTGGATGCTGGCCAGCTCCTGGCAGCAGGCTATGGTTAACCTGCGTAGCGGCAGGCCCGGAAAACTTCCGCCTCCAGTAGCAGGTTATCTGGACCAACTCGACCCGATGCGTCGGTCTATGGTTCAGGACTCCCTCACCTGCGCTGCCATCGGCACAGCAGATCAGGTGGCCACGCAGATGAAAGAGTTTGTTGATCGAACCGAAGCCGATGAATTGATTATCACCTCACAATGCTACGACCACCAGGCAAGGTTAAGGAGCTACGAAATTGTGGCCACACAGTACCTGGGCTGACAAAGCCAGCCCAGTAAACCGGAAACGCTACCGACTAAAGCCCAACGATCACGCCACCACAATTCTGCTGTGGATTCGCAGTAGCAACGTTATAGGTCCCACCAGCAACGCAAGTACCTGCGTTCAACCCCCGAGCTGATTGAAAAGTTCCGGTCCCGGGCACACCATCATCAATTTTACGATCAATTTCAGCTACGATATCCACTGGAATTCTAGCCCCAGTCCAAAGTTCGTGACTATTATTAGCGCTAGCAGCCTGATT
>JBPEXY010000089.1:0-4697 GCA_052031065.1 Immundisolibacteraceae bacterium | reverse complement strand
GTGGCTGCAATTCGTTACCCCCTGCGGGGTATCCGCGGTGTGGGTGCCGGCATGGCCAGAGCGGCACGCTGGTACGGTGTCGACAACTACATGGACGAAGCCGAGCGCGAGCTCTGCCTGGTGTTGCAGATTGAGAGCCTTGCCGGACTGGATGCGCTGGAGGCCATTGCCGCGGTTGATGGGGTGGATGGCCTGTTTGTCGGGCCGGCGGATCTGGCTGCGGCACTGGGCCACCTTGGTAAACCGGGTCACCCGCAGGTGGTTGAGGTGGTAGAGCAGGCACTGCAACGCATTGCCGCGGCAGGCAAGGCCGCGGGCGTCTATTGTGGAGACCCGCAACAGGCTGAGCGCTATCGGCAACTGGGCGCCAGTTTTATGCTGATTGCTGCCGATTCCATTCTGCTGCGCAATGCGGCCCAGGCGCAGTTGAGCCAGTTTAAATAGCGCTGCTTTTTGTTGCTGCTCTGTCCTTACTGCTTAAGCAAACAATCACTGCGTTGAGGGGGCGAAATGTTGCGAACCGTCGCCACCTATACGACTGCGCCCGAAGCCTATATTGCCCAAGGGTTGTTGTCGCAGCGTAATATCCCCAGCTTTGTGCTCCACGAGCACCACGTCTGGGCCAACTGGATGCTCTCCCAGGCACTTGGAGGAGTAAAACTGCAGGTCCCTGACCCATTCTTTGATGAGGCCAGGGCAGTTTTATTCACTGCGACGGCTGGGGATTCAGAACCTGAGTCTGAATCTGAGCTTTTCGGGGATGGAGAGCAGGCGGCCTGCTGTCCGTCATGTGGTTCTTCACAGCTGGTCGAGCAGAAGCGGTCGCGGCGGGCGGCGTTGATCGCTTTGATCATGCTGCACCTGCCGTTGCCCTATTCGGGGCGCGGGGTTGTGTGTGGTGAATGCGGCCATCATTGGCGGGCAAGAACGACCCGCCCCGTCGGCTTGGTGACGCTACTGCTGGTCTCGATAATGGTCGCCACGATGGGCTATCTGATCATGGCTGGCGGGGCTCACATCGCCTGTCAGTATGGAAAAACCCAATGGTGTGAGCGTTATTGGCCTTTTTGAGCCAGCTTGCGCTGGCTCAACACCCCGGTGAGCCCGGAGCGGCGGATTATTTCTCAGCTTTACGGTTTTTCCGCTTTTTAGCAGATTCGCGCTTGCCACCGAATTTAGGCCGCTCTTCCTGAAGGCTGATCTGTGTGGGTACCTGGCGTATCCGCACCTTTTTCAGATGGGAGATCAGCCCCTTGGGGAGTTCCCCCGGTAATTCCACCGTACTGAAATTGCCCTGAATCGAGATGTTGCCGATCTGACTGCCGTCGATTCCACCCTCATTGGCCAGCGCGCCGACGATATCGCGGGGTTCAACGCCGTGTTTTCGGCCGACCTCTATACGATAGCGGGTGCCGCTTTCCAGGCGTGCGCCGCTACCGCGTTTTTTATGTTTGGGGCCGTTTTTATCGTCCCTGTACGCGCGGTTGCCAGATCGCTGCTTGCGTTCTCCCTGGTTACCCCGCTGTCGGCTCTGTTGCTGGTCGGGCAGGGGGGCAAACAGAGGGAATAGCGGCCGCTCTTTCTGCCCCTGCATCAGCAACGCGGCGGCAATATCGCCGATATCACGCTCCTGGTTATGGGCAAACTGCTCGACCAGTTGGCGAAATTCGTCGAGCTCCTCGTTGTGCAGTGTTTCCATCAGCTGCTGCTCAAAGCGATCAATGCGCTTCTCGCTAACCTGTTCGCCAGTCGGCAGCTGTAGCGGGCTGAGTGCCTGGCGGTTAGAGCGTTCAATGCTTTTCAGTAAACGCCGCTCTTTGGGGGTGACAAACAGTAGTGCGCGGCCCGACCTGCCGGCGCGGCCGGTGCGACCAATGCGATGCACGTAGGATTCCGGGTCGTGGGGTATGTCGTAATTGACCACATGGCTGATGCGGTCGACATCGAGTCCGCGAGCGGCTACATCGGTCGCGACCAGAATATCGATACGTCCGCTTTTAAATCGGTTAATGGTCTGTTCACGCAGTGCCTGGGCCATGTCACCGTTGATCGCCAGTGCGGTGTAGCCACGGGCATCCAGTTTTTCAGCCAGTTCTACGGTTTCGGAACGAGTGCGAACGAAGATGATGACGCCGTCGAATGGTTCAACTTCCAGAAACCGGGTCAGAGCATCGAGTTTCTGGCCATGATTAACGATCAGAAAATTCTGCTCTATCCGTTCCACGGTGCGGGTTTTGGCGGCAATGCGCACCTCGCGGGCATCATGCAGGTAGGTGTCGGCAACGCGTTTGATCGGGCCCGGCATGGTGGCTGAGAACAGCGCCCGCTGGCAGTTCTCTGGTGTGGCAGCGAGGATGAATTCAACATCCTCGATAAAACCCATGCGTAGCATCTCGTCCGCTTCATCGAGGACCACCGCCTGCAGGTTTTCAAACTTCAACCGTTTACGCTCTATCAGGTCGCGGGTGCGCCCGGGGGTGCCGACGACCACATCCACCCCTTTTTTAAGTGCCTGCAACTGGTGTCGAATGTCCGAACCACCATATATCGGTAACACCTTAAAGCCGGGCAGGTTTTTTGCGTATGCCCGAAAAGCCTCGGCCACCTGGATCGCCAGTTCCCTGGTGGGAGTCAATACGAGAATCGCCGGTGTGTCGTTATTGGTGGTGATCCTGGTCAGTAACGGTAGTGCAAAAGCGGCGGTTTTTCCGGTACCGGTCTGGGCCACACCGAGCAGGTTTTCGCCACTGAGCAGCAGCGGAATTGCCTGTGCCTGGATGGCTGATGGGGTTTCGTAGCCGAGTTCGGTGAGTGCCTGCAGCAGGGGTGTGCTGAGCCCGGTCGACGCAAAACTGATGGATGGGGTGGTTGGTGTGGAATCGTCGGTGTCGTTCAAGTCTGTGGTTTGCATAACTGGTTTACTGGATGCGCCGGGGCGGCTGTTAAAGGGTCAAAAGCCGGCCATTTCGCAGTGCGCGGGATCGACACAGCGAAGCAGGCGTAAAGAAATCAGAGTTACCTGCGGGGCAGAACTGCAGGATTAGGGAAGGTTGCTTTCACGCGAGGCTTTCAGAGAGCGCGAAGTATAGGGCACAGGCCCTGCTTATGAAAGGCCGCAACCGGCTAGTTTGTGACTGACGGCCACGAGCGTCAGTGACAGGCCATAAAAAAAGGCCCCGGGCTATACAGATAGCCTGGGGCCTACAGGGGGTTCTGGGGGGAACGGGCTAGAACAGACCTTTGATGCGGATCAGCTGGGTTTCGCCGTTGGAGTCATCGACACCATCGTTATCGTTAACCACCAATGCGGTACCGCGTGGAGTTACTGCCAGTCCCTCGATCTTTTCCAGCACCAGTCCGCCGCGTTGTTGCAGATCCGCCATCAGATCCCGAGCCAGTCTCTTCTCGACGACGGGGAAATCGGGTGTGATACCGGGTGCGGGATCAGCTGTGGGAGTCAGTCCGGCAATCGAGAATTCATAGATGCGTTTGATCGTTGCATCTGGACCACCCTGGTTGTCGCGTTCGATAACCGCGAACCGGTCGTCGCCCAGATGGGTGATCTCGGAGAGCCCAACCCAGCCGCCGTTGGGTGATGTCGGTATCTCCAGAGGATAGTAGTAGAAACTCCACTCCCCTGTGGCGAGGTCGAGTCGGCCGATTCGCACCCTGTTCGCAGGGTCGTCCGCCCATTCTCTCTGGAAGGCAACAAACACCGTTTCGTCGGCGCCGCGTCCGGACACAGCGACACCTTCAAAGCCAAACCGAATCTGCCGGGCATTGGTCGACTCCGGCAGGGTGTGGACGGCTTCGATGGCGCCATCTGCAGCAACTTGCAGCAGCAGGTTTTGGCTTTCCACGGGACGACTGCTATCGCCTACGGTGCCAATGCCCTCGGAGACCACCCAGAAGCCACCATCGGCGCGCTGGGCAATGCCTTCGAGATCAAGATTGACGGTGGCATCGGCATTGACCAGCGAGGGTTCAACCTGGCCGAGGGCGCCGAGACTGTCGTGAATGATGGTTTCAGCGGTGATTGTTGCTGGATGTCGGTTAGCCATACTATAGATACGGCTCTGCTGGTAAAAGCTGTCGTGTACGCTATAGAAGACGCCACGTTGGTGTTGATCAACCGCTAACCCGGAGAGCGCTCCCCACGGTATTGGTGTGCCGTCGCTACGTTTGCGCGAACGGATGGTTGGATAGGTGGGTTGGTCACTTCTTTCGAGTTTGTAGATGCCGAGTACTGAGCGGAATTTATCGCCACGGTCATCATTTTCAGCAGCGGCAACGAAGAGGTTACGCTGTGGAATCGGCAACAGTCCTTCCGGACCAACGCCGGTGGGTAACAGCTGTTTAAACTTCGGTTTGCGCGCCTGTTTATCGAGTTCGTAGACAAAAATCAGGTTGGCCCGCTCAGAGCCGACAAACAGCAGTTTTTCCTTGCCATAACCAGCAACGGCAACATTCTCCGGCTCGTTACCCTTGTTCTCTGAACGATTCTCCGGATAGTGGCCGACTCGCATGGCGAGGTGATCATTCTGACTGCCAGAGCTGTGTAGCAATTTGCCTTTGCGGTTAAAAATACTGAAGCCGCGTGAACCACCGAAAAGATCACCCTCATCAGCGGTAGCGAGAATGTGACGGTTGATCCAGGTGATACCGTCCGGCTCGCGCGGCACATCGCTGAGCGACCC
>JBPEXY010000088.1:0-2536 GCA_052031065.1 Immundisolibacteraceae bacterium | reverse complement strand
CATGGGCGACTCCGGTGAAGGTGGTTTTCACCGGGTATAAGCAATGGCCGTGCCATTTTTTAATCTTTTCTATATCAACAGGTTATCTAACCATACGGCGAGGTGCCCACTGAATTTTGACGCGGATAGAAATCAGAGCTGAGTTTGCCGCCAAAAACCCGGCACCGTTTCTACGGTGACATGCGCAGCAATTGAAGAGCCACGTGGCAACAGGCAGGTGTTGCCCACATCAAGGGTTATACAGATGTGGCAACAACCAGAGGTGAGCGCAAAGCTTTAACGACGACGGCGAAAGAATTGTCGTAACTGGTCCGCCGCCTGATCAGCCAGCAGTCCACCCTGCCACTCGATGCGATGATTGAAATAGGCTTCATCGAGTAGCGAAACGGCGCCACATATCGCCCCAGCCTTGGGGTCAGTAGCGGCAAAAAACAGCCTGCGGATGCGGGCGTGGACCAGTGCCCCAACACACATGGCACAGGGTTCGAGAGTGACATAGAGGTCACAGCCGGGAAAACGGTAGTTAGCCAGCTTCTGGCCGGCCTGTCGCAGAACAACCACCTCGGCGTGACCCGTAGCGTCGTGATCAATAATAGTTCGGTTGTGAGCAGCGGCAATCAGCTCACCGTTATGGACCAGTACCGCCCCCACCGGCACTTCGCCAGTTGCTTCCGCCAACTGCGCCTGTTCCAGGGCCAGGGACATCCAGTGACCGTGTTTACCCGGATCAGGGTCAGGCTTTTCAGCTTCACTCAAGGGGTGGTTATCCTTACTCGTGCTTCACGTCAGGGTTAATGGCAGAGATAACGTCTGCCAAAACCAGAATAGCTAATGCCTCACCACAAACATGGTTTGTTCAGGGGAGCAACCACGGTTAGCTGTCCACCCTTCAGATCGACTGGACTAGCGCCCAGGTTCAACAACTGCCAACCAAACGGATACTCGAGTTGTTGTGGGGGAGCAAACGGTTCGGCAGGTGCAGCGTGGAACCCAAACCTGCCGTAGTAAGCAGGGTCACCATAGACAAAGACCTGATCAATCCCGGCCTCTGACAGTTTAGCCAATCCCTCCTGCACCAACCGACACCCGATACCCTGACCCTGGAACCCAGGGTCCACCGCCAGCGGAGCGAGGATAAACGCTCCCCCGGAAATACCATTAATAGCTACCGGGCTAAAGGAGACGTGGCCGATAATCCGTTGATCGACCAGCGCAACCAGCGTGAGGTTCCCCCCAACTGCCTCATCGCCCAGCAGCTCAAGGGCAACAGCGGCCACGTCTGTACGTTCGTCCTCTGCAAACGCAGATAGATAAAGCTGATGAATCGCATGGCGGTCGGCATCATCGGCAGGTCGGAGCTTGATCGTAGCCTGGCGGATGTCTAAATCGGACGTCAAAATCACTCGCTGAATAGTATCCTGAGTAGCAGCCAGGCAATAACGACAGAAGCCAATACCACCCCGATTCTGCGATCCATGGCTCTGTTTTTGCTGATCTGATTAATCTCTGCTTCAGTTAGCGGGTAGCCACAATCCATAAAACGCTCTGCCTGGTCACTGACCTTCTGGCCGCATTCGGGACAGCTGATTAGAGACACCGGTAATTCCTTAAACAGAGCCAGTCCGGTTGTTACTGACCCGGCGTTAAAACAGCACCAGTGGCAAATCTGCTTCGACAAAATCACCCACAGCCGCACGGATTTCTGCGATTTCTCCAGCATGGGTGGCAACGATGCTATGTTCCATTTTCATCGCCTCAACAATCATCAATAGCTGTCCCGGTTCTACCTTGTCGCCAACCGCTACGTTAATCTGCAACACCGTGCCGGGCATCGGTGCAGTAAGTGCTCCCTCATCTTCTGTATCGTCACTGTCGGTTTGCAACGGGGAGTGGTAGCGCCACACCACTCGCTGTTCAGGCGTGGAGATTTCAAACTGGTCTCCAGTACGGTGAACTGCACCCACCCAGGGTTCGCCATTAACACTTACTTTACAGAGCGTTCCCGTAAACCGGACGTCGACCGATAAGGTTTCGGGGTGAATCGCCGACAGTTGCTCACAGGCAAACGAAAGCTGTTCACCAGCATGGTTGATTTGTTGAACGGATAATTCGACCGGTTCGCCGGTGCTGCCGACAAAGATCAGACCTCGGCGGCTGCCATCCGCAAACCCCCAGCTATCGGTGATTGCCCAGGGCGAGTTGGGTTCGCCACGACCCTGTGCCTGCAATCTCGCTGCTGCAGCGTCATCACTCAATAGCTGCGCGACCGCTGCCAGCAGGGTCGCCCTGTCGCCAACCACAGGGGTCGTGAGCTGATCAAGATTTGCATCAATGTACTGGGTATTGGCGTTGCCCTGTTGGAACAGCTCATCCGCCAGCAGTCGCTGCAAAAACCCGAGATTGTTGCCCGGGCCCTGTAATCGAGTGCCCATAAGCTGCCGTTGCAAACGACCAATTGCCGTCACGCGGTCGTCGCCATGGGCGATCACCTTGGCGATCATCGGGTCGTAGTGAGGCGTAACCTCATCACCACTCT
>JBPEXY010000087.1:0-3351 GCA_052031065.1 Immundisolibacteraceae bacterium | reverse complement strand
ACTCGCATCAATGCCATCGCCGTTAGTGCCGGTCACCGCACCCGTGGCAGTGATGGAGAGCGCGCCGCTGCCGAAGTTAAGGGCAACTATCCCGTCATCCCCCCCGCTCACCGCCGAATTGTAATTGTCGGTGAAGGTGGCGCTCTTGGTCGCCAGGCCGGTAGTGATATTGATACCATCCCCGCCACCTACGCTGGTATCAATACCAAACCCGGCAGAGGTGGTAATGGTGATGTTGCTGGGGTCGTTGGTGTTGATGGCCTGGGTTACGTCAGTGCCGCCGTTGGCGGCGCCACTGAGGGTGAAAACAGCCGGACCGCCGCTAACAGTGCCCGCGTAGGATTTACGGCCGCCATAGCCGACTAACAGGGCGGTGGCGATGGCACTGCTGAGTGCCAGGCGCTGCGGAAATGATGAGGTCTGCATCGAGCGGTCCTTACCCGTATGGGATTATTTTGTTGTTTGGCGACTGGTCAGGTGAATGGGCCGTGGCAGTACCGCTGACAGCGCGTCCTACACAGAACCGCGGCTGTTAGAAATACTATGACTCTTGCACTAAAACGGTTAGTTATATCTCTAGCAGAGGTGTTAATTAAAGCAGAGAGTGTAAGTGAGGTAGCGCCTGTGTTCAAAACGGAATGCGAACAGGAAAAGACAGCTCTAGTTGTCTTTGGGCAAGCCAGGCTGGGCCGGGCAGGCGGATGCCGAGTGATCAGGTTAATTGCCAGATTCGGGTGAATAGTTCGGGTTGTTTATCCTGCCATTCCTGGTTAGGAAAGACCCGGGTGCTACCGATGGACTTGCGGCGTTTTAACCCGACACGCACATCTCGGGTGGTGCGGCTGAGTATGATTTGCTGCGTGATGTGCGGGAGATTAGTCCGAGATAGGCGTTTGATGCCTTTTACAGATCAAACAGAGATTTCTGTTGCCTCTTGAATTCTCCCAGCGTCCTCGCCTTACCCCGCGGGGTGCTGACCCAGCGGGCGGCGTTGAACCGGGTTTTCTGGTGTTCTGGTTTCTCGCCCACGCTGCATTTTTCGCTACGCCCGCGGTAAATTTTTCTCGCCTGATGAAATAACTCCTTAACCCTTGTGGTCCACTACCACGACTCTACTGCTGGGCATGGCCGCTGAATATCGGTGACGCCGTCGGTAGAACTGACCAGGCAGGGTTGCAGCCGTGCCGGTGACGATAAACTGAAATTTCCAACCTTGTCTTAAGGAGTATTGAAAGATGTCCAACAACAATCCTGAACAGCGCAAAGCACCAGTCGCTAAAGCAGTTGCGACGGCAATCACCCTGGGTGTTGCAGCCAGCGCAGTGGCCACCAGTGCGTCTGCCAATCCGTTCCAGCTCAATCAACTCAATGGTGGTTATATGCAGATCGCCATGGAAGGTGGTTGTGGCGAAGGCAAATGTGGCGGCGACAAGGCCAAGTCCAAGGAAGGCGGTTGTGGCGAAGGTAAGTGTGGCGGCGACAAGGCCAAGTCGAAAGAAGGTAGCTGTGGCGAAGGCAAATGTGGCGGCGACAAGGCCAAGTCGAAGGAAGGTAGCTGCGGCGAAGGTAAATGTGGTGGCGCTGCCTAAAACCGTTCACCCAGGAGTGTAATGATGGATGCCCGAGTGACCGGAATTGGTCAGAAGGGACTCGGTTTGCGGCGGGTCATGCTTGACCCGCTGCTGGCCGGTATCCCGGAGGAAGTCGATTTCTTTGAGGTCGCGCCGGAGAACTGGATCGGTGTTGGCGGTCGGCTCGGGCGCAAGTTTCGCGAGATCGTTCAACAGCGGCCGCTGGTCTGCCATGGCCTCTCCCTTTCACTGGGTGGCCCTGACCCGTTGGATGAACTGCTGATTCGGCGGGTAAAAACGTTTCTCGACGAGTTCAATGTGGTCGCCTATAGCGAACATCTCAGCAGTAATGCCATTGATGGGCACCTCTATGACCTGGTGCCGATACCCTTTACCGATGAAGCGGTACTGGATGTGGCTGCGCGCATACGCCAGGTGCAGGATATGCTCGGGCGGCGGATGATTGTCGAGAATGTCTCCTATTACGCCGCGCCGGGTCAGCAGATCGCTGAACAGGAGTTTATTCGGGCGGTGCTCGATGAGGCCGATTGTGATCTGCTGCTCGACGTTAACAATATCTACGTAAACAGCGTTAATCACGGTTATGACGCGGAGCAGTTTATGGCCGCGATGCCCCCGGAGCGGATTGCCTATTTGCATCAGGCGGGACACCTGCGCGAGGCGGATGATCTGATCATCGATACCCACGGTGCGCCGGTGGCGGAACCTTCCTGGCAGCTGTTGCAGCAGGCCTATGATCGCTTCGGTGCGGTGCCGACATTGCTGGAGCGTGATTTCAATATCCCCGCACTTGCTGAGCTTCTGCCAGAGGTTGTTCGAGTTGGCCAGATGCAGGCGCGGGCCGAAACCGGAACGGAGCAACGCCATGCAGAGCGCTAGTCAGGCGGGTCATCGCCAGCTGCAGCGCCAGTTTGGTGCCTATCTGCGACAGCCCGAACAGTGCGAGCCGCCGGCGGGCGTTACAGCGCAGCGGGCGGCGGTCTATCGGGAGCTGGTGTTCAACAACATCAAAGGTTTTCTTGATGGCAACTTTCCGGTGCTGAGTGCCATTGTTGGTGAAACCCGCTGGCAACAGGTAGCCGAGCAGTTCATTGCCGAGCACCCCTGTCAGACCCCCTACTTTCTGGAGATCGGGCGGGAATTTCTCACCTGGTTTCGCTCTGCTACAACTGAAGTTACCCAGACACTGCCGTTTGCCATCGAGCTGGCCCACTATGAATGGGCGGAACTGGCGATTGCCGTTGCGGAGGATGAGCCGGGGGCTACTTTCGCCGACGCGAACCTGCTCGATACGGTGCCGCTGATCTGCGCATCCGCCTGGGCACTGCGTTACGACTACCCGGTTCACCTGATTGGCCCCGAATTTCTGCCCGATCAGCAACCGGATGTAGAGACTTTTCTGCTGGTCTACCGCGGTGCCGATGAGGAGGTTCATTTTATTGAGCTCAACGCGTTGACCTGGCTGTTAATCGAACAGTTGCGACAGGACCCGACGCTAACCGCGCGCCAACAGCTGCAGGCGATTGCCGCGCAGTTTCCACAGCTGGACCCCGCCAGTGTAGAAACTGGCGGCGAACAGACCCTGCTGGAACTCAGGGAGCGCGGGGTAATCATCGGTAGCCGGGCGCTCCCCGGTTCTGCCTGAAAGGAGCAGTCGCCATGATCAAATTACTCAACAAACTACAGAACCTGCTCGACCGGACGCTGGCGGTCGATTTTCTTGCTCCGCTGATGTTGCGGCTCTACCTGATCCCGGTGT
>JBPEXY010000086.1:0-13021 GCA_052031065.1 Immundisolibacteraceae bacterium | reverse complement strand
TAGCGCGAAACGTAAGCGCGCTCTGACTGATCGAGGAGGTCGAGTAGCTGCTGCTGATCACTGTCGCCGAGATAGTTCATGCGTGCGGAGATAATGGATAGAGTGCCTGGTACCAGCTCGGCGGGCCGGGTTCGGCGCGGACCGTGGCGCGCCATCCACTCCATTTCGCCATGAAAGTGATTTGCCAGCCAATCCTGAAGATGTGTCTCCGCGTCGCTCAGGTCGGTCTGACTGATACCCACTGCATCAAAACCCAGCTCTATTCCCCAGGCTTGAATTTCGGCGACCAGGTTATCCACGTCACTCCCGTTCATGGGTGCAAGTGGTTGGAGAGGCGCGGTAAAAACAGGTCGAGCCGGTTATCGCTATGAGCTAGGCAAATCATGGAGTGAAAAAGGGTTCAAATAATTGATGTTAGCGGGTTTTTTTAATTAAAAACTTAAACTATAGTTTCTATATGCAGGTTTTATATAGAAATTTATATAAAGCAGAGCAATCCCGATTGCTCGACCAGGTAGCCATGGAACAGTTCGGCTGTGCAGGTTACACCTTGATGGAGCGTGCGGGAAACGCGGTGTTTGAGCATTATCGCGGCCGCTGGCCGCTGGTGCGCAAGGTTCTGATACTGGCGGGTCCGGGAAATAATGGTGGTGATGGTTACGTGATTGCCAAGCTTGCCCGGGCCCAGGGCCACAATGTCTCCGTCGTTGGCTTTGGGGAGCCGGCAGCTGGTGGTGATGCGGCTCGTCACCGTCGCGAGTGGCTGGACGGTGGCGGTAGCGTTTTGCCGGCGCAGGAGATTCCTGAACCGGTTGCGTTTCTCCAGCAGTTTGAACTGGTTATCGACGCCATGCTCGGTACCGGCCTGACCCGCGCGCCTGGTGAGCCGCTGGCAGGTTGGGTCGCCGCGGTAAACCGCTGTGGTGTGCCGGTGATCGCGGTAGATGTTCCTACCGGTCTGGATAGTGATCGTGGCGTCGCCATCGGCGAGGCTGTCCATGCCGCGGCTACGGTTACCTTCATCGGGCGCAAGCAGGGCCTGTTTACGCACCAGGGGGTGGCATTTGCCGGTGAGGTTACTTTCGACCGGCTTGGGGTACCGGCAGAGGTCTACGATCAGGTCCCGCCCAGCGCGCATCTGATCGTTGCCGGCGGTTCGGCACAGCCGGCGCTACCACCGCGTTGGCAACATCAACATAAAGGGGATAACGGCCATCTGCTGTTGATCGCCGGTGGTCCGGGCATGGCCGGTGCCGCAATCATCGCTGGCAGGGCGGCTCTGCGTGCCGGATGCGGGTTAGTCACTGCGGCAGTCCACCCGCAAAACGCAGCGGCAGTGGTTAATGCCTGCCCGGAAATGATGGTCCACGGGGTTGCTGACCCGCAGGAGTTGACCAAACTTTTGCAACGGGCGGATGTAGTTGCGATTGGTCCCGGGCTAGGTCTCACCGAGTGGTCCCAGGGGGTCTGGGACGCAGTCTCCCGTTTTGATAGTGCGATGGTGGTCGACGCTGATGGGCTGAATCTGCTGGCTCATAATCCTGGCCATTGTGACAGTCGCATCATCACTCCACATCCGGGCGAGGCGGGTCGGCTGTTAAACAGGGACACTGCTGCAGTTCAGGTAGACCGGTTTGCGGCCGTCACGGAGCTGACAGGCCAATATGGTGGTGTAGCTCTGCTCAAAGGCGCCGGTACCCTGATCGCTGCTGAGGGGGCGTCGCCGACGATCATTCAGGGTGGTAATCCCGGGATGGCCGCTCCGGGTATGGGTGATGCGCTAACCGGGGTGGTTGGCGCATTTCTGGCACAGGGGCTTGATCTGCAGAATTCCGCTAAAATAGGCGCGGCTTTGCACGCCTGGGCGGGTGACAGAGCCGCTGCCAAAATCGGGCAGCGTGGCCTGATGGCCAGCGACCTGATTGAGAACCTTCCCCCGGTTATTAATGGAACCAACCCAGTTTGAGTAATCCCAGGCAGATGGCCAACGAATCACCGGTAACGGGCAGCGCTGAAACCTTCCTGGTGGACGAGGCTGCCCAGCTTGCATTTGGCGCGCGGTTGGCAGATTGCCTGCAGCCAGGCACCCTGGTTGCGCTTCATGGTGATCTCGGTGCAGGCAAGACTACCCTCGTGCGTGGGGTTCTGCAGGGGCTTGGTTATCGGGGCAGGGTTCGCAGCCCCACTTTTACGCTACTGGAAGCCTACGACACCACCAAACCCCGGTTTTGTCATCTTGATCTTTATCGCCTGGCTGATCTGGAGGAGTTGGAGCTGATCGGTATTCGTGACTACCTTGATGGCGACTGGAGCGTCTGGGTCGAATGGCCGCAGCGGGTTCCAGAGCTGCTTGCACAGGCCGATGCTGATATTCATATTGACTATTCGCGCGGCGGTCGAAGAGTACATATTGAGGCGCGAACAGCGTCTGGAGCGTTATTGCTGGAGTACAGCGCATGAAACGATCACTCCTGTTTCTAACCATCGTGCTTTCTGCCTTTACTGCAAGCGCAGCGGAACGACTTACCGGCCTGCGTAGCCACGAAGAGGCAGATCGTAGCCGCGTAGTGTTTGACCTCTCCGGCAAGGTGAAATATCAGCTATTCACCCTAACCGGGCCAGATCGACTGGTCATTGATATCGAAAATACTGAACGGGCGGAGCAGCTGCCGTTGCCTCGTTTTGGCAAGATGGTGCAGTCAATTCGTGTTGCCAGGCGGGAGCAGAACGATCTGCGTGTAGTGCTCGATCTGGCGCATGCGGTGAAACCGAAATCCTTTCTGCTGCCGCCGCAGCATCCCAATGGCCACCGTTTGGTGCTCGACCTTCAGTCAGCCTCTAACACGGAAGCGACCCGGCTAAAAGTCGCGGAACCAGCGGCTCGACCGGTGATTGTCGTTATTGATCCGGGTCATGGCGGAGTGGACCCCGGTGCTCTTGGGAAAAATGGTCTACGCGAAAAAGATGTGGTTTTGGCGATTTCCCGTGAGTTGGCGAATCTGGTTAATCAGCAGCCGGGTATGAAGGCTCTGCTGACGCGGGACGATGACCGCTTTATTGAACTGAGCAAACGGCGGCTGTTCGCCCATAAACAGCAGGCGGATCTGTTTCTTTCAATCCACGCCAACTCGTTTAGAAGTTCCAAGGTGAAAGGCTCCGCGGTCTACGCGCTATCCGAGAATGGCGCCAGCAGTGCAGCGGCACAGGCGTTGGCGGACAAGGAGAACGCCGCTGACCTGCTTGGTGGGGTTGATCTGGCGGACAAGGATGATCTGGTCAAATCAGTGCTGCTGGACCTTTCCCAGAACGCCACCCAGCAGAGTAGTCTGCAGCTGGCGAAGAAGATACTCGGTGGTCTCGGAGCCGTGAACAAGGTGCATCGCCAGGATGTCCAGACCGCTGGTTTTGTCGTGCTGAAATCACCATCGGTGCCGTCGGTATTGATTGAGACCGCCTTTATCTCCAACCCTTCAGAGGAGCGGTTACTGGGTAGTGGCAAAGGCCAGCGCAAAATTGCCAATGCCATCTTTCGTGGTATGAATAGTTTTGTCGCCAGCGACATGGGGTTGCGGTTAGCCAGCGTCCGTTCTGATCGCGCAAATATTGAGGTGCGGAAACCGATACAACTGGCGGTTCAGCAACAGACCCGAATTCACAAAGTCAAACACGGTGACACGCTCAGTGAACTGGCGAACCAGTATGGCGTCTCCCTGTCCCGGTTGCGGGCTGCCAACAATATCGCTGGCGACCGTTTGTTGATTGGCAAAAAACTGCAGATTCCGGCAGTTGGTGGAACCTGAAGCCGGAGCCCGCCATCAAGCGAATTGCAGAACTATCGAGCCAGCTGAGTAATCAGATAGCCGCCGGTGAGGTGGTCGAACGGCCGGCTTCGGTGGTCAAAGAACTGCTGGAGAACGCTCTCGATGCCGGCGCACGGCAGGTTGACGTGGAGCTGGAGCAAGGCGGCATTCGGCTCATCAAGGTACGTGACAACGGCAGCGGCATACACCGCGACGATCTGGCGCTGGCGTTGCGGCGTCACGCCACTTCCAAAATTGCCAGTCAGGATGATCTGATGTCCATCTCCACCCTCGGTTTTCGTGGCGAGGCGCTGCCCAGTATCGATTCCATTGCGGAGCTGGAACTCACCAGCGCAGTGGCAGGGGAGGGAGGCTACTCGCAATGCAACGGCGAACTGAAACCGGCAGCCCATTCCACCGGTACTACAGTAACCGTGCGCGACCTGTTTTTCCGGATTCCCGCACGGCGCAAATTTCTGCGCACCGAGAAGACTGAGTTCAACCACATCGATGCCCAGTTACGGCGCATTGCGCTGGGGCGCTTTGATGTTGGATTTAGCTGGTCACACAACGGACGGGTGGTACAGCAGCTACGCGCAGCGGACAGCCGTCAGCAGCAGGAGCGCAGAATTGCGAAGCTGGTCGGCGAAGAGTTTATCGCCAACGCGCTCTATCTCGATATCGAACTTGGCGGAATGCGCCTGCACGGCTGGGTGGCGCGGCCGACCTATAACCGCGCCAACGGCGACAGTCAGTGGTTCTATGTCAACGGCCGTTATGTCCGTGACAAGACTCTGAGCCACGCTGCCCGCCATGCCTACCGCGATGTGCTTTACCACGGCCGCTTTCCCGCCTATCTGCTCTATCTGGAAGTTAATCCACGGCAGGTGGATGTCAACGTTCACCCGGCCAAACATGAGGTGCGTTTTCGCGAAAGCAGGGCGGTCCATGATTTTGTCTACCGAACGGTTGAAAAGGTGCTGGCCGATGGTAGTCGTGCCGGCTCTGCTGACGCCCCAGCGCATCACCCCGGGCAAGCTGAATCGGAGCCGGGAACTCCGAACAGGCAGTTGCCAACCCAGGGCGCGTTGCCGGTGGATCGCGCTGACGCCAGCTACTACAAAGCGACTGGCGCATCGGCACCAAGCGGATACGCCACCGGAGGTGGACGCCAGAGTCTGGAGTTCTACCGGCAGCTGAACCGGGCGATCGATACGGGAGTCGCCGAGGCGCCTGGAATTCACTCTGCTGGTTTTTCTGCTGGTCAGGCGTCCGGGCTGACCGCTGACCCCGACTCCAGTCGTCCGTTGGGGCGAGCCATTGCCCAGCTACACGGCGCATTTATCCTCGCTGAGACTTCGCGAGGGCTGGTGTTGGTGGATATGCATGCGGCTCACGAACGGGTAGTCTATGAAAGGCTAAAACAGCAGTATGGCAAGCTGGTAACCCAGCCCCTCCTGGTGCCGGTGGTGGTTAACGTCACCGATGCCGAGTTACGGTTGATTGAAGAATATAGTGATATGTTGCGCGATCTTGGCCTGCAGCTTGATCAGCTCGGACCGGGGCAGGTTGGGGTGCGCGCCGTGCCAGCTCTGCTAAATCGCGAAAATGCTCAGCAGCTGGTCCGCGACTTGCTCGATGAGCTGCAGCAGCACGGCAGCGCCAGCCAGATTGCCGAGCGTCAGGATGCCTGTCTCGCCTCCATGGCCTGTCACGGCTCGGTCAGAAGTGGTCGTCAGTTGACGTTGGCGGAGATGGATGCGCTATTGCGTGATATGGAACAGACTGAACGTAGCGGCCAGTGCAACCACGGCCGACCCACCTGGACTGAACTTTCCCTGGCTGATCTTGACCGCCTGTTCCTGCGCGGTCGATAGCACTGTCGTACAACTGCATCTTTTTTCCAGCACCGGTTTAAAGCTCTGGCTGGGCTACAATTTGCGGTTATGACAGTTGTCGTCTCCCTTCTCGCTCCCGTTGCTCCTTCCAGACAGCCACTGTTGCCCCGCGAGTGGCCGGCCAGGCCGCTAATGTCGCAGCAATCCCTGTCAGCTGGCAGGGCGGGGAGCAGTTTGATTGCGGCGCTGCTTGGATTGTCTTCGCAGGCGTCGGTCGCCGCACTGACCGCACAGGCCGATGGCTTGTCGGCGGTGCCGCAGCGCTGGCGCTCAGACCCGGTGACGCTGATTCCAGACCGGGACCAGTTAATCGTGATGCCCGGTCAACTGGCACAGCTTTCGCTAGCGGAGGCAGAGCAGTTGGTGAATGCGGTTAATCTCCACTTCAGCGACGATTTCACCTTACAACTGGGAGCCGCCCATCGATGGTATCTGATACCCAATCAGCCCCTCGATATTGTCACTGTACCCATTGATGGCGTAGTTGGCGGCTCAGCCCGGGCTTACCAGGTCAAGGGAAATGACGGGCTGAAACTGGAACGCTGGCTTAACGAGCTGCAGATGGTGCTGTTCAGTGAACCGATCAACCAGGCCCGTGAAGCAGGTGACCAGTACCCAATCAACAGCCTCTGGGTCTGGGATATGAATCTCGATAGCGAGCAGGTCAATCTGCCTTCGCTGCCGCCAGTGACTACCGTTCTGGCTGATGATGGCTGGGCGGCAACCGTCGCCGCTCATCGCAATATTGAGTCTCAACCGATTCCCCTGCTGGATCAGGTGGCGGAGTCGCTTGCCCGGATGGCTGCGTCCGCTGGAAAAGCCAGCCACGACGAAGCTCATATCCTGATCGACCTGGCACGGCTCGGCGGGGAGCAGTTACCCGACCCGGAAGCGATCTACCACTGGTGCCAGCACCTGCAACCGCTGCTGGGTAACGGTATTAAAACGATCAACCTGTTTTCGGTATCGGCGGATGGTTGGGCACTGCAGAGCTGGCGGCGGTCCGATTTCAGTTGGTGGAAACAGGGATTAGCCCGATTTCAGCAATTGCTCGCCGGAAAGCGATAGTCGATGATTATTCGCCGCCATACCGATCCGGAGCTTAGCGCAGCGCTGCTGGCGGCTGGTGAATCGAAATTGTCACCGTTAATCGCCAGGCTCTATGCAGCCCGCCGAATTTCTCCAGCGCATCTGGATTACCGCCTGCAGGCATTGGCGAGGCCAGCGGAAATGGCTGGCATGGAGCAGGCAGTTGATCTATTGCTGCACGCCTACGAACAGCAGTCAGCCATTGTTGTGGTCGCCGATTTTGACGCCGACGGCGCCACCAGTTGCGCGCTGCTGGTCAGGGGCTTGCGCGCCTTTGGTTTCCACAATATCGATTACCTGGTCCCCAACCGGTTTGAGCACGGTTATGGCCTGACACCGGAAATTGCCGATCAGGCCGTGGCCAAAGGCTGCCAACTGCTGATTACCGTCGATAACGGTATCTCCAGCATTGCCGGCGTTGCCCGTGCCAAAAGTTTGGGAATGCAGGTGCTGGTTACCGACCATCATCTGCCGCCCGCACAGCTGCCAGAGGCTGACGCGATCATCGATCCCAATCTGACTGAATGCGGTTTCCCTAGTAAAGCGCTGGCAGGAGTGGGGGTTGCCTATTATCTGCTTCTCGCTCTGCGCAGCCGGTTCCAATCGCTCGGTCGTGATGAGCTGCCGAACATGGCTCAATGGCTCGACCTGGTGGCCCTGGGAACCGTCGCCGACATGGCTCAGCTTGATCACAACAACCGTATTCTGGTCTCCCAGGGGCTGGCGCGCATTCGCGCCGGGCGGGCGCAGCCGGGTGTGCTGGCGCTGATCAAAATTGGCGGGCGCGATTATCGCACCCTGATTGCGGCGGACCTCGGCTTTGCGGTTGGCCCACGCCTCAATGCCGCCGGTCGCCTTGATGATATGGCGACCGGTATCGAGTGCCTGCTAGCGACTACCGAAACATCGGCGCAGCAACTGGCCACTGCTCTCGATTCCCTGAACCGTGAACGCCGCGAGATCGAGAATGAGATGCAGCAGCAGGCTTTCGAGTTGATGGATGAGATGTTGCTTGACCAACAGTCTGCCCGTTTCGGCGAGGCACTTTTTCATCCACAGTGGCATCAGGGAGTGATTGGCATTCTTGCCTCGCGAGTGAAAAACCGCCTGCATCGACCGGTTATCGCTTTTGCCCCTGCTGATAAGGATCGACTCAAAGGTTCTGCCCGTTCTATCGATGGCGTACACATTCGTGATCAACTCGCCAACCTTGATGTTTCCCACCCTGGACTGTTAATCAGTTTTGGCGGTCACGCCATGGCAGCCGGGTTGACCATTGCAGCGGAAAAATTTGATCTTTTCCGCCAGCTGTTCGACCAGCAGGTTGGAGAGGTTCTCGGTGGTGTCCAGCCGGGCGAAAGTTATCTGAGCGATGGTGAGCTAACTGGCCAGCAGTTTGGACTGCCGCTGGCGCTCAGTATTCGCGACGCTGGCCCATGGGGTAACGGGTTTGATTCGCCCCGGTTTGATGGCCAGTTCCAACTGGTCTCTTCTCGCCTGGTAGGGGACAACCACCTGCAGATGGTGTTGCGCTGGCCGGATAGTAACCGGCAGGTGAAAGCTATCGCCTTTGGCGTTGCTGACCAGTTTGATCTGCAGCCAGAGCAACGGCTGCACCTGCTATATCAGCCGCAGATCAACAGCTGGAATGGAAATAACAGTGCTGAGTTGCTGATCGAGCGAATCTACGTGGATCAACCGGAAATTCAGCAGCAGAACTGCTAATCAGCCGATTGTCAGCCGGCAAAAGGCCGCCGCAAAGCCTTGTCCCAACTGGATTAGAGCACCTTCGCAGTGTATGATTTCGGCCCCATTGCCAGTGCTGTAACGGCACCGGTCAGCGCAACAACATAAACGGACTCAAAACCCAAGGACCCCTGCAGTGACCGATCTCGAGATCAATCCGCTCAAGCAACATCTGGATGATATGAAAGCGCGCAGCGACGTGCTTAGGGGGTACCTTTGACTACGAAACCAAATCAGAGCGGCTGGTAGAAGTCCTCCGCGAACTGGAAGACCCTGACGTCTGGAACGATCAGGAACGGGCGCAGAACCTCAACCGCGAACGGGCCGCACTGGAACAGGTGGTCGACACCCTGAACACTCTGGAGCAGGGAGTGGCGGATAGTGTCGATCTGCTGGAACTGGCCAGCGAAGAGGGCGATCAGGACACCCTCGACGAGGTGGAGCGTGATGTCGACCAGCTGGAAGCGCAGCTGGCAAAGCTCGAATTCCGCCGTATGTTCTCCGGCGACAACGATGAAAACCACGCTTTTCTCGATATCCAGGCCGGTTCTGGCGGTACCGAAGCGCAGGACTGGGCCAACATGCTGCTGCGGATGTATCTGCGCTGGGGTGAGAAAAAGGGCTTCGACGTTGAGTTGACCGAGGTTTCCGATGGCGAGGTCGCCGGCATTAAAAGTGCCACCGTTCATTTCAAATCGCCCTATGCTTACGGCTATCTGCGTACCGAAACCGGTGTCCACCGGCTGGTACGAAAGTCGCCTTTCGATTCCGGTGCCCGGCGCCACACCTCGTTTGCTTCGGTGTTTGTCTATCCGGAAATCGACGACAACGTCGAGGTCGACATCAATCCGGCCGATCTGCGGGTCGACACCTACCGTGCCAGCGGTGCCGGCGGTCAGCACGTTAACAAAACCGACTCCGCGATTCGTATCACCCACACGCCCACCGGCGTGGTGGTGCAGTGTCAGAGCGACCGCTCGCAGCACAAAAATCGCGCCGCAGCGATGAAAATGCTTCGCGCCCGCCTCTACGAGCTGGAGCTCAGCAAACGTCAGGAAGAGTCGCAGGCAGCAGAAGATGCCAAGGCGGACATCTCCTGGGGCAGTCAGATCCGTAGCTATGTGCTCGACCAGTCGCGGATCAAGGATCTGCGCACCAACGTCGAGACAGGCAACACCCAGGCGGTCCTCGATGGCGACCTCGATCAGTTCATTGAGGCGAGCCTGAAGAGTGGACTCTAATTCAAAAAACAGCGGGTTCTGAGCAGGCAACGGCAACATACCCAAACACAGCGATATTGGAAATTCCGGATGAGTGAAGATCAGCAGACTTCTGCGGACAACAACCCGATGCAGGCAGTCGAAGACGAGAACGAACAGATTGCCCAGCGACGCGCCAAGCTACATGCGTTGCGTGAGCAGGGTAACGCCCACCCCAACCAATTTCGTCGTCAGCACCTGTTTGCTGATCTGCTCAGCGACTACGCCGAGGCCGATGGCGAAGCGCTGGAGGCTGAGCCGGTCACGGTCAAGGCAGCCGGGCGGATGATGACCCGGCGCATCATGGGCAAGGCCAGTTTTGCCCATCTGCAGGACATGAGTGGCCGTATGCAGGTCTATGTGCAGCGTGATGTGCTGCCAGAGGGGTTTTATAACAGCCAGTTCAAAAAGTGGGATATCGGCGATATTGTCGCCGTTGAGGGGACTCTGTTTCGCACCAAAACCGGTGAGCTGACCATTCGCGTCAGTCACATTGAACTGCTGGTTAAGGCGCTGCGGCCGTTGCCGGAGAAATTTCACGGTCTGCAGGATCAGGAGGTCAAATACCGCCAGCGCTATGTTGACCTGATTGTCAGCCAACAGAGCCGTGATACTTTTCGCCTGCGTAGTCAGGTGATTGCGGAGATCCGCCGTTTCCTGGACGCTGACGACTTTGTCGAAGTGGAAACGCCGATGATGCAGCCGATCCCCGGCGGCGCCATCGCCCGGCCCTTCGAGACCCACCACAATGCGTTGAACATGCAGCTGTTTCTGCGTATCGCGCCGGAGCTTTACCTGAAACGGCTGGTAGTCGGCGGAATGGAACGGGTATACGAAATCAACCGCAGCTTCCGTAACGAAGGGCTCAGCACCCGCCACAACCCCGAATTTACCATGCTCGAGTTTTATCAGGCGTATGCTGATTACAACGAACTGATGGACAAAACCGAAGCGCTGCTCAGCGGTATGGTGAGCAAACTTTGTGGCGGTGACACCATCACCTATCAGGGTGAGCAGCTCAGTTTCAATGCGCCGTTCCAGAGGTATACCGTCGAAGAAGCCGTGTTGGCATTCAATGATGGGGTGACCCTTGAGCAGCTGCGCAATATCGACAGCCTGACCGCGCTGGCAGAAAAACTGGGTGTACCGGTGGAGCCGGGTGACGGTAAGGGCAAGATTCTGCTCGAAATCTATGAAAAAACCGCCGAATCCAACCTGCGGCAGCCCACTTTCATTACTGAATTCCCCACCGAGGTTTCACCGCTGGCGCGGCGCAACGACGACAACCCGGAGGTGACAGACCGCTTTGAATTGATTATCGGTGGTCGCGAGATTGCCAACGGTTTTTCCGAGCTTAACGATGCCGAGGATCAGGCAGATCGGTTCCGTGCCCAGGTGGAACGCAAGGAGTCCGGCGACCACGAAGCAATGTATTACGACGCCGACTACATTCGCGCGCTGGAGTATGGATTGCCACCCACCGCTGGCGAGGGCATCGGCATCGATCGGCTGGTGATGCTGCTCACCGATTCACCTTCGATTCGCGATGTGATTCTGTTTCCGCACATGCGGCCGGAGTCCTGACCAGGACTTCATCGATACATTCTTGTGTAATCCGGCCGCACCTGACTTAAAGGTTAACGTTGATGGCAAACGGCAAGGTACTGGTCACCGGCGGGGCCGGTTATATCGGTTCACACACCTGCGTGCAGCTGCTGCAGGCCGGCTATTCGCTGGTGGTGCTGGATAACCTCAGCAACAGTTCTCCCGAGGCGCTGCGACGGGTCGAGGAGATCAGCGGACAATCGGTCGAATTTGTCAAAGGCGATATTGGCGACCGTCCGCTGCTCGATCGGCTTTTTAGCGAACACGCGATCGACAGCGTGATCCATTTTGCCGGTCTCAAGGCGGTGGGCGAGTCGGTGGAGCAGCCGATTCGGTACTATCAGAACAATGTCGCCGGGACTCTGGTGCTTTGCGAGGCGATGGTAGCCCACGGTGTGAAGAAAATGGTTTTCAGCTCATCGGCTACTGTTTATGGCGACCCCGCCAGTGTGCCGATCAGCGAGGATTTCCCGCTCTCCGCCACCAACCCCTATGGTCGTTCCAAGCTGCATATTGAAGAGATGCTGCGCGATTTTGTTGTCGCCGATGGCTTTGCGTCAAAGGGTGGTGCTGATAGTGCCGACCACCAGCCGTGGTCTATTGTGTTGTTGCGGTATTTCAACCCGGTGGGCGCGCACCCCAGCGGACGCATTGGTGAAGACCCCAACGGTATCCCCAATAACCTCATGCCCTACATTTCCCAGGTGGCGGTCGGCAAGCTGGCCCAGCTCTCGGTGTTTGGCGGCGATTACGACACTGTCGATGGCACCGGCGTGCGCGACTATATTCATGTGGTTGATCTGGCCGACGGCCATCTACAGGCGCTACGCAAACTGCAGCGGCCCGGCAACAGCGGTGTGTTTACCTACAACCTTGGCACTGGCAAGGGGTACAGTGTGCTGCAGGCAGTCGCGGCGTTCGAACAGGCGAGCGGTCGCAAGGTGGCTTATCAAATCGTCGATCGGCGGGCTGGCGATGTGGCTGCCTGTTATGCCGACCCGGCGTTGGCAGCAAAGGAGCTGGAGTGGAGCGCCAAGCTCAATATTGAAGATATGTGCCGCGATGCCTGGCGGTGGCAGAGCAACAACCCCGATGGTTATCCCGATTGATCAATATTTCCGGCATTGATCACATTGTACTCAGGGTGGTGGAGCTTGAGCCGATGCTCCATTTCTACCGTGACCTGCTTGGTTGTCAGATTGAGCGCCAGGTTGAAGAGATCGGCTTGATCCAGCTTCGGGCCGGTCGCTCGCAGATCGACCTGATTCCCGCAGTGCGCGGGGATAGCCAGGGCGCCGATCAGTCTGCCTACCAGTCTCCCGACCAGCCCGGTGGTAATGTCGAGCACTTCTGTCTGGCAATCGATCCGTTCAACGAGTCTGAACTTCGCGCCTATCTGGAGCAGCACGGCGTCAACACCGAGCCGGCTCAAACCCGCTTCGGTGCAGATGGCTATGGCCCGTCAATCTATATCAACGATCCGCAGGGCAACGTGGTGGAGTTGAAAGGGCCGCCAGCAGCGGGCTAACCCAATATACCCCTGAAGCGCTAGCCAATCCGCTGGTTCAGGTCACGCTGATTAAACAGGGGGTTACCACTCCATCGTAGCCACCAGATAGAGATT
>JBPEXY010000085.1:0-1737 GCA_052031065.1 Immundisolibacteraceae bacterium | reverse complement strand
ATCAGGAAATGTTCCTCATCTCCTGGTACCCGCGCGGTGATGTGGTTGAAAATCAGCGAATCCCAACCCTTGTGGTGAATCATCCGGTAGGCGGCGGCCAGCTCCAGCCGAATTTGCCACTCTGCAGCCGAACAGTTGGCCAGTGGGATTGTCGGTGCGGGTTTCTGGTTGTTGTTCATCCTCTTTTTCCTCACTCAAAAATTCTGCTATTTCCCGGTTGGAAAATCCAACAGGGTACAAGCAGATAGTTTTTTGCCCCGTGCACCCCGTGTGCAGGGCGGGGTCGGCTATTTTTAGCTGACATTAGCACGCTCTGCGGGCTGGTCAATGTTCTCGTCGTTAACGCAGCGCAGATTTACAGGTGTCGGCGAGAACTGGTGGTTTTAGTCTGGTAGCATCGGCAATGCGCACCGGGCAATTGAGGATGCCCGCCGGCGCTGATGGTGTACGCAACTACCCAGGTCTGTTGAGAGGAGAGAACAATGAAGGTGGAGACGCTGACTACCGGCGATGCCGGCCCGATCGATTTCAGTTCGTTTGTGGATTACAACGCTGCCAGCAGCGAGGCGCGCATCAAGCGGGTAGCGTTAACCAGCCCCGAAATCTTTGATATGGAGATGCGCTACATCTTCGAGGGTAACTGGATCTATCTCTGCCACGAAAGCCAGATTCCCGAGCCGGGTGATTTCTTCACCACCACCATGGGTCGTCAGCCGGTGATCGTGGTGCGCAACAAACAGGGCAGGGTGAACGGCTTTCTCAACGCCTGTTCGCACAAGGGGACTACGCTCTGCCGTACCCAACAGGGTAACAAGCTGAGCGGTTTCGCCTGCTCCTATCACGACTGGTGTTTTGATCTGGACGGTAATCTCGAATACATGCCGCGTATGGAGGAGGGCTACCCGGCGGGGCGGTCGCTCGCCAGCCACAACCTGACGCCGGTGGCGAAAGTGGCCGTTCACGGTGGTTTCGTGTTCGGCAGCCTCAATGGCAACGTAGGTTCGCTTAGTGAGCACCTGGGCGATGTGACCAGGGTTATCGATATGCTCACCGACCAAAGCGAAGAGGGCATCGAGGTGATTCGCGGCACCAACACCTGTATCTATCGCGGTAACTGGAAGTTGCTGATCGAAAACGGCGGCGGTGATGGCCTGCACCTGCCCTCGGTCCACAAGACGCTGCTGCAGATCGTCAATATGCGTGAGGAGGAGCTGCGTAAGGGGGCGACCAAAGCAGCAAAAATGGTGCGTATCGATGAGCTGAACGACAGGGATACGGTGGGCGCCACCTATGCGATGCGCAACGGCCACACGTTGATTCAGTCTGACCTGCCCAACCCGGAGGATCGACCCGCATACGCCCGCCATCAGGAGTTTGTTGAGCGCTACGGCGAAGAGCGGGCCCGCTGGATGACCTCCAAACTGCGTCAGGTGGCGGTCTATCCCAACCTGTTTGTGATGGATCAGCTGGCGTCATTGATCCGCTATGTACGGCCACTGGCAGCCGATAAAACTGAAGTCAGTTACTGGTGTATTGCCCCGAAGGGTGAGCCGCGCGAGCTCAGAATCAAACGGATGCGCCAGTTCATGGACTTCTTCTCCATCGCCGGTCTTGGTGGTCCCGACGACAATCACGAGTTTGAACAGTGTCAGGTGGGTGCAGCGGCTGCCAGTGCTCCGTGGAGTGACGCCTCGTTTGGTCTGCATACCGAGTTTGATGGCCCTGATGATCGCGCCG
>JBPEXY010000084.1:0-4835 GCA_052031065.1 Immundisolibacteraceae bacterium | reverse complement strand
GCTGTCCGCGCCAGGGCAGACAGCCGCCAGCTGAAAGGGTTCAGCCAGTTCTGCCGGCAGATCCTTCATGGAGTGGGCGGCAATATCGGCACGGCCATCCAGCAGCGCGACCTCAAGCTCTTTGATGAACAGCCCCTTCCCGCCAATTTTTTGCAGTGGCCGGTCGAGAATCTGATCGCCGCGGGTAGTCATCGGTAATAGTTCACTTTCGATACCAACAGTGGCCAGCTGCTTTTGTACAAAACGTGCTTGCCAGAGCGCCAGCGCACTCTCTCGTGTAGCGATTTTCAGGGGTGCAGTAGCCATGGGTCGTGTAGCACCTGTTACTTGGATGGATTAGCAGGGATGGTGTCACCACTATTCTACAGCTGAGTGTCACCACCGGAGTAATCGGCATAGGCGTGTAAATAGCCCATTTTGCGTCGCAGCTGCTAATATCCGCCTCTTCTCTACGCGCTGCTAGAACCAGTCTGTTCGGGCGAGTCTTTGACATCCAAATCTTTAAATATCCATTTGAGCGGTGCATTGTTATCAGATCGCCTCTTCGCGCTGTTACTCCGCTGCCTGCCACATCACCTCCTCAGTCGCATCTGGTGGCGGGTGGTGCGCAGTCGTCGGATCTGGTTGAAAAACCGCTTGATTCGATGGGTGATCAACAGATACCAAGTGGATCTGCAGGAGGCAGAATCCGCCAATCTCCAGGATTATCCCAACCTGAACGCTTTTTTTGTTCGCGCCCTGAAACCCGGTGTTCGGCCAGTGGCGAAAGACCCGGCAGCCGCTTTGAGTCCTGCCGATGGCACGGTCAGTCAGTTCGGCAGTTTGGTGTCAGATGGAGTTGAAAAAGGTTCTTATCGCCTGGTGCAGGCGAAAGACCACTCTTTTACGCTATTGGACCTGCTCGGCGGCGACCAGCAGATGGCTCGTCGGTTCCATGGCGGAGAGTTCTGCACTATCTATCTGTCGCCCAGGGATTACCATCGATTACACATGCCGATCAGTGGCCGGTTAACCCGAATGATCCATGTGCCGGGGCGGTTGTTTAGTGTGCAGGAATCAACCGCTCGCACCATCCCGCGGCTCTATGCGCGCAATGAGCGGGTCGTCAATCTGTTTGAAACCGATGCAGGACCAGTCGCCATGGTGCTGGTGGGTGCGATCTTTGTCTCTTCCATCGAAACGGTTTGGCACGGTGTGGTGAACCTTTATGGAGAGCGGTCTCCGCTCTGGCACGTCGATTATCCTATGGAGGGTTGTCGCGCGGTTTCCATTGAACGCGGCGAGGAGATGGGACGCTTCAACATGGGTAGCACGGTCATTCTGGTGGCCGCTAAAGGCGCCATTGAATGGCAAGGTGACCTGACCGCAGGTACCCCGGTACGCATGGGTGAAGCGCTGGGTCGGTGGCAGTCGGGCGTGGTCGGTTCGGGTGATATTGGTCCTGGTAATCAAACTCAGTGATTAACCGGCAGGAGAATGGTTGGCAGCTCTGCCGCGTAACCCTTTCAGCACAGCAGCATGAGACTGGGGGCGAGCTCCTGCAGAGTGCGGGCGCGCTTTCGGTAACGCTGCTCGGGGGTAACCAGCAACCAGTTTATGAACCTCTACCGGGAGAAATACTGCTTTGGCAGCAGGTTACCCTGGTCGCTCTGTTCCCCGTCGGTCAGGACCTTGCTCCGCTGGTGGAGCTGCTGAAGCTTTTGGGCCCGGTAGAGTGCGAGTATCTTGCTGAGCAGGAGTGGAGCCGGGTGTGGGAGCAGTACTGGCAGCCGCGCTGCTTCTCGGGGCGGCTCTGGGTGGTGCCCGGTTGGGATCGGCAACCCCGAGGCGGTGTCCAGCTCCGGCTCGATCCTGGCCTGGCGTTTGGCACCGGCAGTCATCCAACAACTGCGCTCTGTTTAAGCTGGCTAGCGGAACATCTAGGCAGCGGCCGTAGAGTGGTCGATTACGGCTGTGGCTCAGGGGTTCTGGCAGTTGCTGCGCTACTGCTTGGTGCAGAATCTGCAATTGCGGTGGATATCGATCCGCAGGCAGTTTTGGCGACCCGAGCTAATGCCGAGGCCAATGGTGTCTCCGATCGACTACTGGCGGCGTCAGTAGAAGATTTCGATCATGGCGACTCGGTGGAGGTTGATCTGTTGGTTGCCAACATCCTTTGCCAGCCACTGCTGGAGCTGGCGCCGCGTTTTTCTGCTCTGCTGAGAGCTGGTGGAGATTTGGTACTATCTGGCTTGCTGAATGATCAGGCTGACCGAGTTAGCCAAGCGTACGAGCCCTGGTTTGATATCGGCGAAATTGTTCAACAGGATGGATGGATCCGTATAACCGGAATCAGGCGAAATGACTGAGCAGCTGTTGCCCTATATTCAATGCCCCGAATGCGCCACCGTGTTTGCGTCGCCGGCGGCTTTGCCGGCGCACGGCAAAGTGCGTTGTAGCGTCTGTCACAGTGTGCTGAACGCTGCTGAGAACGGACTTTCTGAAATAGACCCAGCTGGGATTGAAAAGGGCGATGCAGATGTTGAGCCTCCTGTCGATCAAGCTCCATCGGGGCTGATCGTAGACGGCCCAACAGACGTCGAGCACACAGGCTTCGAGGAGGATGAAGACGCGCTAGTAGATAGTTCGCAGGTGACTGGCGAGGAAAATCTGCAACGGGAAGAGCCGGATAGCTCCCGGTTGTTGGCTGACCCACAGGAACAGGCAGACGTGGAGATCGGCGAGCGTATCGACCTGGCTGCTAGTTTTTCCCAGTTTGATGATGAGGATTCGGCTGGCCCAGCCACTGCGCCAACGGCCGATGGTCCGCAGCATGCGGAGTGGGCAGGCAATCCTTCGCAGCTCTACTCTGCTATTCGAGATGATCTGGACGATGAGGTTGAAGAGACCGTAAACCTTGCGGCTGCTGAGCCAGAAGACATTTCTTTTAGAGGGGGGGGTTCCTCAGAGCACCCCATTGTTGATACCGACACCGAACAGAATGGACCATCTGCTTTTGAACCAGCAGAAACAGATATGTCTACTGGAGAACTGGCGGCGGAGATCGATGCAGAGGATCAAACCTGGCTCGACCTTGGTGGTGATGCGGAGTCCTCCAGTGAACAGATCTCCTCTGCAGACGCAGATATTGGCTTTGAAGGAGATTCTCAACCGTATTTGCCAGATTCCGACAGTGGGCAGGGTCAAACCGATGTCCATGAGACGAGTGCAGAAGCAGAGCTGGAGGCGACAGATTCTGACCAGACCTGGTTGGATCTCGGCGGCGAGGAAACGTCTCCCCAGCAGGGGCCAGGATCGGAACAGAGCGTTGTAGAAAACCTGGATGGGCCGGCAGCAGAGGACGAACTGGAACAGACGCTGGTCCATACTGGCCAGGAGCAGCAAATTCCGGGGGAGCGAGAGATACCGAGCGAGCAGGAACCGACAGCGGACAGTGAAAGTCAGGATGAAACCTGGCTTGATCTCGGTGAGGATGTGCATGACACGCCCCCAGAGTCGGTGGAAGGCCCAGCTGTGCAGGGGGAAGAACCACCCGCAGAGGAGGCGCTAGACGCCACTATCATCAGCGGTGGGGGCGAAGATGACACAGGACCAGGTTCTGACGATAGTGATGGTATTGACCAGGAAACCATTGACGACCTGTTTTCAGTAGCGACGACAGAAGTGGCCGACGGTGATGGGGATAGTTCCGCTGCGGAGCAGGTCAGTACTGCAGAAGAAGCTCTGGAACAAGCTCCGCACTCCGAAGAATCTATGCAGGAACAAGCTGAGAGGGCGGCGCAATCCCCACTGGAGGGTCCGGCTGGCGTTGCTGTGGAGCCGGTTGAGGAAGCTGCTGAGGAGGTGGTGGTTGAGCAATCCGAATCAGAGCAGAGCGATGAAGACGCGGCCGCCGATCAGCTTTTTGCCGCTGCTGGCGATGAAGCGGACTTGCCGGAATTCGAACAGAGCGACCTGATAGAAGCGAATGCCGAGATACAACAAGAGGTAGGGGCAAAGCCGGAGCTGAAAACAGAACCAGGTTCCGTGGAGAGCATTGCCGAGGGCGAACTCTTCGACGAAGTGCTTAGCGAATTCGTTGCCAGTGGCGAGAATGTCGACGCTGACAATGTGCCGGCTGCCGAGCAGCAGACTCTGGTTGAAGAATTACCGCCGGTCCGGAAGAGCCGTTGGCTGTTGCTGGTTCACCTGGTAACGGCCGCCGCACTGCTGGTGGTGATTTCTGGCCTGTTGCTCTATCTGTTTCGTGAACCCTTAAAAGAAAGCAGTACTGTGCGACCGTGGCAGGAGGCGATGTGTGGTCTGATCGGTTGCCAGCTGCCGGATCTCAGAGACCCAGGCAAGCTGGCGGCAGTGGCCAAGGTGGTGATTACCCATCCCCAGTATCAGGGCGCCCTGCGAGCCGACCTCAGTCTGCAGAACAGGGCCAGCTTTGCACAGCCCTTTCCAACCATTCGCCTGACCTTTCTTGATAAGGATGAGCGCGAGGTGGCCGGGCGTGATTTCAAACCGGAGGATTATCTGGTCGGGCCTCTGACCGGAAAGCGTCTGATGCAGCCGATGGTTCCCGAGCAGATTGTGCTGGAAATTACCGACCCGGACCCCACTGCAGTAACCTTTCGCTTCAGCTACTACTGAGGCGGCGCTGGAATGAGTGAAGGGATGGATCGGAGCGTCAGCGCCGGAGACAAAGCTTTTGCTGGGTCGACCCCGGTTGAACCACTGCAACTGGGACACTACTGCTTATCGGGCCGCGTCATACTGGCGCCGATGGCGGGGGTGACTGATGCACCGTTTCGGCAGGTCTGCAGAGAATATGGTGCTGCGCACACGGT
>JBPEXY010000083.1:0-10573 GCA_052031065.1 Immundisolibacteraceae bacterium | reverse complement strand
ACCCTGTTGGAAGCGCAGCGTAGCCAGCAGCCACAGGTGGTGCGTCATTATGTTGCCTATGACCAGTTGTTACAGGCTAAAGAACGCGCGGGAATCGAGCGGGCAGTATTGAGTAATGCGTTTGCCGCCGGGGAGTTTAAGCAGCGTGGGTACGACCGCTTCATCAACCTTGTTTCGCGTCAGCAGAGCTATCTGGAAGGTTTTGCACGACTAGCCAGTGAGAAGATAGCTTCTCGTTACAACAGCCTGCGTGGCGGTGATGAATTCCTGCGGGTTGAGCAGTTGCGTCAACAGGCGAGTACTCAGCACTACACAGGAGGCCGATTGAAAGAAGATGCCGTTGCCTGGTTTGATGCGGCAACTCAGCGCATTGATCTGCTCAAACAGCTTGATGATGAGTATGCGCGGGTCATCCAGCAGGTTACCGAAGTAGCGCATGCCCAGGGAGTTGCCGATTTGTGGAAGCTGTTGCTGACCAGAGGGTTGGTGGTGGTGCTTGCTGTCGGGTTGGTCGGTTGGTTATCGGGTCGATTCAGCCGTCGGGCCGAGTCTCTCGTTGGGGTTATGAAATCAGTCAGTGAGCAACATGATCTGCGCCTGCGGGCCGCTGTGGAAGGTAATGATGAAATTACCCGGCTTGCCAGCCATTACAACGAAATGCTGGAGAGCTTTTCTACTATTGTCGGCGAGCTCAATGAGCAGAGTCATTCCGTAGCCAGCGCCGCAGAGCAGGTGTCCTGCTCTGTTGTTAGCAGCGAGCAGACCATGAACCTGCAACTGGAGCAGACGAAACAGCTGCAGTCTGGGATGCAGAAAACCCGTGAATCGATTGAACAGGTGAACGGCAACATCGATCAGGCGACCACTGCTGCGGATGAGGCCTGCAGGTATGCAGCCCAGGGCATGGAAGAGATGACGCTGGCGCTAGCTGCGATTCAATCGATTTCCACTGAAGTGGATCGCGTAGAGAAAATTGTCGTTGATCTGAGCCAACGCAGCGACAATATTGCCGGTGTCCTGGAAGTGATCAAGCTGGTCGCCGAACAGACCAATCTTCTGGCTCTCAACGCTGCCATTGAGGCAGCGCGTGCAGGAGAACAGGGTCGCGGCTTCGCGGTAGTTGCAGACGAAGTGCGCGCGCTGGCTCAGCGGACCCAGCATTCCGCTGATGAAATTGAACAGATGCTGGTCGGGTTTCGGGATAGTAGCAATACTGCTACACAGGTTGTTGCCGCAACCAACGGTACCGCCGAGACCGCAGTTGAGAGCACTCAGTCGCTGGCTGCATCGCTGCGGCAGATTGAACAGGCCATTGCAATTATTCGTGATCGCAATGTGGAGGTAGACGATGCCTCCAAAGAGCAGGCGCTGGCCTGCGCCCAGTTCAGCGAGGTGGCCTCTGTACTCACCAGGGAATACAACGATCTGCTGTTAACGACCCGTGAAATTGCCACTGCCAGCGCTGACCAGGCGCGTAATGCTGCCGAACTTAAAAACAGTGCAGGGCGGTTCGTCATTTGCTAACAGGTGGTTTTGGCGAGGTTGAAATCGCTGAGCGGCCCTGGTTGTACACTAACCAGCCTGCATAGTCGTCACCGGCAAACGGTTCCACACTGACACTGGTCACCATTCTGTTTAATGATCCGGTTACCATCATCGTAGGTGCCGGGTTGTTGTCCCGGCAAAAACCGGGAGTGTGAGCAATGGGGTCGCTGCATATCGCCCAGCTGGTTGGGTCAGTGATGCTACTGCTGCTGGTCGCGGTAGCCACGCTAGTCGCCAGCAAAAGGAGTGGTTTGCCGTTTACCGTACTGCTGGTTGTGATCGGCATCGCCCTCGGAGCATCCGAGAGCTGGTTGCCACCCCAGTTGCACACGCTGCTTGATTATCGTGTCTCCCCCGATGTCATTCTGTTTGTTTTTCTGCCAACGCTGATCTTTGAGTCGGCATTCGCACTTGATGGCCGGGAGCTACGCGAAAACCTCGGGCCGATCCTAACGCTGGCGGTTCCTGGGTTGCTGGTATCCACTGCGCTTATCGGCGGTTTGATCGCGCTGCTGACGCCGGTGCCTCTGGTCGCTGCTCTGCTGTTGGGGTCCATTCTCAGTGCGACCGATCCGGTCGCTGTCATTGCCATCTTCAAACAGGTGGGTGCTCCGAAAAGGCTCTCGGTACTGGTGGAGGGAGAAAGCCTGCTCAACGATGCTACTGCCATTGTGGTCTCGCGGATTCTGACCACCCTGCTGGCAGCGGGCTACTTTACGTTTGATACGCTCTTAGAGGGCGCAACCAGTTTTCTGCTGGTCTTCAGTGGCGGTGCACTGGTCGGCTGGATCACTGCATTGGTAACCGGGTATCTGCTCGGACGGGTTCGTAACGACCCGTTGCTGGAGATTACCCTGACCACGGCGTTAGCCTATCTCTCCTTTATTATTGCTGAAGAGCTGCATGTCAGCGGTGTCATGTCGACAGTCGTCGCCGGTGTCACTATGGGTGGCTGGGGTCGCTGCAAAATATCGGCACCGGTGGTTCGCTATCTGGACAGTTTCTGGGAGTACATGGCGTTCGTTGCCAATGCGCTGATTTTCCTTCTGGTCGGGTTGCGGGTGGAACTGCCGGCGTTGATTGAGGCCGCCCCGCTGCTAAGCTGGGTGATTATTGCCATGCTGGTGTCGCGGGCCCTGGTGGTCTACACGTTGGTGCCTTTAGTAAGCCGGTTTTCCGGAACGCTGCCGGTTAACCTTAAATACCAGACGGTGATCTATTGGGGTGGTCTACGCGGCGCCATAGCCCTGGCGATAGTGCTCAGCCTGCCCGAATTTGCCCAGCGCGATACGTTTATTGTGGTGGTGACCGGCGCGGTGCTGTTCACACTGTTGGTCCAGGGACTGTCAATGCAGCGACTGGTCCATTATTTACGCCTCGATGAGGCGCCTCTGATCGACCGGCTGCAGCGCGCAGAGAGCACTCTCATGGCCCAGGCCCACGCACTTGAAAAACTCCCGGAACTGCAGCGTGGGGGGCTTTTCTCAGCGAGCCTGGCGGATCAACAGCGTGACCAGTTCGGTAAGAAAATCGCCCGTAGCAGGAACCTGCTTCGGCGGTTGCTTGAGCAGGCGCAGGAGAGCATGGAACAACAGCGACTGCTGATGTTGCGCTGCCTGACACTGGAGAAAAACCACTATTACCGGATGCTCGCCAGTGCGCAGATTTCCGAGGCGACCTACCGGGAATTGCGTCACCAGCTTGATCAGCTAGTTGACCTGCTGCGTCACGGCGGTTCGTTATCTGATCAGGTCGCGATGCAGCCGTTAATCGGGGTGGAACAACGGGTACGTCAGCGGGTCCGTAATCTGCCGATGTTGTCGGCACTGCTAGAGCGCATGGAGTTGACCCGTACTGAGCGTGATTATGAAAAGTCCTGGGCGCTCTACCAGGGGGCCCGTTGGGTATTGCAGGAACTGGATGAGCTGGTGAGAGCAGAGAGCGTCTCCGCAGAGCTGGAAGCAGCTACTCGTAGCTGGTTCGGTAAACGCCAGCAGCACGCTCAAGCTCTGCTGGATCTTACCGCCCAGCAATTCCCGGAGTTTGCAACTGCAATCCAGCAGCGCATGGCATCAAGGCTACTACTCAACGCTGAGAAACAGTATCTGCAGGAGCGCAGTGAAGGCGGGCAGATCCCCGCTGCGATTGGGCAGCGGTTAATTGAGGAGCTGGACCTCGCCCTGAACCGGTTACGCGGTAGCGAAAAATCACGCCTCCTTGTTGACGCTGAGGAATTGTTGCGTAAAGTGCCGATGTTCCAGCACCTAACGCCAGTCGACGCTGTTGCTGTGACCGAAATGCTGCATCCCCACACGGTCCCCGCCGGCGAGGTGATCATACGGCAGGGTGATCCCGGCGATTCGCTGTTTCTCATCGCCCGTGGTGTTATCCGTATCTGTCGCGATGAAGATGAGAGCGGTTCGGCGCAGGAGGTGGAACTGGCGACACTAATGGCCGGCGACTACTTTGGTGAAATGGCGCTATTGACTGGAGAGCCGCGTACCGCAACCTGCCGAGCCGTGTCACCCTGCGCGTTATATGAGTTAAAGGAAGCTGATTTCGCCCAACTATTGCAGGCTCTGCCTGCGGTACGGGAATCGGTGGAACGGGCCGCCCATGACCGGTCGCTACAGCAGCAGGCGATAAAGCTGAACAATAATCATGAATGAGGAGACTGGAACTGTGCGCGATGAATTGCGCTATGGCGATTTTGCCAGTGCGATGACAGTGAATCAGGTCAGCATCAGCTATAACGAGCTGACACCCAAGCCGATACTGGATGAAACCGGAACGCCTCTCGCCTATCAGCCGCCGAAACTTTCACTCACCGCCCGTGATGCCTATCGCTTGCTCGAACCCTATGTCTCGGTACGGGTCATCGAACAGCTCAAAGCGGTCATCCCGCTGGCACTCTATCTGGCGCTGTTTCAGCTGCTGATACTGCGCACCGGAATTGCAGATGGAGCTGTCATCAGCGGCGGTGTCATCGCAGTGATCATCGGCCTGGTACTGTTTATGGAGGGTCTGAAGCTGGGGTTGATGCCATTTGGCGAGGCAATCGGCGCCGTGTTACCCGCCCGGGCTCCGTTAGCGGTAGTTATGGTGGTGGCGCTGCTGCTTGGGATTGGGGTCACCTTTGCCGAGCCGGCCATCGGTGCCCTGCAGGCTGCTGGCAGCCTGGTTACTGTTGAGGATGCCCCCTACCTCTGGGCGCTGCTTAACCCCTGGTCTGGGACGCTGGTATTGAGTGTTGGTTTCGGGGTTGGGCTGGCCGCGGTGCTGGGTATGTTGAGGTTTCTCTACAACTGGAGCCTTAAGCCTTTAATTTATATAACCTTGGTGCCAGCACTCGCGCTTCTGGGTTACCTGTTATCGGATAGTGAACTGAGTAAAACCATCGGCATGGCCTGGGATTGCGGCGCTGTCACTACCGGGCCGGTCACCGTGCCGTTGGTGTTGTCGTTGGGGATTGGTGTGGCGGCCACCGCCGGCAAAGGAGACTCGTCACTTTCTGGTTTCGGCATCGTTACGCTCGCCTCACTGTTTCCGATCATTGCCGTGATGCTGCTGGTAATTTATCTCGGCCATACGGTCTCCCCGGAACAGGTGATTGAACAGGCGCGGCAGATGCAGCCAGACACCACTGGATGGTTGCCCTGGTACGAGCGTAGTCCCTGGGTTGAGGCGCTTGGGGGAGTGCGTGCCATAGTGCCGCTGGTGCTGTTTCTGTTACTGGTGATCAAGCTGCTGCTGCGCGAGCGCGTCCACAACGCAGGCATAGTCACTTACGGCATCGTGCTCTGTGTGCTCGGTATGGTGATTTTTAACATCGGGCTCACCTATGGGCTTTCACTGCTCGGAAGCCAGTCAGGCGGGTTGGTTCCGGCAGCCTTTGCCACCGTAGAAGGGGTGAGCGGTTCACCGCTCTACGGGTTTCTGCTGGGGTTAATGATTGCAGGGGCTTTTGCCTGGTTTCTTGGTTACGGTTCCACCCTTGCTGAACCGGCGTTGAATGCACTGGGTCTCACCGTCGAAACCCTGACCAACGGTGCTTTTCAGAAAAAATTGCTGATGAATGCCGTCGCCTTCGGAGTGGGGTGTGGAATCGCCCTGGGTATTCTGCGCATGGTGTTTGATTTGCCGCTGGCCTGGCTGTTGATACCCAGCTACCTGCTGGCCGGGCTCCTGACTGCGTTCTCCAGCGAAGAGTATGTCAATGTCGCCTGGGACAGTGCCGGGGTGACCACCGGCCCGGTCACCGTCCCGCTGGTGCTGGCGATGGGGCTGGGGTTTGGTAGTTCGACAGCGGCGACCGATGGTTTCGGCATTCTCTCCATGGCATCGATAGGACCGATTTTGAGTGTGCTCGCCGTCGGTCTGGTGATTCGTTTCCGGATTTATCAGCAGCAGACCAGCGAGCAGGGTGACGAGCAGCAATCGTCTGCAAACAGTGAGGCAGTTGCAATATGAACAAAAGGGACATCACGGTGTTGACCGATGTCGCGTTAATCACCTGTATCGTGCAACGAGGCGCCGCCGATGAGGTGATTGCCGCCGCACGTGAGGCGGGCGCACAGGGCGCCACCACCTTTTACGCTCGCGGTAGTGGGGTGCGCGAACGATTGGGTATTTTCGGCGTCGCTGTCGATGTGGAAAAAGAGGTAATCAATGTGGTGGTCTCCCGGGACCAGCTCGACCGGGTTTTTGAACGTATGTACCTGGCGGGAAAGCTGGACACTCCGGGAATGGGTTTTATCCATGTCGCAGCTCTGGAAAAGGCCGCGACCTATGTGCCGGAAGAGGTTAAGGAACGGTTAAAAAAACAGGCGAGAAGTCGGTTTCAGGGGGTTGGTTAATGGATATCCCAGTGGTGAGCGATCAGCGCCAGATCACCGCTATCCTGCCGGCAGGCACAGGCCACAAGCTGCTCGAACTGCTGGCTCTGCAGGAAGGGTTGACCACACCCACCCTGCACCGTGCCAGAGGCGTTGGTATTGTGCCGTTGATTGGCAAAAAGGGGGTCGGCGCGCAGATAGAGTGGGAGATTCTGAGCGTGATCGTCGCCAGTGATCAGGCTGACGAAATATTCGCACTGATTTTTCATGAAGGTGAAATTGATCGTCCCCACGGCGGCTTTATTTACATGGGCGAACTGGAACTGGCGACCGCATTTCTGTTACCCGACGGGGAAGTAGACCCGGAAGCGACTGAAGAGATGGAGGTGATTTCGCTTGACGATGTTTAGCCTGGGTTTGACCGTTGTGCTGAACCGCATTTGATCCAAAGCACCTTAAAATCTGCATATAACAACAAACCTGTACAACCTTGAGGAGAATCAATGGCTATTCTGATTACCGGAGGAACCGGCTTTATAGGTGCTGAAGTGGTGCGTCAGCTGGTCGCGGAAGGTGAACACCAGGTGACGGTGTTCAACGTCAGCGGTTCGCACTGGCGGTTGGCTGATCTTGCCGGGAAGGTTGAGTTCGTTCGCGGTGACCTGGGTAATTTCAGCCACCTGCTGGAGACGGTAAAAAACTGCCGTCCTGACGCGATTTACCATCTGGGTGCGATGCTCTCGGTCGCATCTGACCGGGACCCGGCGGCGGCGATGCACGCCAACGTGATCGGTACCTTTAATGTTCTTGAAAGTGCCAGGTTGCTGGAGGTTCCGCAGGTGCTTTTCGCCAGCAGTATTGGAACCTACGGCAGGGATATTGATACCGAGCAGCTGGATGATCTCACCATACAGCGTCCGCTCTCTTTCTACGGGTCCGCCAAACTGTTTGGCGAACACACCGGCAATTTTTATCGCCAGCGCTACGGTCTCGATTATCGTGGCATCCGTTTTCCCGGGATCTCCGGCGCTGGAGTACGCACCCCTGGCGCTGCCCAGTTTCATTCCTGGATTGTGGAGGAGAGTTTTCACCGCCGCCCCTATTGTATTGAGGCCGCGGAACACACCAAGGTGCCGATTGTTTACGTCAAGGATGCCGCACGAGGTGTATTGCAGCTCTCCCGTGCAGCGGCTGATCAGCTCACCCAGATCAATTATCTGATTAACGGTGTTCCACCGACACCGACGGCGGGTGAGTTAGCTGCTGAGGTCACCCGCCATCTGCCCGATGCCCAGATCAGTTTTAATCCAGACCCGGTGCGTCAGCAGGTTCTGGAAAAAATGATCAAACCAATCGACGATCGGTTTGCTCGCGCCGAGTGGAACTGGAATCCGCGCTACACAACTGCAGAGTGGATAGAGGATACCCTGCGGGAACTAACCGACCACCCGCAGCGGTACAGTCATGTGTAGCCTGGTCTGAAACCTAGTCAGCCGGGCTGCCAATCTGCTGGTGAAAGTCCTTCCGTGGATTACTGGTGGGAAAGGGCTCATCCGGAACTTCGGTGCCGAGAAAGCTGCAAAGCGGTTGCCAGCCGCTTTTAACATCATAGACCAGCAGCCGTTTAGCCTCGATATACTCCTGGACTTCCCGGTTGTGCGCTTCATAAACGCCGATACAGTAGTCACGATCCTTGACTCTGTCGTTGAAGGTACCGGTGGAAATGGTCGCTTTAGCGGCGATGATCTGCTGGCGCTGCAGGTCGGGCACTTCGGACGGCAGTTGTGGTTCTGTCGCGCCGTCAGGAAAGGCCCTGCCGACCGCGGTAAAAATGGTCGAGGAGATGCTTTCCCACCAGCTGTCAGAGTCGCGCACGGTCAACAGCACCTTCGCATCGGGGTAGTAGTCAACCAGTTCCCGCCAGAAATAAACCGCCGGCCAGTCGACTACCGAACGATAGCCGGCAAACATGGCGTTCCAGTCCCGTTCTGCACCCTGGGTTAATTGAGTCCAGCGTTCGGCATGGCCGGGGTGGGCGAACAGCTCGCGCATGTGGTAGCACTTGCCATAGCCAAGTTGCTCCAGCGCGTATTTGAGTGACTGGGTGCCAGTACGGCCAAATCCTGCGCAGATCACATCGACGGACATTACTTCCTCTCCTGTAACAGTATCGACAGACCGACTCCGGTAAACTGTCCACCGGGTCTTAGCGTTTTCGTGTTCGAAATATTGGTCGAATCGTTCGTCAAATTCAAATTGCTGACTGGCTCAAATCATAGCTTATTCGTGGAATAGGTGTGCCGGTTCCGGAAACCCTTATGAATCTCTGCCGGACATTATCAGCGTTTCACCGCGTGGTGCTGCTTCTGCTCTGCACTGCATCAACGCCACTGTTCGCCAGCCTTGAGCAGCAGCGGATCAATTACCTTGCTGCCGAGCAGGCGTTTGCTCAGGGCAGGTTAGCGGACTATCGTCACCTGGCCGGTAAACTTACCGACTATCCACTCTATCCCT
Organism: Immundisolibacteraceae bacterium; assembly: GCA_052031065.1. Classification (GTDB taxonomy): domain Bacteria; phylum Pseudomonadota; class Gammaproteobacteria; order Immundisolibacterales; family Immundisolibacteraceae; genus JBPEXY01. The sequence goes on along the minus strand of JBPEXY010000083.1, from coordinate 1,679 downwards.
ATCTTCGCTATAACCGGTTACAGCGAGGCATCACACCGGAGCGCTACGCCGAGATCAAACGGTTTCTGCAGGAGTATAAAGACCTGCCCATCGCCGACCGGTTGCGGGACAAATGGTTGACCGATCTGGCCCGCAACCGTCAATGGCAGCACTATCTGGCCAGTTATCAACCGTCGATGTCGGTGAAATTGCAGTGCCATTACTACCACTCTCTGCTGGTTAATGGTCGTCAGAGCGAGGCGTGGCGGGGGGCAGAACAACTCTGGCTGCACGGTAAATCGCGTCCGTCAGCCTGTGACTCCCTGTTTAATGCCTGGCGCTCCAGCGACCAGTTCAGTGCGGAGCTGGTCTGGAAGCGTCTGATGTTGAGCCTGGAGGCTGGGCAAACGCGGTTAGCCGGTTTTCTCAAGGGTCTGTTGCCGGTCGCCGAACAGCCGGCCGCCAGCCGTTTGATCAACCTGCACCGCAAGCCGGAGCAGGTTGCTGCCTGTGATCTCTGGAGTCGACCGGAACTGGCTGATGTTGCTGCGTATGGCCTGCGCAGGTTATCAAGACGCAATGCCGACGCCGCGCTGCAGCTTTGGCAACAACGCGGCGGGTTACCCCTTGCAGATGAAACCCGTCAGCAGACTCTAAACCGCCTGGCGTTGGAGAGCAGCCTCGCCGGTATCGCCAATGCTGGCGATTTTCTCGACTCGCTGCCAGCAGATGTACTCGATGAAACTCTCGCCGAATGGCGGCTGCGCTGGGCATTGGCGCGTGGCTCCTGGGGTCAGGTGGCGAGCTGGTACGAGCAGTTACCGGAGCTGTCACGCGAATCGACGCGCTGGCGCTATTGGCAGGCGAGTGCCGTTCAGGAGTTGGGCGATGAGGAGCGTGCGACCGCCATTTTTCGTGAGCTTGCCAGCCAGCGTGACTATTACGGTTTTCTCGCGGCTGATCGGCTCGGTCTGCCTTATCAGTTAAACCGGCAGGAAATTCCGGTCAGTGAGGCCGATCTGCGGCAGCTGGAACAGCAACCGGCAGTCAAACGCATTGTCGAATTGCGCCACTTTAGCCGCGAAACCGATGCCCGGCGCGAATGGTGGCATCTGGTTAACCGTTTCGAACCACCGCAACGGGCAGTGGCGGCCAAGTTGGCGCAGCGTTGGGGCTGGCATTCCATTGCCATTCTGACAGCCGCATCGGCAAAAGCCTGGGACGATGTGGAGTTGCGCTTCCCGGTGACCTATGACGATATCGTGCTGCAGCAGGCGACGGAACAGCAGTTGCAGCCAGAACTGCTGTTTGGCCTGATTCGGCGGGAAAGTGTGTTTGACCCGTCTGCCCGCTCACGGGTCGGTGCGCTGGGATTAATGCAGCTCATGCCCGCCACCGGCCGCAGGGTGGCGAAAAGCCGCCGCGAAAAACTGTCCTCCAGCAGTCGTCTGCTGCAGCCGGAATTAAATGTCCGTTACGGCAGCCACTATCTAAGACAGATGCTGGACCGCTTCGATGGCGACCCGGTACTGGCGCTGGCCGCCTATAACGGTGGTCCCCACAACGTTGATCGCTGGCTGCGCAAAATGCATTCGGTCCCTGCCGATTTGTGGACTGAGATGATTACCTATGGAGAAACCCGGGATTATGTGCAGGCGGTGTTGAGCTATGCGATGATCTACCGCCGACTGGCCGACAAC
>JBPEXY010000082.1:0-4061 GCA_052031065.1 Immundisolibacteraceae bacterium | reverse complement strand
GTAAACCGGTCAATTCAGTGATGCTGCTGGAGAGGCTGAATGACCTGTTTTCGCGGTCAGTCCCTGCGGTGGCTCAGTCCGAGTAATAACAGACCGGCGAGTACCATCGGCAGGCTCAGTGTCATGCCCATAGTTAGCCAGTCGCCAGCAAGGTATCCCAGGTGGCCGTCAGGCTCGCGGACAAACTCCACCAGGGTTCGAAAAGTACCGTATCCGGTTAGGAAAAGCCCCGAAACCGCCATCCTCGGTCGCGGTTTCCCGGAATAGAACCAGAGCAGCAGGAACAGTACCAGCCCCTCCAGAAAGGCCTCGTAAAGCATCGACGGGTGTCGCGGCAGTGGTCCTGCGCCGGGGAACACCATGCCCCAGGGTTTGTCGGTTACTGCACCCCACAGCTCACCATTGATGAAATTGCCGATGCGCCCCGCGCCAAGGCCGATTGGGACTAGCGGTGCGGCAAAGTCAGTGATCTCGAACCACTGTTTGCGGTAACGGCGAGCATAGAGCCAGCAGGCGACGAAAACACCGAGCATACCGCCGTGAAACGACATGCCGCCCTGCCATATCTGCAGTATTCCGAGAGGGTTCTCAAAATAGTATCCGCTTTGGTAAAAAAGTGCGTAGCCGAGACGTCCGCCGAGAATTGCACCAATGGCGCTGTAAAAAACCAGGTCGGCGACCTGCTCGCCAGAGAAGGTGTTGTCCGGCCGTTTGGCTCTATAGTTTCCCAACCAGAAGGCGCCGAGAAACCCAACCAGATAGGTGACACCATACCAGCGCAGTGCCAGCGGACCTATCTGGACGATGATCGGATCAATTTCGGGGTAGGTAAGCATAAATGTTGCTGTTCTGGATTCGCATTCCGGCCCGCCATGATCGGCGTGCGCATTACAATAGCCGACCATTTTCGCACACCCCCGATGAGGCTGAACTGCTCGGAATGAAAATCCCGGCTTGAAGTCTGGGGGTGAGAAGCCGAGCAGCAATCACCAGCAATATAGAACTGACGATGAATCAACTCGCGCGGCAAGCCAACCCCTACCTGCAGCAACACGCTGAAAACCCGGTCGACTGGCAGCCGTGGGGAGAGCAGGCATTTGCTCTCGCCAGAGCTCTGGATAAACCGGTTCTGTTGTCGATTGGTTACAGCGCCTGTCACTGGTGTCAGGTGATGGCGGCAGAGTCCTTCGCCAATGCCTCTATTGCGGCATTGATGAACGAGTACTTTGTCTGCGTCAAGGTGGACCGCGAGACGCGGCCGGATCTTGATCGAATCTACCAGACCGCTCACCTGTTTCTGACCCGCAACAGCGGTGGCTGGCCGCTCACCATGTTTCTGACCGCGGATCGCACGCCGTTTTTCGGTGGTACCTATTTCCCGCCACAGCAGCGTGATGGGCTGCCGGGGTTTGTCGATATTCTTGAGCGTGTACGTGACTACTATCTCCATCATCGACAGGAGATCGGCGCTCAGAATGAAGCGCTGAAAGAGGCGATGGTGCGCAGTGAGCAGAGCGTGAAATCAGCGCCTGGAGAAGTTGACCAAACCCCGCTACTGCAGGTGAAGGGCCTGTTACGCGAGCAGTTTGATGCTCGTTATGGCGGGTTTAGCACTGCCCCGAAGTTTCCGCAGGTGCCAACCCTGGAGCTGGCACTACGGCTGGCCGGTAACCCGAAGCATCAGCACAGCACCGGTGAAGATATTTCTCCGCTTCGTATCGCGTTACAGACCCTCGACGGTATGGTTGCCGGAGGTATCTATGATCAGGTTGGCGGTGGCTTTTTTCGGTATAGCGTCGATGCGCAGTGGCAGATCCCACATTTTGAAAAGATGGCAGCCGATAACGGTCTGCTGCTTGCACTGTTATGCCAGGCCAACATTGCCAGCGGCAGTGGTCGTTACCGCCGGGTGATTGACCAGACCGCCGCCTGGGTGATGGACAGGATGCAGGATTCGAACGGTGGTTATTTCACCAGCCTTGCGGCTGACGCCCACGTTAACGGTCAGCCGGCCAGCGATCTTGTTGAGGGCGGTTACTACCTCTGGAGCAGCGAGGAGATTGACACCGCCTTGACCACCGAGCAGGCACGGATCATCAAGTTATACTTCGGCATGGATGGTAATCCCAACTGCCACGGTCGCTGGCACCCCAATGCGGTCCGACCGGTTGAAGAGATTGCTACTGAAACCGGTCTTTCGGTAAAACGGGTGGTGATAGCGCTCAGCGGGGGGTTACAAACCCTCGCTGCTGAACGCCAGAAACGCACCGCTCCACTCCAGGACCGCAAGATTCTGACCGCCTGGAACGGCCTGTTGATTCGTGGCATGGCAGACGCGAGCCGGGAAACCGGTAATCAGACCTACCTGCGTTCGGCAGAGAAGGCGCTGGAGTGGTTACGTGAGCAGCATTGGCAGGATGGTTCTCTGCAAGCGAGCAGCTATCAGGGTGTGGTCACTGAGGATGGCTTTCTCGATGACTACGTGATGCTCATGGATGGCATCCTGGCGCTACTGCAGTGTCGTTGGAGCGATGACGATTTCGCTCTACTGCTGCAGCTGGCCAACCGGGTCATGGAGCTTTTTACGACAGCAGAGGAAGATGGGCTCAGATTTACTTGCGCCCAGCGCGAGCAGCTGCTGGTAAGGCTGCGCCCATTTTCTGATGATGCGCTTCCGGCGGGCAATGCTATTGCTGCGCGGGTATTTGGCTGGTTGGCCCGGTTGACTGGTGACCGTCGCTTTGGAGAGTTGCGGGACCAGATATTTGCCGGTAGCTGGCAGCAGGTGAATGAGATGCCGTTGGCCCACGCTGGACTGCTGGCGGCACTGCAGGATGATCTCGATCCACCGCCGCTGGTGGTGTTATGTGGCCAGACCGGCCAGTTTGCGCCCTGGAATACGGTGATCAGAGACCATCTCGGGGTGCGCGGCTACTGTCTGTGGGTTGACGATCCGATGGCAAAACTGCCGGACCACCTCGCCGCATGTGCCTTCCCCGATGGTCAGGCAGTAGTCGCATATCTCTGCAGGGATTCAGGTGTCAGTGCAGCCATTAGTGATCCGCAACAGCTTGCAACCTTGCTGCAAATAGAGCAGACCGATCTGGTCTGAAGGCACCTGATTTGCTCTGCGATACCAGCGGTTACCCGCTTTCTGGTAGCAGGGTTTCCAGCCAGCCAAACAGTCCCTGAGCAATAAATGCCATCGCTGCTGCGGGCAGTGCGCCCTGCAGGATTAGCGCCGTGTCATCGAGGCGAATGCCGGCAAGAATCGGCTGGCCGTAGCCGCCGGCGCCGATCAGTGCTCCGAGGGTGGCGGTGCCGATATTGATCACCACCGCAGTTTTAATGCCCGCAAGAATGGTGCGTGATGCCAAAGGCAGCTCCACATGCCAGAGTCTCGCCCAGTGAGATAGCCCAAGTGCGGTAGCGGTCTCGATGAGCTCGGCACTGATGGAGCGAATCCCGGTTTCAGTGTTGCGCACTATCGGTAACAGGCTGTAGGCGAACAGGGCCGCCACCGCCGGAAAGGTGCCGATGCCGAGCAGTGGAATCATCAGCACCAGCAGGGCAAGACCGGGGATGGTCTGAATCGCGCCGGTGATGGCGAGTATCACCCTGCCCCAGCGTAGATTTTTTGCAGCAGTGATCCCCAGCGGCAGCGCGATCAACAGCGCCAGTAGCATTGAACTGCCAACCAGGCGCAGCTGTTCCAGGGTGGTGACCATGAGTGCCGAAGCGAGTGTCTGGTCGGTCGACTGTCGATCTGCGGAGCCGGGTTCAATCAGGTGCCGCTGCTGAAGATAGCGGGTAGCAAGCTCCGCCGTTGAGATTCCCTCAATCCGGTGTTGATAGTTGAGTCTGGCAATCTCGTTTTCGGATAGCAGGTTTTCCAGTCTCTGTATCAGCGTGACTGCCTGCGGAGCGCTGTGGATCAGTGTCTGGCGATAAATCAACAGCGCCTGATAATCGGGGAAAAACCGCAGGTCATCCTTTACTACTGCGATATCGAATTCGGAGATTTCCGCGTCGGTGGTGTAGAGATCGATCAGATCCAGGTC
>JBPEXY010000081.1:0-3663 GCA_052031065.1 Immundisolibacteraceae bacterium | reverse complement strand
CTCTGGTGTTGGCTCGGAACTGCGGTGTTTTTCGCCATGGCAGCCTGTGACCCATTTTTGGGCAAGGACTTTGGTCAACGGCAACAGGAGAGGCCCTTGCTGGCCGACGCCATTCTCTATTTCCAGGTCATTCCGGTGGCACTGCTCTGGATTGCCTTTGCCTGGCGCCTGGGGGCAGGACTTGGTTCGATGAGCATGCTGGAAATCGTCGGTGCGACAGTTTCAGTGGCGTTCATGACTGCTCTTGGAGGGCTACCAGCCGCCCACGAAATGTTCCACCGCGATAGCAAATTTGCAGTTTTCTGGGGTAGTTTGCTGGCGACTTTTTTCGCCTCTTCCTATTCGGCGTTGGCCCACAATCACGTGCACCATATTGAAACCGACACCCCGGAAGATACCGAAACGCCATTACGTGGCGAGAATGTTTACCAGTTCGTCATCCGCGCGGCTGTCCGCCAACACAGAGAGAGCTGGCGCATAGAGATGGCACGATTGCGTAAACTTGGCCTCTCTTTCTGGCATCCGGAAAACAAACTGCTACAGGGCATCAGCCTCTACGCGGTACTGCAGTTGCTGTTTTTCTCCATCGCCGGCTTTGGCGGCATGCTGATTTTGATCTCGGTATCGCTTCTGGGATTATTCATCCTCGAGATCTTCAGCTATCTGCAACATTATGGCCTGCTGCGGGTACCCGGCAGCCCAATCGAAGAGCGCCACTCCTGGAACCACCTGACCCCGCTGAGCCGGGCGCTCACATTCGAGATCACTGCCCATTCTCAACACCACATTGATCCAGCTCTGCCCTATTACAAGTTACCGCCGATCAACGACGCTCCGCAAATGCCCAGTGCCATTACCTGTTTCGTGGCGGCTCTGATCCCGCCAATCTGGCATCGCTTCATTGCCATGCCGAAACTGGGGGAATGGGATCGGGACTACGCCAGTAGTGAAGAACAGCAGCTGGCCAGGGCAGCCAACCTTAAAGCTGGCTGGACCGCAACACTCTCTGCAACGCCGGCGACAGGCGGACAGAACTAGACAATCAGGCCTATAGCGGGACTTGGAGCGAGGAGAAGAGGATGAAAATCAACGATTTCAGCAGCATCATGGTCGACCGGACCGCCGATGGTGAATTCACCCTCGACCGCGGCATCTACTACGATGAAGAGCTGTTTGAAATCGAGATGCAGCGCATTTTCGAAGGCAGCTGGATATTTCTTGCCCACGAAGGCCACTTACCCAACCCCGGCGATTTCTTTACGACCTGGATGGGTCGCAAGCCGGTGGTACTGATACGTGGTGAAGATAATCAGATCAGGGCATTCATCAACGCCTGTACTCACCGGGGTGCAACACTATGCCGTACCCATCGTGGTAATCGAAAATTCCTGACCTGTTCCTACCACGGCTGGTCATTCGATATCACCGGCAAACTCCGTGATGTCAAAGACCATGACAATGGTGGCTACACCACCGGGTTTGATGACGGAAACCATAACCTGAAAGAGATCGCTCGCCTGGGCGTTTACCACGGGTTCATTTTTGGTTCCCTCAGTGCCGATGTCCCCGACCTCGAACAGGCGCTGGGCAATGCCAGAACCTTTATTCGCATGTTGGGGGACCAGTCTGCCGATGGCATGGAAGTGTTAAAAGGCTTCTCCCGCTACACCACCCGCAGTAACTGGAAATTTCAGCTGGAAAACGGTGTCGACGGCTATCACGTCTCCACAGTTCATGCCAACTACATGGGTGTGGTAATGAAGCGCATGAAGATGATGGAGGACGACCAGGTTAAATCCATCGCACGCGGTGATATTACGCAAATGCCCAGCGGCACCTATGATCTGGGTAATGGCCATACCCTGTTGTGGGGGGAGGTTCCAGGTGCGGAAGACCGCCCGTTGGCGGAGCGAAGAGACGAACTCACCGAGCGACTTGATGAATTAACCGCCGACTGGATGATCAAACACGCCCGCAATCTTGGCATGTTTCCCAATGTACTGCTGATGGACCAGACCTCCACGCAGATCCGTGTGATTCGCCCGATTTCAGTCGACAAAACCGAGATCACCATCTACGGACTGGCACCGAAAGGGGAAAGTCAGGGCGCACGAAACAGGCGTATTCGTCAGTATGAAGATTTTTTTAACGCCACTGGAATGGCCACCCCGGATGATCTCGCCGAATTCGCGGCATGTCAGGTGGGCAATTACGGACTTGTTGATCAGCATCAGTCATTTGATCGCGGCCTCGACAGGGTTATTCTCGGCAACGACAACCATGCAGAAAAACTGAACATTAACCCGGTCAGTAGCGGACCCAATTGGGCGGACGAAAATCTGTTCCAGAGTTTTTATCGTCACTGGTACGAACTGATCAGACCGGAATACCTGTAACTAATGAGAATAACGGGCACTCTACCCGTGATTCCAACTTAAGTTGACCCAAAACCGCTTTATAAGCGGGCCTTTACACGGAGAAACAGATGGCAACCACGTTACCTGAAGGCGTCTCATCCGCCGATTTTGACCAGGCGATACGGGAAATTCGCAAAATCGTCGGGAATGAGTGGGTCTTTCTGGATACCGATCTGAACCCGTACCTCGACCATATGTCAGCGGTGCCGGCAGAATACCGGATGCCCTCGGCAGCCATCGCACCGGCATCAATTGAGGAGACCCAGGCAATTTTAAAGATTGCCAACCAGTTCCGCCTGCCACTCTGGACCTACGGAAATGGCAAAAACTGGGCCTACGGCGGACCCACGCCGCTACACGCCGGCTACCTGGTCCTGGATCTCAAACGGATGAACCGCATCCTCGAGGTCAACGAAGATTCCGGTTACGTGCTGGTCGAACCCGGCGTCTCATATTTCCAGCTCTATCAGCACCTGCAGGACATTGGCTCCAACCTCTGGATCGATTGTGCTGCTCCGGGTTGGGGAGGGGTCATGGGCAACGCACTGGAGCATGGTGCTGGTTACACACCCTACGCCGATCACTACGTGATGTCCTGTGGCATGGAGATACTGCTCGCCGACGGCTCGCTGGTGCGTACCGGCATGGGCGCCATGCCCGGTAGTAAAGCCTGGCAACAGTTCAAATATGGCTATGGACCCACTCTGGATGGTGTCTTTACCCAGGGCAACTTTGGCATTGTCACCAAAATGGGATTCTGGTTAATGCCAAAACCGCCAATGTACAAACCCTTCATGTTCTCCTACGAAAATGAGGACGATCTCCACCCAATGATGGAGATACTGCGCCCGCTGAAGCTGAACATGGTGTTCCAGAATGGTGCCGTGGCCGAACATATCGGCTACAGCGCTGCGGTACTCGGGCCGCGATCCGACTACACCGACGATCCCAATCCGATCGGCCCGGCTAAATGGAAAGAAATTGCCAATGACCTCAACCTCGGTATCTGGAACCTTTACGGCGCCTGTTATGGGCTGCCGGATAATGTCGAGATGCAGTTCGGGGCGTTGAAGCAGGCGTTGGGTAGCATTCCTGGAGCTCGGGTCTGGCTGGAAGGTGACCGCGAGCCCCATGATGCGGGATGGAACTATCGTGCCAAACTGATGCAGGGAATTCCCAATCTGACCGAATTCAACCTGGTCAACTGGGATGGCGGTGGTCACCTCAATTTCAGCCCGATGGGACC
>JBPEXY010000080.1:0-3316 GCA_052031065.1 Immundisolibacteraceae bacterium | reverse complement strand
TGGTTAACCAGCTGTAGTTTGAATTTTCTGGAGCAGTGACTTGAGTGACATCAATTCGTGGCTGGTGACCGGTGGCGCCGGCTTTATCGGCAGCAATTTTGTTCGCTACTGGCGACAGCAGTACCCCGACGATCGCATTGTCGTGGTTGATGCACTGACTTATGCCGGTAATCGTCACAGTCTGGCTGATATGGAGCAGGATGCAGGGTTCACCTTCGTCCAGGGGGATATTACTGATCAGGCGTTGATCGAGTCCCTGTTGACCGAGCATCAATTGCGTGGGATGGTCAATTTTGCTGCCGAGTCTCATGTAGATCGCTCCATAACCGGCCCGGGTGCCTTCATCGCCACCAATATTGTCGGTACCCACAGGTTGCTTGAAGCGGCCCGCAAGGTCTGGCTTGCTGCCGGCTCTCCGCGCTCGCATCGTTTCCACCAGGTCTCCACCGACGAGGTTTATGGCTCCCTCACCAGTGATGAAGCGCCTTTCAGAGAGGAGCGGGCCTATCAGCCAAATTCACCCTATTCGGCGAGTAAGGCCAGTGCAGATCATTTGGTCCGTGCCTATCAGGAGACCTATGGTCTGCAGGCGTCAATAAGTAACTGTTCTAACAATTACGGGCCTTACCAGTTTCCGGAAAAGCTGATTGGGTTAACCATCTGTAATCTGGTGCGTGGTTTGCCGCTACCCATCTACGGTAGCGGTGAAAATGTCCGCGACTGGCTCTATGTAGAGGATCACTGCCGGGGCATCGACCGGGTGCTGCGTGACGGTGCAGCGGGACGAACCTACAACATCGGTGGTGGAACCGAAATGACCAACATCGGCCTGGTGCGCGAGTTGTGCCAGCTCGCCGATGAGTTGATTGGCGTCAGTAATGAACTGCAGGCGCGTTATCCAGATGCATTGCCCAGTAAGGGTTCTTCTTCACTTGAACTGATCGAGTTTGTTGATGACCGTCCCGGGCATGACTGGCGTTACGCGATCGATATTTCGCGCATCAGTGATGAGCTTGGCTACCAGCCGCAAATGACTCTGTCGGAGGGTTTGCGATTGACCCTGCAGTGGTACCTCGACAACCGTGCCTGGTGGGAATCGGTGATGGATGGATCCTACCAGCAGTGGATCGACAGTCAGTATCGCTGAGTTGTAAGTTGCTTTCGCCGACTGCCTATAGCGGCGGTCTTTGCAGGTGCCAGTCGGTCGCTTGTTGTAACTGGTGAGCGACATTGAGCAGAGTTGCCTCATCAAGCAGGTTGCCGATCAGCTGCATGCCAACGGGTAGCCCGCCGGCCATCGCCACCGGTACAGACATACCCGGCAGTCCCGCCAGATTGACTGCGGTGGTGTAGATATCTGAAAGGTACATCGATACCGGATCGTCGTTGTGGCTGCCGGCGCTAAAGGCTGTCGTTGGTGTGGTCGGGCCTACCAGCAGGTCAACCTGTTTGAAGGTATCAATAAACTCGTCGCGGATCAGTCGGCGGATCTTCTGTGCCTTGAGGTAGTAGGCATCGTAATAACCCGCAGAGAGTACATAAGTACCAGTCATGATGCGCCGTTTTACCTCGTCACCAAACCCTTCGGCGCGGGAGCGTTTGTAGAGATCCTCGAGATTTTGTGGCTGCTTGGCACGATAGCCGTAGCGAACTCCATCGTAGCGTGCCAGGTTGGAGGAGGCTTCTGCAGAAGCGATCACGTAATAGGTCGGTATCGCCATCGAATTTAGCGGCAATGAGACCTCTACCAGCTCAGCACCAAGCTTTTCCAGCTCTGCAAAAGCGCTATGTAGCGAAGCGGCCACCTCAGTATCCAGCCCGTCAGCAAAGTGGTCGCTGATAATGCCTATTTTCAGCCCCTTGATGGACCGGTCCACGGAGCTGCTCAGTTCGGGTGCTGGAGCGTCGATGCTGGTCGAGTCCCTGGCATCAAAACCGCACATAGCTTCCAGTAGTAGCGCAGCATCTTCTGCGCTGCGGGCAAAAACCCCGCCCTGGTCAAGCGAGGATGAAAACGCAATCATCCCGTAGCGGGAAACCCGCCCGTAAGTGGGTTTGATCCCGGTTACCCCGCAGAAGGCTGCCGGCTGACGAATGGAGCCGCCAGTATCGGTGCCGGTCGCCCCCGGGACTAATTGAGCAGCAACGGCCGCTGCGCTGCCACCGGAACTCCCGCCGGGTACCCGACTCAAATCCCATGGATTTTTTGTCGCGCCGTGGTAACAGGTCTCGTTCGACGAGCCCATGGCAAACTCATCCATGCTTAGTTTGCCAAGGCTTATCGTGCCCGCAGCCTTGAGTTGTTCGACGACCGTCGCGTTGTAGGGAGCAATGAAATTGTCGAGCATTCTGGAGCCACAGCTGGTGCGTACCCCTTCGGTACAGAAGATATCCTTGTGGGCGATGGGTATGCCCAGTAATGGAGCGTCACTACCCTGGGCCAGCTGGCGATCAGCTTGCTCAGCGCTGGCCAATGCAGATGTTTCTGTCACTGTCAGGAAACTACCGATCTGGGAGTCCAGGTTGCCAATTCGTGCTAGCAGGGCGTGGGTCAGCTCAACGCTACTGAATTCCCTGTTGCGCAGAGCAGTACCAAGTTCGCGAATTGATAGATCAATCATCTGGGTGGGTATTACCGTAGAATATTGTCGCAGCTTGCGGAGCGGGCCTACTCGATAACCTGAGGTACCAGATAGAGTCCGTCGGCAGTGGCCGGAGCGTTGGTTTGTAATTGCTCGCGCTGGTTGTGCTCGGTTATCACATCGTCACGCAGTCTCTGCACCGCATCGAGGGGACTCGATAAGGGGGCAACTCCGTCGGTGTCGACACGATTCATCTGGTCGACCAGTGAAATGATCCGCTGCAGGTCAAACAGGTGGTGGCTGGCCTGCTCTTCGTCCAGAGCTATTCGGGCCAGGTGGGCAATCTCTCGTACCGTCTGTTCGGTAATAGGAGGCGCAGTCGTAGGCTGTTCCATCGTCTGTTCGGTTTACCGGCGGGTGGGAATGGGTGCCCTCAAGGAGAAACCTGAGCGCGGCACTGATTATCGGTTATTGTAATGGAAGCGCTCACCAACTGCAGATATCAAAGCGAAGTAATCAGGCGAATATCAGTGTGTTGATAAACAATCAAGTAGTTGAAGAAGAGGTGGCTCCTTGCTACATTTCCACTGATAAAGCAAATGGTTACGAGCATTTTTTAATATCCCTTTTAACTTTGGAAATCACTGGAGCGGGGGTGGTTAGGCCTTGGTTTGCGCTGGCGTTGGCGTCAGTGTCACCAATAGTCGCCCCGAACTACTCACCGTCGAATTGGT
>JBPEXY010000008.1:0-14949 GCA_052031065.1 Immundisolibacteraceae bacterium | reverse complement strand
TGCCGATGATCGCAACCACGATCATCAGTTCGATAAGGGTAAAACCCTGTTGGTTTCTGTTCATCTGTTTGACTCCAGTTTTTGTCTAAACGATATCGATATCTGCAATGTCACATTGCGGAAGCGGTTGATGCAAATTTAGTGCCATTTCTAGTGTGCCGGAGGTTGAGGGCGTGCAAGCGAGTTTAAACAACGGTTTTACCTGTAAAGTGTTGCTGGGGTGAGAGTTTCGATCGGGTGTTGGTTAAGGACTGTTGATCGCCGATTGCGGCACAAAGTGACAAAAATTGTCACCGCTAGTCGATGTTGAGCTTTTTCAACCGATAGCGCAGGGCGCGGAAGGTAATGCCAAGCTGTTTGGCGGCAGCTGTTTTGTTGTATTTGTTGTCCATTAAAGCCTGTTCAATGCGTTGCCGTTCCAGGTTTTCGAGCTCGGTGGGGAGCTGGTCGACCTGCGTTTCGGGGGTGATCAATGATACCGCCTCTGGATTCAGTCCCAGGTCTTCGACCGTTATCAGTCCGTTTTCTGCCATCGCGATCCCGCGTGCGAGTACGTTTTCCAGCTCACGGACATTTCCCGGAAACGGGTAACGTAGCATTGCCGCAGATGCGGTTTCATCGAGATGGGCTAATTCGGATTGATGCTCTTCCGCGAGCTGCTGCAGGATATGGGCGGTTAGCTCTTCGATATCGGCGGTCCGTTCCCGTAGTGGTGGAATATGCAGGTTGATCACATTGAGGCGGTAGAAAAGATCCTGTCTAAAGCTGCCTTCCTGCACTTTATTGGCTAGATCCTCATGGGTTGCGCTCACCAGTCTCACCTCGGTATCCACTTCGCTGTCACTGCCGACCGGACGAATCTTTCGTTCCTGGATCGCCCTCAGTAGTTTGACCTGCATCGATAGTGGCAGGTCTGCTATTTCATCCAGAAACAGGGTGCCCCCGTGTGCGGCGCGAAACAGTCCTTCCCGGTCACTGGTGGCGCCGCTAAAGCTGCCTTTGATGTGTCCAAAAAGCTCCGACTCGATCAGGTCCGTGGGGATTGCACCACAGTTAACCGGTATGAACGGGCCAGCCGCCTGGGGGCTGGCGTGGTGGATCATCTGCGCGGCAAGCTCCTTGCCGGTTCCCGATTCGCCGGTAATCAGTATCGGCGTGCGTGTACGCGCCACTTTTAGAATCTGTTTTCTGAGTGACTTTATGGCGTTGGAGCTGCCAATCAAGCGAGTTGGAGCCGGTTGCGATGTGAACGGTTCGATTGGATTGTTAGCGGCCAGTTTTAGCGCCGAGGAGACCATGTTGCGTAACTGGTCGATGGCAATCGGCTTACTGACAAAGTCGAAAGCTCCGGCTTTAAGGGCATTGACGGCCGCTTCCACACTGCCGTGAGCGGTGATCATGGCAACGGGCGTAAGCGGATGGTTGGTCTGTATATGCTCAAGTAGCTCAAATCCGCTTTCTGATTTGAGCCGCAGGTCGGTAATGCAAAAGTGGTATCGGTTTTCACCCAGAAGCCGCCTGGCTTCAGTCAGGTTAACTGCTGTGTCGCACTTTATATCCAGTTTGGCCAGGGTCATCTGTATTAGCTGACAGATGTCGGGTTCATCATCGACGATTAACGCAGTAGCACGGGAGCCGGCCATGTAATGATCACCTTTATGAGCGGTCATGGGCTGCTGTTGGCAACGGTAATGGTAAAGCGGGCGCCTTCCGGGGCGACGGTAGTGCAAGCCAGGTTGGCTTGGTTAGCGGAACAGAGCTCGCGGGCAATGTAGAGTCCAAGGCCGGTGCCGCCGTCACGTTCGGTAAAAAATGGTGTGAATAGTTCCTCCAGCTGATCCGCTGGAACACCGGGACCCTGGTCTGTGATGTTGATAACGACCTGATTGGTTGGATAGCCGTAGTCTGCCGTTATTGATATCCAGGGGAATGGGTGTGCGCGGTTACAGTGTTGAAGCGCGTTTTCGGCAATGTTCCAGACCACCTGGTGTAGCTGGTTGGTATCAAAGGTGATGGTTAAACCCGGTGCAACTTCCAGGGCAAGCGCCTCTTGATCGAGTCCATGGGTTAGGCAGAAATCCTGGGTGAACTGGGAAAACCAGTCACCCAGGGCGACTGTTTGAGGATCAAAGGGTTTTATTTTCCCCATTTCGAGAATTTCTTCGACGATGCGATTCAGACGCGACCCATGTCTGTCGATAATCTCGGCGAGGGCTACGGTTTGTTCGGGCAGGTTGTCTGTTTCGCGCAACAACTCACCTGCCGTTGAGATTGCCGCGAGGGGATTTCTTATCTCGTGAGCGATGCTCGCGGTCAATGTTCCCAGCGAGGCCATTTTCATTAACTGGGCCTGCTGCGCGGCGGCTGAGGCGTCTTCGAGGAATATCAGCGTCGACCCCGGTTTTTTTTCATCAGCGCTGGATTCGCCAATATTGGTGCGAATTTTCTCACCGGCTTTTAGTGGTGGTTGAGTCTGGGTCTGCACCCAACGTTCATACTGGCTTGCCACAGTTGGCGCGCAGTCGAGCAGAAGTGTTCCTGCAGCAAGAGCAGAACTGGTGTAGTCCCTTGCCGCCTTGTTGGCTAGCTGTATGGTTCCTTCTCTGGTCACAGCAATGACGCCGGTTTGCATCCGCTGAATAATCTCCTCGTTTAGTCTGGCAAGATTCTTCAGTTCTTCACCCCGATCAGCGGCGAGCTTCGCATTAACCCGGGAGCGCCGCGCTAACTCATAGGCTATTGCTGCAGTGGCAAAAAGCCCAATACCGAGTAATCCCGCGCGGGTGAAGTCAGCAGGGATCACCGCGTCGGTTAACCACCAGCGGGCCTGTTCGGCAAACAATCCGAGCGTTGCGAGCGCGGTCAGCAACAGGGTCAGTTCACGGGGCAACAGCAGGCCTGCTGCCGCAACGTAAACCATCAATAAAATACCAAGACCGCTGCCGGTACCCCCGCTACTGTGCATCAGTACCAGGGTGACGGTCAGATCAATAAACAGAAAACCGACGGCCTGGGTGAGAAAACCTGGGCGTCGAAACCACTGTGTGACCACCGCGACCACGGCGACGACAAGATAAATCCCGGCGGCTGTAACAAATAGATTGGGATTGAAACTGCCGAGCGGTTTCAGCAGAAGTCCCCAGTTGGCCATCAATACCAGAGCGCCGCTGAGCAGCAGGCGGAACAGATTGAAATAGGCCAGCGGCTGCCAGCTCAAGCTGGGGTCTTCTACCGAGTAATCGGCCGTATCAGAAAACGGGGAGGTCACCGTGGTGTTATTCAAGGGCTGTTTAGGTCTTGGCAGTATCACTGCTATCGGCTGTCATCACCGGTTTTCTGACCCCATGGACTACGAAACCGGCGATCAGCAGCGGCATTGCCAGTATCAGAAAATAGCGATCCATCTGCCAATCCAGGCCAATCAGCACGCCGCCGATGTAAGGCCCCAGAATGGCGCCAAAGCGTCCGGCGCCGATGGCGAGTCCAACGCCGCTTGCTCGTTGCCTGTCTGGGTAAAAGCGGGCAGCAACTGAATAGAGCCCGATCAGTGCGCCAAGTCCGAACAGGCCGGTAATCCCGGTCATCAATAACAGCAAATCGGCTGGCAGAAACGGCTGTCCCAGGGTTGCCATCAGCAGTGCCGACAAAATGAAAGAGATGCTGATCAGCGGAATAATCGGGCGTTTGGCTGAAAGCCACCCCAGGATGAGCATACCAATACCGCCGCCAATGTTCAGCACAATGCCGGCACCAATGGCCTGTTCACCGCTGAAACCGGCATTGGTGAGAATGGTGGGTATCCAGTTAATGAGAAAATAGAGCGCCAGATAACCAAGAAAAAAGCAGCCCCACAGCGCCCCTCCGGGCAGCAGCCACGGTGGCCGTATGATTGTGGTGATGCCCGCCTGGGATTGCACCGGCTCTGGTTGAATCTCTGCCCAGTTGATGCCCATGTCCGCAGCTATCTTTTGTGCCGCATGATTGGCTGCATCTGTCCGCCTGGATTGCAGAAACAGCAGTGACTCGGGTAGCCAGAGCACTAGCGCCGGAACCATGATGAGGGTAACCAGACCCCCAATGACAAAAATAGACTGCCAGCCAAACTCAGGGATCAACAGGGCTGCTAGGGCACCGCCGCCGATACCTCCGATGGGGTAGCCCAGATGCATGATGCTGACCGCAAAGTTGCGTCGGCGGTCAGGAGCGTACTCGGCAACCAGGGTGTTCAAACTTGGCAGCAGACCGCCAATTGCCAGGCCGGTTACAAAACGCAGCAATAACAGAGCCGGTATGTTGTCGGCAAGACTGGTCGCCAGAGTCGCCGCGCCCAGAACGGTGGTGGCCAAGATCACCATACGCCTGCGGCCAATATGGTCGGTAAGCGGTCCCAACAGCAGCGAGCCCAGGGTCATGCCAAGCAGGCCGCTGCTGAAGACGATGCCCAGCAGTTGCGGCGCCAGTTGCCAGGTGCTGGAAATGGAAGGTGCGGCGAAGGAGATCGCCAGCAGGTCAAAGCCGTCGAGCATATTGACCAGCCAACAGAACAGGATCACCCTTATCTGCAGTCGGGAGAAGGGGGCTTTATCAATCGCCTGCTGCAGGGTTAATGATGGGCTCATGAAACAGTTGTCATAATCTAAACGGGTGAATTCCAGCGCTGTTCCAGCCAGTCGCGCATCGCCCAACGCATCCCCTCATAGGCTGAACAGATTCTGATTCGCTCCCTTCCCGGGATCAGTTTCACCTTGCGTGCGATGACGCCATCATGGCTGGCCATGCCCAGCCAGACCGTACCCACGGGCTTTTCTTCGCTGCCACCGTCGGGACCGGCAATGCCGGTAACGCTGAGGGCCAGGTCGCAACGTAACTTTTCACGCGCGCCGACGGCCATCTGTTTGGCAACCGCTTCGCTCACCGCACCCTCGTTTATCAATGTCTCTGGATCGACTCCGAGCAGCTCGATTTTGCTCTCGTTGGAATAACTGATGACGCCGCCCCTGAAATAGTCAGACGAGCCGGCACGGTCGGTGATCAGCTTGCCTATCCAGCCGCCCGTACAGGACTCAGCGGTTCCGAAGGAGATTTTCTGCTGCTGCAGAAAATCGGCAAATAGATCGGGAATACCAGCGGGTTCAAAATCGACCAGGGCGTGACTCAGTTCGGCGAGCACAAATGCCCTTAAACTGGCCATTTTCTCCGGAGTCGGATGATACAGCTTGACCTCGACTTCCGGGAACAGGGCGCGGAAACCGAGTTCCCCGTTAGCCTCTTCCCACGGTTTGAGGGCTGCGGCCAGGCTTGACTCGCCGATTCCAAAAAAATGGATGAACTGATGGTCGGGTCGACTGGCATCTTCCACCGTCTCCAGGTAGCGCTCGATCATCGGCAGCAATTCCCGTGGCGGGCCAGGTAGCGCGACGATTCGCTTCTCCCCGCCGTCCCGCTGTATCAGGGTTTCGAAACCAGGCGCTGTACCGCGGTCATTAGCAAGGATGTTGGAACCGGAAGGGAATAGCGCCTGTTTGCGATTGTTGTCAGTCAGCGGTATGCCAAACTCGGCGAATTTCTGTTCGATATGCGCCCAGCTGGCGTCATCAAACCGGGTTGGGACACCGGCAATGTTTGCCACCACCTCGCAGGTCAGGTCATCTTCCGTTGGGCCGAGCCCGCCACTTATAAATAAGTAGTCGCTCCGTTTTAGCGCTGTCTCGATTGCCCAGGCCAGGTCCTCGCGTCGATCACCGGTGGTCAACATCAGTACTACCGAGAATCCACTCTCCTCCAGCAGTCTCGAAAGTGTCGCGCTGTTGCTGTCTACCAGTTCGCCACGCAGAACTTCTTCGCCGGTACTGAGTATCGACGCGGTACCCACTCTTCGTGCCATCGTTATTTCCGCCTGTTGGTGGTTAATTCAGTAGGGCCGGTAGGGCCACCTGTTTATATTAATGGTTGATTAACGGCTGGTCCTGTCGTGGTGAGATTCTGTTCGCTGGTTCATTGTCTCGCTAGTTCACGGCAGTGCTGATCGTGTCATGATAGCTTAACGCCACGCTTTGATTAGGTGTGTGGTCTGGCTAGTCCGAACCGATCCCGAGAGGAAAACTTGCTACCTGTTATTATCATTACCGGTCCGACCGCTTGTGGAAAGACCGAGCTGGCGATGAAGCTCGCTGATCATTTTGAGTGCCAGTTGATCAGTGCAGATTCGAGTCTGGTCTATCGGCGGATGAATGTCGGTACTGCGAAACCGCCCGCCAGGGTGTTGCAGCAGTACCCCCATGCGCTGGTCGATATTCGGGACATTGACCAGTTTTTTTCCGCTGGAGATTTTGTCGCAGAAGCCGGCAGCGCAATCAGGGCTGCGCGCGACAGCAATAAATTGCCGGTCCTGGTTGGCGGCACGCTGTTATACCTTCGGTCACTGCTGTACGGCCTGTCAGAACTGCCTGCAGCAGACCCGCAGTTGCGTGCACAGATCGAGCAGGAGGCGCAACTGCTGGGGTGGCGGGCTATGCATCAGCAGTTGGTCGTAATCGATCCGGTCGCGGGCGCGGCGATCCACCCCAATGACCGGCAGCGGATTCAGCGAGCTCTTGAGGTTTACCGCTTAACTGGCAGACCAATCAGCGAGTTACAGTCCGAGGCTGCGGCGGGCATTTTACCCGGGCAGAAACTGACACTGATTCTCGGACCACCTTCCCGCTCCTGGTTGCATCGGCGAATCCGGGAGCGTAGCGACCAGATGATCTGTAATGGCCTTGTGGAAGAGGTTGCAGGACTTGTCGGTTCTAAGTCCCTTGATTTGCCCGAGATGTTTGAGCGGTTGCCGGCGTTAAGGGCAGTCGGATATCGGCAGACCATAGAGGCTCTTGCAGGGGGTGAAGTGCGTGCAGAGCCCCTGGCGGAGAAAATCAGTATCGCTACACGCCAGTTGGCCAAACGCCAGCTGACCTGGTTGCATGGTAATCCAGCCGGGGTCTGGCTTACCGCTGGTGCGAGCGCTAATTGCACTAGGGCTATAGAATTGGTCAGCCGCGTGATCGACGGTGGTTGAAGTGAAGCGTTGCCATGGATACCTCATGATTTGAGCCAAACTATAATCCGGTTAAACCGCTATAATCATGCTTTTAAGCTACGCCAATCATGCTTTTAAGCTACGCCGGTTGTTTTTTAAGCAACACCAGTGACTAGAGACAGAGGTGTCAGATAATGAAAAAAAGCCAGGGCTTACAGGACCCGTTTCTAAATACCCTTCGCAAAGAGAAGGTGCCGGTCTCGGTTTTTCTGGTCAATGGTATCAAGCTGCAGGGGCAGATTGATGCATTTGACCAGTATGTGGTGGTGCTGAAAAACTCCGTGTCGCAGATGGTTTACAAGCACGCTATCTCCACTGTGGTGCCGTCTCGTAACATAAAAATTCCGACCATCGTCGAGCCTGAAACGAGTGAAGAATCATAAGCTAAAAAACTTCCAATTTGTCCCCGTTTGATCCAGGAGGAGGGTGCGATTTCGGCCCCATCCCTGATGCAATGCCGGTTACTCTTTGACAGAACCTAAAGCACCGTTTGCTCGGGTTCTGTTGCTTCACCCGACTTTTGCCGGGCGGGCTCTCGGGACGGGTGAGAATAAGCGGATAGCGAGCGATCTGGACGAATCGATAGAGTTGGTGAGAGCGACCGGTGCGGCCATTGTCGGGCAGGTTCTGGCTCCCCTGGCGCGGATCGACCCGCGGATTTTTGTCGGTAGCGGGAAACTTGCTGAAGTCGGTGAGCTGGCGTTGCAGCAGTGTGCCGATACCATCATCGTCGACCAACCGCTGTCCCCGGCGCAGGAGCGTAATCTGCAAAGGGAGCTGGGGTTGCCAGTGGTCGACCGTATCGGTCTGATTCTGGATATTTTTGCTCAGCGTGCGCGAAGTTACGAGGGCAAGTTACAGGTAGAGCTTGCCCAGTTGCGCCATCTGTCGACTCGTCTGGTCAGGGGCTGGACTCATCTGGAGCGACAGAAGGGTGGCATCGGCTTGCGTGGCCCAGGTGAGAGCCAGCTTGAGACTGATCGCAGGCTGGTTAGAGATCGCATCGCGCTGCTCAAGCGTCGATTGGGGACTCTCCAGCGACAACGTGCGCAAAACCGTAGCCGACGCGCGCGATCCCGGCTGCCGACGGTTTCTCTGGCAGGGTATACCAACAGTGGAAAATCGACGCTGTTTAATACCTTGACAGGCGAGGGAGTGTTTTCTGCTAACCTGTTGTTCGCCACGCTTGATCCGACGCTGAGGCAGATTGAACTGCCCGGATGTGAGCCCTTGCTGCTGGCCGATACCGTTGGATTTGTCCGCGACCTTCCCCATGAACTGGTCGAAGCGTTTAAATCGACGCTGGAAGAGGTGGCGGGTGCTGATCTCATTTTGCACGTCATCGATAGTGCCCAGGAAGAGTGGCGAGAGCAGTGCCTGGAGGTGGAGAAGGTTCTGCAGCAGATTGGTGCTGCCGATGTGCCGCAACTGCTGGTTTACAACAAGATCGATCTCACCGGCGAGCCGCCCAGGCTCACTGTCGATGAGCCGGGGAGGCCGGTCGCGGTTTGGATATCAGCGAGAAACGGTGCCGGACTCGACCTGCTTGGCGAGGCGATTACCCGGTTGCGAACCGAACAGTGGCGCGCATACGAACTCAATCGAGCATTTGTCGATGGCTCGTTGCGGGCAGCGATTCACCGGTTGGGACGGGTGACCGACGAGCAGTTTGCCGATGATGGCAGTTGGCAGATCCATTTTCAAATGGCACCGGCTGAGTTTGATCGATTGCGGTCGGGCGAATCGGTTTCAGAATCTCAACGTGAAGGGTGAGTCTGGTCGCTAGTGCCGTATTGATAGCGAGATTATGTGACAATAACGCTCGCCCGAATTTTGTCGTGTTACTGGTCGACGTGATCCTGATGGTGATATTGATCTGGGTCCTGATGTGGTCAGGGCGAAACGCAGGGTGGCAATGTTAGCGTGTTTAGTGAACTAATTTAGGCAATGACAGTTAAGCAATGAATGTCGACGGATGGAAAGTATTGATGGCCTGGAATGAGCCGGGGAATTCGGGTGACCGGGATCCATGGGGCAACCGCGATGGGGCACCACCGGACCTTGATGAAGTGCTCGGTAATCTGAAGAAAAAATTTGGCGGTGTGTTTAAGGGCGGAAGCGGCAGCGATCAGCAGACGCCGGCTGGTGTGCCAGGTAGTGTGGTTTTTATCGGCTTGATAGTACTGTTTATTGGCTGGCTGCTAACCGGGTTTTATCGCATCACTGAAGGGTATCAGGGTGTGGTGCTGCGTTTCGGCGAGTTTCAGACTACTGCAAACCCGGGGTTGCATTGGCATATCCCCCGACCGATAGAGAAGGTCGAAAAGGTCGATATCGGGCGTCTGCGAGCGGTGGAGATCGGCTATCGGGAAAATCAACGATCCGGTCAGCTAAGCTCTGTTCCTTTCGAGTCGTTGATGTTGACTCAGGATGAGAACATCATCGATATCAAGTTTGCTGTGCAGTATCAGGTTAATGATGCTCGCGCCTTTCTGTTTAATGTCCGTGACCCTGAAGGTACTTTGCAGCAGGTGGCAGAATCGGCGATACGCCAACAGGTTGGTCAGACACCAATGGATTCGATCCTGTCGAGGAACCGTAACCAGGTTAGTGTCGCCATTTTCGAAACCATGCAGGAAGTGCTTGATCGGTATGAAATTGGATTGCGCCTGAGTAGCGTCAATATGCAGGATGCGCAGCCGCCCGAGCAGGTTCAGGCATCATTTGCCGACGCGGTTAAGGCGCGCGAGGACAAACAGCGGTTGATCAATGAGGCCGAGGCGTATCGCAACGATATTTTGCCGCGGGCAAATGGTGAGGCCGCACGTATCCTTGCTGATGCGGATGCATATCGTGCGACCCTGATGGCACGAGCAAATGGTGTCGCGCAGCGGTTTACAGCCCTGCGCGAAGCTTATGCAGAAGCTCCTGATGTGACGCGAAAGCGACTTTATCTTGAAACCATGGAAGAGGTGCTGGCGGCCAACCGCAAGGTAATGATCGAGGGTGACGCCAGCAACAATCTGCTTTACCTGCCGCTGGATCGCATGGTTAATGAGTTCGGGAACCGCTCGACCGGTGAGTTGTCTGGCGAACCAGCCACCAGTAGCAGCCGTGTACCGGTAGAACAGGTCGATAGCCGCAGTGTCAGACGTGGGCGGGAGTCAAGATTGTGAGTAAATTCAATTTAATACTCGGTGTTGCCCTGGTCGCGCTGCTGCTTGGTTATAACACCCTTTTTACGGTCGATGAGCGAGAGCGGGCGATCCTGTTCCGTTTTGGCGAAATAGTCCGCGCTGATTATGAGCCCGGCATTCACTTTAAGTTGCCTCTTGTGCATCAGGTGGCGCTATTCAGTCGTCAGATTCAGACCCTTGATGGCAAACCGGTGCGCTATCAGACCGAAGAGCTGAAGAATGTCATCGTTGATGCCTTTGTAAAATGGCGTATCGCTGACGTAGAGAAGTTTTATATCTCGGTTGGGGGCGTAGATATCAATTCCCGTTTGGGGCAGATAATAAATGACATTGCCCGGGCAGAATTTGGTAAACGAACCGTGATTGAAGTGGTATCGAGTGCCCGTGCACAGATCATGGACATTATGCGTGAAGAGGCTAACAAGGGTGCTCAGGCGTTTGGTGTAGAAGTGATTGATGTACGCCTGAAAAGGGTCGATTTGCCGCCCGATGCCAGTAATTCAGTCTATGCCCGGATGAGCGCGGGGCGAACACGGGTTGCCAAGGAATTCCGTGCTCAGGGAGCAGAAGAAGCCGAAAAAATACGCGCAGAAGCGGATAAGGAAAAATCGATTCTGCTGGCGGAAGCTGACGAACGGGCGCAAATAATTCGTGGTCAGGGTGATGCGGAAGCTGCCAAAACTTATGCAAATGCATATGGTGTCGACGAGGATTTTTACAGTTTCTACCGTAGCCTTGAGGCCTACCGCAAAGTGCTTGGCAGTGGTGATGATTTTCTGGTGCTTAAGCCAGAAGGTGAATTCTTCAAGTATTTTGATCAGCCGCCTCAGCCCTGAAGGCAGGTTGACCTGTTAGCTGGAAAACCAGGCATCGTTGACCATAGCAGAGTAGGCAGCCGTGTTTAACGAGGTTCTCTCAGCAATCTGCCTGGTGATGGTGATTGAAGGTTTGTTGCCCTTTATAAGCCCCGCAAGAGCCCGGAAAATGATGGCGCTCATGTCTCAACTGGATGATAAAAGTTTACGCATGGGTGGTCTGTTCAGTATGGGTGCCGGCGTGCTTTTATTGGCTTTGATACGTTGACCGGCACCATCCGTAATTCGACATTTTTGGACTATAGATAAGATGGAGTGGCTGCTGCCGTCAGGTATTGAAGATCTGTTGCCGCTACAGGCCCGGCAGTTGGAACGGGCGCGTCAGCAGACGGTGGAGACGTTCGACGCATGGGGATACGCGCATGTTATCCCGCCGCTGGTTGAATACGAGGACTCGCTGTTGCCTGCCGATGGGGACGACCTGGCGCGGCAGACCTTCAGGCTGGTGGACCCACTTACCGGGGGCATGCTGGGTATCAGGGCAGATATCACGCCGCAAATTGCACGTATTGCTGCCCGATATTTTGATCTGCAGAGACCGGTGCGCCTCAGTTATGTCGGCGATACGTTGCAGGCCAAGCCTTCGTCGCTGAATCTTTCCAGAAACCCGTTGCAGATGGGTGCGGAACTGATCGGTAACAGCGGATCAGCAGGCGACGTTGAAATCGTACGTTTGATGGTGGAGTCGCTCCGCCAGCTCGGCGTTGACGGCTTCACCCTCGCTTTGGGTCACGTTGGAATCTTTCAGGCACTGTGTGAAGAAGCGGGGCTTACTAATGCCCAGCGTGCGACCTATAAAGACATTTTGCAGCGTAAAGCATTAACCGAGATTGACCCGTTTCTTGCCGGGATCGAGGTCGATGGTGATTACGTTGGGGCGTTAAGAGCTTTGGTCGATCTGCATGGCGGTCCCGAAGTTATGGGACAGGCCAGCAGCTGCTTTAACCGGTGTGGGAGTGGTGTTCTTGAGGCACTGCAGAGCCTGATCGGTATCAGCGACGCATTGATGTGCCACTTTCCCGACCAGCCTTTCTATTTTGACCTTGCTGAGTTGAGAGAGTATGAGTACCACTCGGGGCTGGTGTTTGCGGCTTATCTGCCGGGTGTTGGTCAGGCTATCGCCAGCGGTGGTAGATACGATGAGGTTGCTACGGTATTTGATAGCAGTTTTGCGGCGACCGGTTTCAGCGCCGACCTGAAACGGCTGCTTGAGTGTTCACGCACTCTTTCTTCGGGAGATCGCGAAACGATCATCGCCCCGGCCTCCTGTAATACCGAATTGGCTCTGAAAATCAGTGAACTACGTAGCGGCGGTGCTCGGGTAGTCTACGAGCTTGCAGACCAGCCTCTGCCCGCAGGGGTCACTTCCAGGATTGTCGAACTGGACGGACAGTGGAAGGTTGTTCCAATCTAATTCGGGGTTTTCCCCGACGAACAGTTGAATGACGGAATTGAAACAGGATTTGGCGTTGAACAGAAATAACCTGGTGGTTATTGGTACCCAATGGGGTGACGAAGGTAAAGGCAAGATTGTCGATCTGCTGATGGAGCACGCTCAGGTAGTTGCCCGTTTTCAGGGTGGTCACAATGCAGGGCATACGGTAATCGTTGGAGACAAGAAGAGCGTACTGCATCTGTTGCCATCGGGGATTTTGCGCGAAGGGGTGCTCTGTCTTATCGGTAATGGTGTGGTGCTCTCGCCCGATGCGCTGCTTGCTGAGATTGCAGAGGTGCAGCAGCAGGGTATAACGCCGGATGAACGGCTCAAGATCAGCTATGCCACTCAGCTGATTCTGCCTTATCACATTGCTCTCGATCAGGCGCGGGAGAAGGCCAAAGGCAGCGCAAAAATCGGAACTACCGGCCGTGGTATTGGACCTGCTTATGAAGATAAGGTTGCCCGCCGCGGTATCCGTCTGGGTGACCTGCTGGATCAGTCTCTGTTAACCGCCAAACTGGAAGAGGCTCTCGATTTTCACAATTTCGTTTTATCCGGGTATTTCGGTGAACAGAAAATTGATAGTGGCGCGATTCTGGACCACCTGTTTGGCCAGTCAGAGCAGCTGCTGCCGATGATGGCCGATGTCTCGGCAATTCTTCATCAGAAAATGCGTGATGGGGTGCCAGTGCTGTTTGAAGGTGCGCAGGGCAGCCTCCTCGATATTGATCACGGCACCTATCCGTTTGTCACCTCATCCAATACCGCTGCGGGTGCTGCCGGCATTGGTACGGGTGTTGGTCCCCGCGACCTGGGTTATGTTCTCGGCATCACCAAGGCCTATACCACTCGGGTAGGTTCTGGGCCTTTTCCAACCGAGCTTTTTGATGAGGTGGGTCAGCACATCGCGACCGTTGGTGCGGAGTTCGGTGCCACTACCGGGCGGCCCCGGCGGTGTGGCTGGTTTGATGCGGTCGCCATGCGCCGGGTGCGGGACCTTAACGGCGTTGACGGACTCTGTATTACTAAACTGGACGTCCTTGATGGACTGGATTGTGTGCGTATTGCAACCGCCTACGGTGGCACCAACGGGATGGACGGAGCAGTGGTAGGTAGTGGCCGTTATGATCAGGTTGAGCCCGTTTATGAAGAGCTGCCGGGCTGGAGTGAAAGTACTGCCGGTATTACCCGATACGATGACCTGCCGGCAAATGCCAGGGCTTATCTTGAGCGTTTGTCAGAGTTGGTGGGGGCGCCGATCGACATCATCTCTACCGGTCCTGAACGTTCGGAGACCATCATGCTTAGGCCACCTTTTGCCTGAGCCGGGATCAAGTACTGAACCGATCCTGTCGTTAAGTCGGGCAGGATACCAACCTGTTTGATTCTCCTGATTAGAGAAATGTTCAGGTTGGTGCCGAGAAGAGGACTTGAACCTCCACGGGGTTGCCCCCACTGGCACCTGAAGCCAGCGCGTCTACCAATTCCGCCACCTCGGCAAGTTCCCGCCACACGACAGTGTTTTGGGGTGCGCAAGGTACTGTCTTCGACATCATCTGTCAATGAAGTGAGGACAAAAACGCCCCGCCTTTTTATTAATTATGAGCCCTGAATCCTATGAAAAAAGAACAGCTCAGCAGCCGGCGGGAAATCGTTGAGTTGTTACAGAGAGTGGGCAAGCCGCTCTCGCTGGACCGAATTGCTGCGGAACTGAATCTGAGCGGTGCGGATTCGCAATCTGCACTTGCGGGCAGACTCACAGCCATGGAGCGCGATGGGCAGTTGTTGCAGGGGCGTCGAGGCCGTTATGGACTGGCGCAGAAGATGGATCTGTATGCTGGCCGGGTTGTCGGCCACCGTGATGGATATGGGTTCGTGATCTGTGATCTCGACGTGGCCGATCTCTACCTTTCGCCAAAGGAGATGCGCAAGGTATTCCATGGAGATCGTGTACTGGCAGCGATTATTCGGGTTGATCGGCGTGGTCGGCGCGAGGGCTCTATTGTCGAGGTGTTGGAGCGTGCCCACCAGCAGGTGGTAGGGCGCTACCAGCAGGAGTTCAACACTGCTTTTGTGATCCCGGAAGACAGGCGGCTTAGCCAGGATATTCTGGTTACACCGCCGGCGGGTCTCACTGTCGCCGATGGCGACCTGGTGGTGGTTGAACTGACCCGGCAGCCACAGCGCAAGCGACGTCCGCAGGGGGAGGTGGTCGAGGTTCTCGGGGCCGAGGTTACCACTGCGCTTGAAATTGATCTGGTGTTGCGTAAGTTTGATATCCCTGCTCAGTGGGACCAGGGTGTCGCTGCAGAGATTGACCGTTTGCCCGGTCAACCGGGAACCAGGGACCTTGAGGCCGATTCC
>JBPEXY010000079.1:0-1945 GCA_052031065.1 Immundisolibacteraceae bacterium | reverse complement strand
GTCGCGCCGTTTCCATCAAGCGCCAGGCAAAAGAGGCTGGTTTGCTCATCGTTGGCAGGTTGCGTGTTGTCAGTCGATCCGCTGCTCATGACAGGATTCCGTCGGTGAGGCCCTCAGGCGGTGCACTGTCTGAGGGCCTGTCTGGTTCAGTCTTGAGCGTAAGTTATCGTATTTCTGTCAGTAAGGCGCAACTTAAGTGAACGCCAGCAAAGGGTAAGTGCGACGCAGGCGGTGGGGGGGAAACCGGATGGCGGTTCACCTGCGTGAAACTCACTAACTGTTTGCGGCAAGTGCCTGGGCGTCGGGGTCCTCGCCATGATCCTCGTCCTGGCTGGAAGGAGCCTCTGTGGGGTCGTTGGCGGCAGCCGCCGGCTCGATGTCGTGTGCGGCACAAAATTTATCCAGCATGCCCATCACACGTTTTCTGCTCTCTTGCAGTTCCTCAAGGTCTTCTTGTTGCGAGAACATCATCGAATACTCGCCGATCACGGAATTCATCGTTTCTACCGCGATTTTGAGTTCCCCGCTGATTTGTTTGTTTTCCTGCGTCAGGATGGCGACCTGATGCGTTAAGCCCGTCATGTCGGTGTTGGCGGCAGAATCCCCTTGTGTGTTAGGGGCAAAGTCAGCAAACAGCCGTTTTATGTTTTCGTAATGAACCATCATCTGACTCATGCCAGTGAGATTGCGGTTAGTTGCATTATTTCGCATCAGATCAAACAGAGCGGACTCTTCCATACTCAGTTTAGCGACGAGCTGGTCGCATTGTTCCTGATCATAACCATAAATTGCGCCCAGCCAGCCGACTAAACGAGCGATCTGCGATTGCAGGCCATCATCCTGGTCCAGTAGCGCCAGCTGATCTCCTTTGATGCGGGTGTAGCCAAGCAGGTTCAGGATTCCGATTAGACATAGCGCAATCAGAGCGCTAATCAGTAATCCCAGAACCATCACCGCAGTAGTGGCATGTATTTCAACCATCTCCGTGGCTCCGTCTATAGTGACTAAACTAAGTTGCTAATCCAACATTCGAATAATCCCCAGCCCGTGTTTAAACGAGTTCATTATTGGTGTCCTAGCGGTTCAGGGGCGTATTTCTTTAGTTTTTCGACGAAAACCAGGGTGTTTTATTGTTGACAATAGAGTTTTCTGGGGTTAAAGGCCAGGTTTCCTTAAACCATCGGGCTTTGCGTGCCAATGGGTGCTCACTCGTTACGTTGCTTCCCGATTACGCCATCAAAACCGTAAAAAGCACCGGAGAACCGACGAACCCGGGTTTAGGTGTTGGTACAGTCGATGACGGAAGTCGTTAACCTGGATCTCCGCTTTCCCCGACACTCACACTGATTCTCAAAGCAACGCCTGGGAGGAGAACGGCAATGTTCTCAACAAAGAAGGTGATGACCCTGTTGGCCGCAGAAAATTTACCTGAGGGTATCCTCACTACATCACCCAGCGAGGTAACCGCTATGCTCAGATTGTTAAGGAAAGTGACGACCGGCTGTGTCGGGACCTGCGGGCTAAAGCAGTCCAAGGGGCCGCTAGCCGAGTCGGGGTCAGTTGTTAGTTAGAACAGCGCAGGTAGAACAGCTTGAGCGGCAGACCGGCAAAAAACCCATACCTGAAAACGCGGAATAGAGACCGTAGACAGAGATCAGTTGAGTGTATGTAAGTAAACTGCCACCGTAACTTCTAGCTACTGGTAATACATTCATTCGGTGGCAGTGGGGTAGGGGTCTGATCGTGGAGTGAATCGTCACCGCATTCAGCAGCTGCATGGCTCGAAATGATCCCCAATGGCTGTGGGGCCGGGTGGCCCGGGTGGTATTGGAGTCGGCAACACCGCTGTAACTGTCTTGGAATGTGGCAATGCAAGACGCGACCCCGTTGGTTCCGCGACCCCGTTGGTTCCGCGCGTTGGTTGTCTGAGCGGGATCACAAGGGG
>JBPEXY010000078.1:0-2380 GCA_052031065.1 Immundisolibacteraceae bacterium | reverse complement strand
CATCTCTCCCACATACCTTATAGATTTATTAAAAAAACAGTCTATACCGGTTATATAGGCCCGGTTGAATGGGAAAAGCTATGTTGATCAAATGGTATACCCCTTGGCTAGCGTACGCCAATGTAACTCTTACCTTAAGTGGAGCATTGTCACCATTACCTGAATCGTTGGCGTGATGTGGTGCCGTTTCGTCGCGTAGCCGAACGGTAGGTCGTTCTCGTGGCTGACTACCCCGGCTTGGTCTACCATTAGCGGAAAATGATCAGGCGGTTAATCACTGACTGCTGAACGCTTGTGGGGAGCATCTCAATGCAAATGCGTGTGCTGGGTAATACCGGGTTGCTGGTTTCTAAATTCTGTATGGGGGCCTGGACTTTCGGTAAGGACCGGTTTGGTTTGGGCGGGCTGGATGCCGCGCAGAGCAAGGCGATTGTTGATCGGGCGATTGATGCCGGGATTAACTTTTTTGATACCTCCAATAATTACAGTTTTGGCCAATCTGAAGAATTGCTGGGCGCAGCGCTGGTGGGTAAGCGTGAGCAGGTGGTGGTCTCTACCAAGGTGCGCAGCCCGGTTGGTGAGGGGCCGAACGAGCAGGGGCTGAGCCGCCATTTTCTGATTCAGGCGGTGGAAGATAGTTTGCGGCGCCTGCAAACCGACTATATTGACCTGTTAATTATTCATGGTTGGGATGAGCTGACCCCGCCGCTGGAGACGCTGCGGGCGATGGATGATCTGGTGCGCAGCGGTAAGGTGCGCTACGTTGGCGCGTCTAATCTCGCAGCGTGGCAGTTGGCGGAGTTTATTGCCATATCAGAGCGCGAAAAACTGCCACGGTTTGAGATGCTGCAGGCCTATTACAATCTGGTTGGCCGCGAGCTGGAGCATGAATTGATACCGCTCTGCGAGTATAAAAAAGTCGGCATCATGACCTGGAGCCCGCTGGCCAATGGTTACCTCACCGGTAAATATCGCCAGGGGGCGAGTGGCCGGCGCGATATTCCCATGTTCAGCAATTTCCCGCCCATCAACACCGATCAGGGTGAGCAGGTGATTGATGAGCTGGAAAAGATCGCCGAGGCTCACGGCAGCAGCTGTGGCGCGGTGGCGCTGGCCTGGCAACTGGCAAAGCCGGGGATTACCTGCCCTATTTTGGGCGCCAAAACGGTGGAACAGCTGGAACAAAATCTGCCGGCAGCGGAGCTAGTCCTGTCTGCAGCGGAGATGACCCAGCTGGACGAGGTAAGTGCGATCCCTACCCCCTACCCACAGTGGATGGTCGATTTTCAGAACCAGCCGCGGCTGGATTGACTGTTTGAGTGGTGCGGGTTGCTGTTCCGGTGGTTGTGCAGCGGTTTTGGCGCAGTGGCTGGTGCGGGACGATAATTCACAGGCTGGACCTCACTGAGCCATCAGAAAAAGGCGAAACGGATGAAAATTGACAGTTTTACCCATGTAATGCCGCAGAACTTCTACCAGCGGCTGAAAGCGGCGATGACCGGGCCGGATTATCTTTCTGGCATGCTCGACAGTATGCCGGAGCTTGCCGATATGGATACCCGCGTTGCGATTATGGACCGGCAGGGAATCGACCAGCAGGTGGTGACCCTCTCCTCGCCACCGTTGGAGGTGGCGATCGACGACCCACACCTGGCTGCCGAGCTGGCGATGGTGGCCAATGACGAGATCGCCGAGCTGGCGGCTAAACGGCCGGATCGATTCATTCCGGTGGGTATTGTTGCGATGAATAACCCGGACTCGATGGTGACCGAGGCGCGGCGCTGCCTGGATGACCTCAATATGAAAGGGGTGCTCATCTACACCAGCGCCAAAGGCAAGCCGCTTGATTTGCCGGAATTTCAGCCTTTTTTTGATTTCATGGCGGATCGGGACGTACCGATCTGGCTGCACCCGGCGCGGGCGGGTAACCAGGCCGATTATGTGGGTGAGCCGGCATCAAAATACTGGATCTGGCAGGTGTTTGGCTGGCCTTACGAAACCACCGCCGCAATGACCCGTTTGGTGTTTGACGGCCTGTTTGATCGTCACCCTGATATCAAGATCATTACCCACCACGCCGGAGCGATGCTGCCCTTTTTTGATAAGCGGGTGGAGTGGGTTTATGACCGCCCCGGCATGCCGGAGCTAAACCAGGCGCGGGAAAAACTGCAGAAAAAGCCGAGTGATTATTTTCGCCTGTTCTATAACGATACCGCGCTAATGGGCAGTATTGCCGGCATGCAGGCGGCTTACGCCTTTTTTGGCGGCGAGCGGCTGCTGTTTGGCACCGATACGCCGTTTGATGGCATGGGTGGTGAGGGGTTTACCGCTGATACGGTGAAGAGTATCGAGGCGATGCCGATTCCCCCCGCTGAACGGG
>JBPEXY010000077.1:0-8096 GCA_052031065.1 Immundisolibacteraceae bacterium | reverse complement strand
GGTGGGAATGCGGTTGGCGCCACCGTTGAATTAACTGCAGATGATCAGGTTAATGTCTCTGGCGCCGTGACTGCTACTGCCAGAGGTAGTGGCGCGGTAACCGCGCTGGCCCATATTCATGAGCACCTGGGTGCGATCAGTGGCGATGTTACCGTCACGGGTGCAACAGTGACTGCGAGCGCCACAGAAACCGTTGCCGGACCCGGTGTTAAAACCAGCACGGTGGAATTTATTTCCGAACAGGGCAGCGTCACTATTGATAGTACGACCCTGGTGACTAATACGGCGTCGGCGACCAGCGGCTCGGCCTTTGCCGATACCCGTGTGCGCGCCAGTGGTGGTCTGAGCACTATCAATGCTGCGTTGAGCGTGGCCGCGAATGCCGGCTCGTTTGCCAGTGGTCTGCTCGATATCGATGCCAATGCCGGGGTAATTGCCACCGCGCCGCTGTCTGTATCCGCCACTGAGCTGGGAGCGGGAACGGCACTGGCGAAAATTACAGTAAACACCGCAAATGGCAATGTCTCACTGGATGATCTTTCAGTGAGTGCCAGTGGCGGAATGGGTCAGGCAGATATTCTAATTGGCCAGGGTGGTAGCGGCGCGATTCCAGGACAGTTGTCAGTCGGTCAAATCAGTGCCACGGCAGTCGGTAATTTTGATTTAGGGCGTGTCAATGTTGATCTTGATGCGATTGGGGATATCACCGTCTCTGGACCCATCCTGGCCACCGCGAGCGGTGGCAGTAATGTGGGTGCGGATGGTTCGGTACAGATCGGTCTGTTTGCCAGCGGGGCGTCAGCAGATGTTACTGTTGGTGGAGTGATTGATGTCAATGTGGCTACCCAGTCGCGATTCTCCGTAGGTGCGGTAAATCTGATTGCCGACAGACACGTGAGTTTTGGTGATGTTCAGATCAACGCCAATGGTAGCGGCTCTGATGGCTCAGCGATTCTTGGTGTTACCGCATTTAACGGTGACATCAACGGTGGCAACATCGACATCGATGTCGGGCCGGCTTTCGACGACGCCATAGTCAACGTGAATCTCGGTGCCGGTTCTGGGGCGGTCTCCGTGGGCGCTGTTGACATTACTGCCAGTGGTGGCGATGACGCGCGTATTAATCTGACCGGGAATGCTCGGAACAGTATCAATGTCAATGGTCCAGTGTTGGCTGTGGCAACCGGTGGTCCACAGCCAGCAACGGGTACCGCTGATGTGTTAATTGACTTCAACGTGGCGGATGGTGGTATATCGGTCAATGGCAATGTGGTCGCCGAAGCCTCCGCCGACTACGGTGAGGCCGAGGTGCTGTTTACTACCGGGGTGAGTGGTACCGGCGGTGATATCAACGTGATTGGCCGGGTCGAGGCCCGAGCGACCATGACCAGCTACGCCAGCATTGCAGCGGTTGAGTTGCAGGCGCTCGGTTCTACTGGGGATATCAATGTCACCGGAGACGTGATCGCTGCGAATATCGATATTTTTGTCGACCCGTTCTGCTGTACCAACGATGCGTTGGTGGATATTGACGCTGTCGCTGGTTCAGTTACCGTGGGCGGCCAGGTGCAAGCGCTTGCTGTCGGACTGGACAGTGACGGTGCAACAGCAGAAGTGTTTGTCGATGCGCTTAATAATGTGGTCCTATCCGGTGGTATCACCGCCGATGCGCAGTCGACGGATAACCCGGTACTGGCCTCTATTGTCGTTAATTCTGGCGGCAACCTCACCGTTGGGCCTGTTAGTGCGAGCGCCTCGGGTGGCAGTACTAATTCAGAGCAGGTCGCCCTAAACCCCGGTGGTACGCTGACGACCACTGGCGTACTTAGCGGTGCTCAACTCTCTTTCGGTGGTCTGGGCGGCTTTAATGTCGTTACCAGCACCCCGTTGGTGACGATACTTTCCGGAGCTGGCGACGCAATTATCGACAACAGCGCCTTTACCGGAGCTGCGACACTCGATTTCAACGGCGGTGGCTATACCAATATGTCCTTTGGTTTTGGTGGTGATGTGTTGGTAAATGCGGTGTCACCAGTGTCAGCCACGGGTGGTTTTACCCTTACCGGTGGTGGGGCTGTTGATGCCAGCGGGGTGGATATCACTACCGGTGGCGCTACCGCGGTTACTGCTGGCACTTTGCTGAATTTGACCGGTGCTACGGTGAACGGTAACAGTGTGCTGCTGGAAGCGGGTGGTGCGCTTAATGGAAACGGTGCGCAGATTGCTGCTGCTGGTACCACTGAGATAAATGCCGGCACTACGCTTGATCTGACCGGTGCAACCGTTAATGGTAGTGGCGTACTGCTCTCAGCAGCTACGGGAGATGTCGTGCTTGATGGAGCAACCATCGCTGCCGCTACTGCCAGTGTTGATGTGATTGCCAGCAGCAACCTGCTGATAGGTGGTACTACCCTGGTGAGTGGCCCGACCGGCGGAGTTTTTCTGGCTGCCGGTGGCAGTGTATTAAATGGCCCGGCTCTGATAGACGGTGGCATGGTTGGCGTGTTCGCCGGCCAGGATATTGACCTTTCACAATCGGACATCTTTATCGGTAGTGCCAGTGATGGTTCGCGATTGCCGGGAGATCCGCTGGTAACCGATTTCCTGGTCGCCAATGGTATCGCGGTTCCCAATGCCAACCCTAATGGGCTGTTCCTGGCTGGAAATTCGGTCGACCTGGGTAATCTCGACATGACCGGCCACTATCTCTGGGTGGAAGGCAATCAGATATCCTTCAGTGGTTCGGTCTCTGCGCCCAGCAATGTCCTGGTGCAGTTGTTGCCTTCCGACCCGACGCTGACCATTGGTGTGGAGCAATCCCTTGCCGGATTGCAGCAGGTCAATTTCGGCAATGTGGAGCACTTTGCACCATTTACCGGTACCACCATCGCTGTGGGTGCCAGTTTCCATCTGGGGGATGTGTTTGTCGGAGATCAGGGAGAGATAGACGTTGGCAACAAAAACCTGCTGTTCGTAACCCGTAATGGTAACGTCACCGGAGAAGATAACGTGGTCTCCAATGGATTGGTGGCGCTGCTTTCACTGGTGCCCCTGGCTGATGAGATACCTGAAGTAATCGATACCATCGACTCTGTCGACGATGTGGTCGGCACCAGTACGGGTGGCAGTTTTATTGATGAGGAGACCATCTCTAGCGAGGGAGATGAAGAGAGCGACGAAGAGGAAGACGATGAGGAGCAGGTCGACGCTGATGGTGACGGCGATGACGGCGGTGGGGGAGAGTTGATAGAACAAGACGAATCGGGCGACGAGTCCCTGGAGTGTGCATGATGCGCTGCGACTTGATTAAGAGTGCATTCGCCTTGCTGCTGGTGGTTCTTCTGGTTACTCCGGTGGCTAGCTTTGCTGACCCTGAGCTTTGGGAGGTGCGAAAAGGAGAATCGCTGTCAGGAATTGTTCGTCAATTGTTGCCCGAGAGTCGTGCTGATCGCGTAGCGATGATGGCGAGTATTGTCCGTGCCAATCCCCATGCCTTTGCCGACGGTGACCCTAACCGAATGTTCGCTGGTGTTGTGTTGGCGATTCCAGATACTGAGGCCTTAGCCAGACAAGAAACCGTTCCATCTACGCCGTCGGCTGCTAAATCTGTGGCGGATTCGGGTAGAAAAATAGTGCAAGATTCAGATTCTGAGGCGCAGACAGCCGCCGCCGGGCGGGTGCTCTATACCAAAGGTAGAGCGACCGCAGCGACAGCAGAGGGAGATGTTCGCGAGCTGACCAAAGGTGGGCAGGTTTTTGATGGCGATACGGTCACCACCGGTCCGGGCAGTTTTATGCGCGTTCGCTACAGTGATGGGGCGACTATGCTGTTGAGGCCGCGTAGCCGACTGCAGATCGAAGACTATCAGTACCAGGGGAATAGTGATTCTGACAGAAGTCTCTTGCGCCTGGTCAAGGGTGGTTTTCGTACGGTTACCGGTGCAA
Source organism: Immundisolibacteraceae bacterium (assembly GCA_052031065.1). Lineage (GTDB taxonomy): Bacteria > Pseudomonadota > Gammaproteobacteria > Immundisolibacterales > Immundisolibacteraceae > JBPEXY01. The sequence goes on along the minus strand of JBPEXY010000077.1, from coordinate 4,151 downwards.
TCGGACAGACTAACAAAGAGGCTTATCGCGTGGCGACACCGATGGCCACCATCGGCATACGCGGTACCGATTTTTCCGCGCTGTTCTGTGCCGGGGATTGTGTCAATATGCCCGATGGGCTATACACTTCGACCGACCAGGGGTCTACGGTGGTAAGCAGTGGTGGTGAAAGCGCGGTGGTCGATGCGGGTGAGTCGGTTTACGTGCCGCTGGTTGGAGGCGCACCCCAACCATTGAAGATCAAACCGCGACTACTCAGTTTGCCCGATCCCGGCTGCGATTAAGCGCATTTTGAAGCCTGGTAGGCTCGCTTCGGTTAATCAAATTCGCTCTAAATTTGCATCTCTGTTACCCAATGTGGGGCAGGACGTCTGCTGGAGTTTTTCTTGGAAATGACACTTCCTCCTGGGTATGAGTCGCTGGTTCTGTTCGACAAGGAACAGCACAAGGGCCTGTCTCTGCGCCGCAACTTGCCGTTTGGCGCTTCGCTGAATGCGGTCTTTGTGACAGCACCGGAGTTTGTACTGGCCTGTCGGGACTATCCGCTGGTTTTCGTACGTGACGCTGCCACGGAGGTCTATGTCCCGATGATTGTCACTGCGCTGAGCAGCGGCACCAATCTGTTTGTTGATGATAGTGGCTGCTGGCAACAGGATGTTTATGTGCCTGCCTATGTCAGGAGGTACCCTTTTACCGTTGCTGAAGCCCGCCAGCAGGATGGCAATGTGCGTGCGGTGATTTGTGTCGATGAGGCGGCGCTGGAATCTGGCGACAGCCCGCTTTTTGATCACCAGGGTGAGCCGACTCCAGTGTGGCAGGGCGTTGAAAAGCTGATCAATGATATGGAGGTGGCCAGGCAGCAGACGACAAGGTTATGTCGTGCTCTGGATGATCTCGATCTGCTCGAACCGTTCCAGGCCCAGGCGGTGCTCAAGAACGGCGAAAAATATAATCTGCAGAGCATGTACCGTGTGGTGGAACAGAAGCTCAATGAACTGCCTGCGGATGTCATTCAGGAGATGATGGGGCGGGGTGACCTGGCTCGTCTTTATCTACATCTGGCATCGTTGAATAATTTTGCCCGCCTGGTGGATCGTACCGCACCGGTTGATGGTAACCGGACCATACAATAGTGGCTGTAGCGATGATTAATGGAGCTGTTTGGCCGGGCGCGGGTGGTTTTTTTAAACGGAGGAAACTGTGGGCGTAGATATTCGGCTTACTGACCGGCAGTTGCCGGTTTCGCCGGTTTTTGTCGATTTTCTCCGCCAGGCGCTGAGTGGCGAGAGCTTTGGTGACGCCAAGTGGCATGACCAGCTTAGCGAGGAGCTGAGTACCGAGCAGCGCGAGGTGGTTCAGCGGGCGGCTGAGAATGCCAAGCTGGTAATTGAATCGGAAGCCGGCCAACAGAAAGTGAAGCGGGCTTACGAGCTGTTAGTTGCACTGCTTACCGGTGATACAAACGCGATTCGGGATATCCAGTTTCGGTTCCACTTTATCAATATTATTGGTGTGCCACGTCACGGCGGCTCCTATCTCACCAAGGAGCTATACCGGGCGTTAGGTTATGACCCGGAAAAGGTTCCTAACGTGATAGCGCACGATGGCTTCCCTGAGGCTTCACCGTTTCGATTTGAACAGGGTGTCAACAGCTGGATCAGCAGTCTGCAGACCATGGCGGAATATCTCACTATGGTGGAGATGTTTTTCGGCTCAGCCAAGCCGCACACCGGAAAAATCATTGTGCCGAAGAAGTTGCTCAAGGGTTCCTATGCGGGTGGTTTTTTTCACCGGATTCTCGGTGAATCTGTGGAACATATTCTGACGGTGCGTCATCCGGTATCCTCCTGTATCTCAACCTATGAAAAGTCCGGGGGATATCCGGACAACGGTAAGTTTGCCGTGCGTGGAAATATTGAGGAGTGGGTTCGGCGTGATCTTGAATACACTGGTATGAACCGTGAAGAGATCGCCGGCCTGGATTACTTTGACGCCTATCTACGCTACTGGGAGCAGTACCATTACTATGTGGCGACGACCGGCCTCAGTGCCAATCGCAGTATCGATATTGTTCCCTATGGCCGTGAGCGCATGATGTCCACCTCACAGAGTTTTCAAAACCGGTTTCAAAGTGGACTGGAGCCGGAAGAGTTCAAGGTCTTTGACAAGCGGGATCGTCACCCCGCCTGGTTTGAGATTGCCGAACCGGCGGTCAGGCGAGTCACAGAAGTCTGGCAGCGGGTTGGGTTGGAGTTTCCGCTCGATGCCGTTATGGAGGCCTGGTAGCGCCGTCAGCTCCCTGTCAGTGCTGTAGGCGGTTAATAATCAGCGCGTAGAGTGGGTTCGTGGGGCCATCGCTGAAAAACCAGCCGAGCTGAGCACCACACTGGCGGCAGTGGGCAACCTGCCACTGGTAGCCGCGGAACCAGCTGTGGCGCCGATAAGGCTGGCCCACCGGTAGACACCCGTCCGCTGTGGAAAAACAGCTGATTACAAACTCTACTCCCTGCGGATTGGTTACCTGATGGGTATGGCTACCCGCTATCTCGGTGCGGAACTGCTGGTAGGTGACCACCGCTGAACAGGAGCGGCAGCGAATCGGCCGTTCCCGCGCAGGTTTGTCTGTTGCACTGTCGTCAGAAGGGGTCTCTCTTAGCAGGCGGTGATAGCCGTTGCTGTGGTTTCGCCGTAGTTGTGGTTGCAGGCCGGCAACCGCAATTTGTGTTGGCGTGGCGCTGGCCCAGGGAAGTGGGTCAACGCTCCAGGTAGTGGACACTGAACCAGCGGTTGGCATCGGTCCAGACCTTTACCGGGTTGAATCCCGACTGGCTCGCCAGGTGCTGGAATTCATCGATGTCATACTTGTGCGAATTTTCCGTATGAATGGTTTCGTTGGCGGCAAGATCAAATTCTGAGTTACCAACCTGTATCTGCTGGTCGTCGCAGCTGATCAGGTGCATCTCGACACGACCCATCTCCTCGTTGTAATGGGCTTTGTGGTGAAAACCCTCGACATCGAGGCTGGCATCCAGTTCCCGGTCAATCCGGTTCAGGAGATTCAGGTTAAAGGCGGCGGTGATTCCCGCAGCATCATTGTAGGCTGCGGTGAGTATCTGTCGGTCCTTTTTTAGATCGACGCCGACCACGAAGCCATCTCCCGGTTGTAGTTGTCTGGCAACATTGCGTAGAAATTCAGCAGCTTCTGCGCGGCTGAAATTGCCGATACTGGAGCCCGGAAAGAAACCGACTTTGCGCAGTCCGCTAGCGCCATCATAGGTCGGAAGATCCGTAAGCTGGCTATAGTCGGCACAGACTGGAATCACCTCAAGATCGGGATAATCCTTGGCAATTTGTCCTGCTGACTGCAGCAGGTGGTCGCGGGAGATATCCAGCGGCATATAAGCGCTCAGATTGAGGTGGTCGAGCAGGATGCGAATCTTCAGACTGCTGCCACTGCCGTACTCAACCAGCAGCCGTCCGGGGCCGATCAGCTCGGCAATTTCGTCGGCACAAGATTCCAGAATCGCAATTTCGGTGCGTGTCGGATAGTACTCTTCCAGTTTGCAGATCTGGTCGAATAGCTTTGAACCCCTGGCGTCGTAGAAAAATTTGCACGGCAGGGTCTTTTGCGGCGCCTGACTCAAACCATCGACAACTGCCTGGCGAAAATCCTCAAGCTCTGGTTCCAGATCAATCAACTCCAATGAAGGTAATGTGGTCGCATCCATCGCTGGTTCAGGCTCCTCGGGCCAGCCGCAGGCCGGAAAACTGCCAGCGGGCATCTGCGGGAAAGAAGTTACGGTAACTGGCTCGAATATGGTCAGTCGGGGTGGCAAAAGACCCCCCTTTAAGAACCAGCTGGTTGCACATGAATTTGCCGTTGTACTCGCCAACCGCGCCGGCGGCTGTCGCGAAACCGGGAAAGGCAGCGTAGGGAGAGGCAGTCCATTCCCACGCGTCACCAAACATCTGCTTCAAACCGGAACCGGGTGGTGCCGGCTGGCTGGTCAGGGCCGATGAGTCGAGCAGGTTGCCGTTTACGGGCAGTTGTTGCGCCGCGTGTTCCCATTCAAATTCGGTAGGCAGTCGCTGTCCGCTCCAGCGCGCGTAGGCATCCGCTTCGAAATAACTCAGGCTGATTACCGGTGCAG
>JBPEXY010000076.1:0-17022 GCA_052031065.1 Immundisolibacteraceae bacterium | reverse complement strand
CCGGTTTTGATCGGGTTGCTGTCGTGATCTTCGGCGACACCAAACATCATGAAGTAGCGGGTCAGCTCCCAGTCCGGTTCCCCGAACTCCCAGAAAGAACCGCCAATGGAGTAGAGCCCGGCGCTGGCCATATTGACCGAACAGAAGCCGCCATGGGCCGCGTGATTCGGTGTGCCAAACTGCGTAGCCCACCAGCCGGTGAGGGCCTGGCTCTGGTCGCGGCCGGTAAAAAATGCAAGCTTACGTGGATCGGTCTCACGGATGGTCGCCAGCCGGTCGGTGGCAATCTGCATCGCCTCTTCCCACTCGATCTCGCGAAATTCGCCCTTGCCGCGCTCACCAACCCGTAACAGCGGTTTGCTGAGCTTCGCCGGGGAGTGCTGTTTCATGATGCCAGCACTGCCCTTACCGCATAACACACCCTTGTTCAGCGGGTGATTGGGGTTGCCCTCGATGTAACGCAGCTCACCGTCCTGAAGATGGACCTTGATACCGCAACGACAGGCACACATGTAACAGGTGGTGGTTTTGATTTCATCACTGATCTGCGGCGATCGGTCGATAACCGGTTCATCGGCAGCTGTCGGCACAATTCTCTCCTGCGTTGCCGGGGGAAACCCTTGCTCTGGATGGATTGGATATCCGGCCGCCTGTTTTTTTGGTTATTCCAGGCCGGACTAAGTTACTGGTGATGAGATTATAAAAGAACGGGAAGGCTTGCGGGCGCAGAATCCGCCGGAAGAGAGTCAATATCAGCAGCTATTAATGAGCCGGAGTGACCTGAACTGGGTTGGGATGCAGACGCAACGCCGGCCTACCTGCGATTAAACATCGCGCCAATCGCCAGGCCGGTCACAATCGCTATCAACAATGCACCGAGCGCGTAGAGGAGCGGATAGTCAAAAGCGCTTACCGCGAGGCTGCGTACGATACCTGATTTGATCAGCTCAAAGGAGGCGACGGATATCTGGCCCTCATCGCCGGTGCCGGTCAGCAGGAACACCTCATAGGCGCCGGGCGGGGCATTTGAGGGAACAGGTAAATCAATGCTGAACAGCTGTCGCGAGTTAACCCCGGAATCCAGATCGTCTGCCAACTGGAGAGTCAGGTCTGGCTGATAGAGTCGCTCTCTGCGCAGCAGCTCGGCATAGCCGCTAAGCCATGGTTGCTCCGTGGGCTGCTCCGCTGTGCTGCGCGGAGACAATAGTGGTTGCAGCGCGGCCAGTTGGTGTTTATCGAGTAGCGCAGCATGACGATCAAAGAGCTGCTGGACTGGTTCGGTTCCGGCGGTGGCGATAAAACCGGGAATTTCTGTCAGCTGATGGCTCTGGCCCACAGACCAGATGCCGTTCTGTTGCTGCAGCAGACCAATCTGTCTGTCACTACGTGGCCCGATGATCAGCACCCATGGCGGAGAATCCCTGTGGCTGTTGCCGGTAATGGTGATCTGCTCGCCGGCAAAAAAAAGACCAGCCTTGACCTGGTTGGGTTTGACCTCGACCATTTTCACCGGCTGTGCGGTGGGAGATGTGGCCAGTAACAGCAAGGTCAATAGCGGGAATAACGACCTGATCATCAGCGAGTGCACCATTAGTGGCCACCGGTGGCGATCAGCGTAAACAGGAAATCGGGTTTGGCGGTAAGGTTGTAGATCATCCAGCCGCAGACGCCGAGAATAATTGCGGCGAGCAGGAAACGTAGCTCTTCACCACGTAAACGCGCACCCATGCGTGCGCCGATCTGCGCACCGATAACAGAGCCGGCCATCAATAAAATGGCCAGTACCACATCGACGGTCTGTACCCTGACTGCCTGCTGCAGGGTGACATTGGCAGAGACAAACAGAATCTGGAATAGCGACGTACCGACAACAATCAATGTCGGCATACCGAGCAGGTAAATCATCGCCGGTACCATAATGAAGCCGCCGCCAATGCCCATGATTGCGGCCAGTACTCCCACCACGACTCCCAGGCCGACGGGTAACAGGGCACTGATGGTCACCCCTGAAGTGGGGAAATGCATCTGTAGCGGTAGGCGCTGGCGCCAACTGAGCTGCTCAGGTCTGGAATCACCGGCCCCGTTACCGTCATCCTGGGTGCGTAGACGATGCAGGTTGGCACGGATGCTCTCGACCATCATCATCGAACCGATAACCCCCAGCAGCGCCACATACATGAGTTTGATAACCAGGTCGATCTGCCCGCTGGCACGCAGCCAGGCAAACAGCGAGACGCCAACGGTTGAACCGGCAATTCCGCCTGCCAACAGCATCCTCCCCATACGCAGATCGATACGACCGCCGCGCCAGTGGGCAACGATGCCGGAAAGTGAGGCCGCTACCAGTTGATTAGCTTCGCTGCCAACTGCCACTGCCGGCGGGATGCCGACAAAAATCAGCAGCGGGGTGAGCAGAAAGCCGCCGCCGACTCCAAACAGACCAGAAAGCAGACCCACTCCGCCGCCGATTGCCAGGAGCAGTGGCAGGCTGACGGCAACTTCGGCGATAGGAAGATAAATGGTGGTCATGGGCTCACAAGGTAATAAAACAGAGATCAGAATCGCACAGTCTGGTGTCGATATCTGGGGAATTATAGGCCGTAATTAACGAAGGCTTTACAGGGTGTGTGGTGATTTGGTGCTGTTCAGCTCCTTTTCGACCACCCCGCGGCGGCTACTGGCGGTTACAACGCAGTGTCTACTAGGGTATGTTGGTGCCCATCCGATACGCGCGCCCTAACCAAAGGACGGGGGGCTGCTGCTGTTCGAGTCAGCTCCAAAGAATTTAGTAGCGGGCGAAAACTATCGCGAAACCAGCCAGATCGATCGCGTCTATACCTTCACGCCGTAACAGCGCATGAATTTGCCGATAACCGAATTGACGACGCTACTGGGCCAACGCCACGATCTGCGCCTTTGGATGCTCATTCTCCTGCTGCGTTGCCTTCAGACGTTTGGCGTCCGTTACTCCATGCCGCCAAACTTGCTGCGCCAAGTGTAGAACGAGGCGCTGCTGAAGCCATGCTTGCGGCACAGCTCCTTGACCGGAATGCCGGCCTCCGCTTGTTTCCAAAATCCGCTGCTCTGTGCTTCGGAACAACGCTTCTTCATGTCCGTCCCCTGCTCTGAAAACCGACTCTACTAAGTTCAGCCCGGTACGGAAATCAGGGCGCAGGTCAGAGCGCTTCAGGAACTATTGGCGTGGCTCAGTTTTATAGGCTTGAAATAAAGGTAATATATTGGCGTTAGATTTCTTGGTCGGGCATCAAATAACTAGTGGATTCTAGAGGTTATGCTGTTTGTTCCCCCCGCTCTTATCAGTTCGTTGCCGAGAATCTTGGCATTCGGGTTGGTGGCTGTCACTCTGCCACTTTTGATTTCATTGTTTATTGTCAGTTCGCGCCTGAGCAATTTCGCAGAGTATAGCCGTCAGAGTACCGCACAGGCGGTCGCTTTAACTCGTGGTCTACAGGAGCTCTCACTATTGACAAGGGAGATGGAGCGTTCAACCAGGCAGTACGAGGTAATGCGTTCAGATGACTTCTTTGATCGGGTTACTAGGCATCATGAAGCGTTCCGGCTGGTTATTCTGAGATTAGCCGAATTGACATTGGTTGCCCCCATCAAAAGTCATTTTGATGAGCTTGCCGATACTGAAGAGGAAGTGATGGCGCAGTTTGGTCATTCGCGGGGAGGCAGTGCAGGGATAGCTACTGTGATTGATGGTTTTACCCGGGTAAACAAGGCGTTAACCGAATGTCGGGTGGAGAGTGTCCGCTTAATCGATCAAAGAAACACGTACCTTAGCGAAGAGGCCGCATCTTTGCGGCAGTGGGTGGTGATTGTGGTTGTGCTTACTGTTCTGGTGGTTGTCGTTACAACTGTTTGGTTCTCAAGGTTACTGAATCGCCATGCTCGCAGGTTGTCCGATGCTGTCCAGCAATTGGGACTGGGTGATTATGATGACCCGGTCACCCTGAAAGGGCCGCGGGAGATCGTTGCAATCGGGGCAGAGTTGGAGTGGCTCCGCCAGCGGCTACAGGCTCTGGAAGGACAACAGACTACTTTTCTAACACACGTATCCCATGAGCTTAAAACGCCTTTGTCAGCTATGCGAGAGGGAACGGCCCTGTTGTCAGACGGTGTTACCGGGGCGCTTAGCGATGATCAATACCGAGTTGTCGCTATTCTTGAGGATAACGTATCACGACTGCAACAGGGCATACATGATCTGGTGGAAACGCAACGTCTGGCTAATGAAAAACTGACTTTACGGCCAGAGAATTTTGCCCTGAACGAGGTAGTTGATGAGGTGATTAAGGACCATTTTCTGGTGATGGAGACAAAAAATTTGACGGTGGTCAGAGAGTTTGTTGATGCCCCTTTTTTTGGAGATCGGGAAAAGATAAAAATTGTGGCCGGTAACCTGGTGGACAATGCGATCAGGTATTCACCTGTTGGTGGCAGTGTGCGGGTGATTCTGTCCAGTTGCGAGCAGGGTTTTGAGGTGGATGTCATTGATCAGGGACCCGGTATTTCCACCCAGAACAAAGAGACCGTGTTTGAACCCTTTCATCAAACTACCGTCCAGCCGACTGACTGTATCACCGGAAGTGGGCTGGGGCTTTCGATAGCACGCAGTTATGCGCGGATTCACGGGGGGGATGTGGTGGTCTGTGATAGCACGCGAGGCGCTCATTTACAGCTAAGGCTCCCGGTAGATGTGAGCGACGGGAGTGAATTCCATTGAATTATCTGGTGTTGGTTCTGTTGGCCCTGATAGCCAGCGGGTGCGCTCAGTTTAGCGTTGTTTCGACACCATGTAATACGAGGGAGTTGTTGGCTGAACATGGGTTGATTAGTAGTCCGGCGCTAAGCAAATTGCAGCTGTCGCCGACGGAATGTTCCCGATTAAAAGCTGCATTGAGTGAACTGGCGCGTTCCGACGCCGCGGCTTTTAAGGCCTCCCGCTGGTCGCCCGGAAGAGCGGAGGCGGGGTTAGCGCTAGCGCTGAGAGACCTGTCTCTCACGCTTGAGGCGGTGGAACAAAAAAATAGTTGGTCTCAGCAACTCCTCCGCGAAAATAATCAGCTCCGGGAACGGATCTCGCAACTGGAGCAGCGGATTACCGCGTTAAAGCGCATTGATGAACGGTTGGAGCAGCAATTATGGCCCATGAAGTAACTGCCCAACGGCGGCTGAAAAGTTCTGGTTCCATCCTGCTCGTTGATGACGATGAGGGTTTACTCGAACTGTTGTCCATGCGCCTCACCTCCGCTGGCTATTCTGTGCAAACGCAGAAAAATGGTTTTGGCGCGCTGGCGCTTCTGGAGCAGACGCGTCCCTCGCTAATGATCACCGACTTGCGCATGGATGCCATGGATGGGATGGCGCTGTTCTCGCGAGTGCGAGTGATGTACCCCACGCTACCAGTGATTATTCTTACCGCTCACGGTTCCATTCCTGAGGCGGTGGAAGCGACTCAGAATGGGGTGTTTAGTTTCCTCACCAAACCTTTTGATAGCCGCCATTTACTGGAAGTGGTTAGCAAGGCAGTGGACCTTGGTGCAGGTGTCGCTAATGCTGATGCTGCTTGTACAGAACAGCACGGCATCGTTACCGAAAACCCACGGATGCTACAGTTATTGAGCAAGTTGCGGCTGGTTGCCAACACGCATTCCAATATCTTGTTCCATGGTGAAAGTGGTACCGGGAAAGAGCTTTTCGCCAGAGCAGTCCATAAACAAAGTACGCGGGCTTCCGGGCCATTTGTTGCTCTGAACTGTGCTGCGCTCCCTGAGGGCGTTCTGGAATCAGAGCTATTTGGCCACCTGCGTGGCGCTTTTACCGGCGCCATCAAAGACCGGCCGGGTCTATTTCGAGCGGCGGACGGCGGAACGCTTTTCCTTGATGAAATCGGTGACATGCCGGTGCACTTTCAGCCTCGGCTCTTGCGAGCGCTGGAGGAGCGGCAGATTACGCCGGTAGGCGGCACTGTGCCGGTGCCGGTAAACATCCGATTAATATCAGCGACACACCAACCGGTAAATAAACTGGTAGAGACACAGGGATTCCGGAGCGATCTTCTCTATCGAATCAATACCGTAACACTTGAGATCCCGCCGCTGCGAGAGCGCCCCGAAGATATCAGGTTATTGGCCCGGCATTTTCTGCAGGAAATTGCGCTTAAGGAGCAGCGGCAGGTGAACAGTTTTTCCGCGGAAGCACTCGAATTGCTGGTGCTTGCGACCTGGCCGGGAAACGTGCGTCAGCTACATAATGTTGTGGAGCAGGTCGTAGCCCTGACGACCGGCCCGGTTGTCTCTGCCGATCTGGTTACTGCGGCATTACAGGGCGAGGTTAATGACCTGCTACCGCTGGCGGATGCGCGACAGGAATTTGAACGTCGTTATCTTCTGCGCGTGTTAAAGGTTGCAGAAGGTAACGTTGCCCGAGCCGCCCAGTTGGCACATCGAAACCGCACTGAGTTCTATCGACTAATGAGGCGCCACCATCTGAATAATCACTCGTTTAAGTCTGGGGTGGAACGCAGCTAGGTAGCTGTTGCTTTTTAGCGACACGCAAAAACCCCGTCAGCTAGCGGGTTTTGTCGCTGTTCAATTTATCTTGTCGCTGTTCAGCGACAAATTTCTATTTCTTCTGGTTATTGTTTCTATGTAAGTAGCGGTTTTATAAGCTATTTATCTTTTGGCACGTTTTAAGCTTTGGTATGGCGAGCCAGGTCGGGTTTCTTTGTGGTGCTCTTCAGCGGTGCTCTCAAGAACCAGGTGTTTTCTGAGGTGTTTCACACTGATAAGGAATCCCCGGTGGCAAGTTTTATGTCTGTCCAGCAAGCGTTGCACAGGTCATTTCTGTAGCAAGGTGAGGAAACGATAACCAACGGAGGAATTATGAAAACACCAGAAAGAAGGTCCGCAAGAAGGTCCGAAGCGGGAACAAAGCGGGGTAAATTTCAGGTTAGTGGCCGCATTCGGCTGGAGGATGCTGACCAAAACGATAAGCCGCCGGCGTTAGCGGCCTACGTTTTCGATCGCGCCGGAAAGCTGATTGGCAGTGCAGACATCGACGAAGCCGGCAAGTTTTCTGCTCAGGCGAATCTTTCCCGTCCCGTCCCCATTTCGCTGGTGGTAGGACCGCAGGGGCAGGAAAAATCAATTCGTCAATCGAGTGCTTTTACGACAAAGTTCTCGGTGGAAGACTGGCGGCAAAGTGGACAGCAGTTTCAGCTGGAGTTAGAAGCGGTTATACCCGCTCGAATATGGCATCCCTGGTTCCCTCGGCGCATCTGTGTGAGTGGGCACATCCGCAAGGTCACAACAACCGAGTTGGGTACCGATATCTGCCCTGTACCTTATCTCAAGGTAGAGGTGTTTGATGTCGATCGTGAAGCCTGTTTTCATCCGTTGTTGCCGAGATTACCGGAACTGAATCCGGAATGGCCGGTATTGCGAATCCCCGAGTTACTTGAAAAAATCCCGTTCCCCCGACCGCCATTTCCTGATCCGCCCCCTGTGTTTGAAGCCGGAAGTTTGGCCGGCGGATTGAGCACCAACAGGCTTGCCCTGAGCCAAGATCTCTTGCGTCGCGAGGAGGTTAATGCTGATCTTGCTCCGATGGAAAGCCTGCAGACTCGTCAGTTGGTTTCAGAACAGGCATCCGCGCAAATCGCTGCCTCCAGCTTGTCTGAACAATTGACCCTGACTTCCCGCCAGGCACCCTGGCAGCTATTGCAACACTGTTTTTACAGTCGGCAGCTGGTATGTGAGACCACCACTGACTGCGATGGCTATTTCAACTGTTGTTTCAACTGGTGGCCTTTTCACATCCGGCGGGGCAGATTCCGCTACGACCCTACGCCGGACATCATCATCAGGGTGACGCAAATCATTAACGGGGTCGAAACCGTAATTTACATGGACCCCTACAGCAACACCCGCTGGAATACCAGCAATACTCACATAGACCTGTTTCTGGACGATGAGGACATCGTCTGCGGTGGCGGGCAGTGCTATGACCTTGAAGGGTCCCCGGTGTTTTTCACCCGTATCGGTGATGATGAGGTCTTTCAGATCAATCAGTCCAGTGGGCTATACAACAACTCAACGCTGAGTAACGTTGCTTATGGTCATTCGCTGTTTATCTACGGCCAGTTTGGCGACGACCTTACCCGGAGTGATTCGGGCGAGGGCGGAGCCACTCCCTATTATTACTACAGGCTCTCTTACGCTCCTCAAGGCAGCAGCGATGCAGACTTCAAGTACATCGATATCGATTTAAACGATACGCGGGTAGATAAGGCGACGCTCAATGGCCAGAGTCATAAGCTCGGGCCCTATCTGATTAATGGCGAGCCGAGTTTGTATGAGCCGCGCAATTTTGAAGACTACTACTGGTATAACCCGGACAGAATTGGGACCTGGCATAGCTGGCTGGCCGAGGCCGATACTGGAACCTACATTTTGCGGCTGGAAGTATTTGACCAGAACGGTAATAAACTAGATTCATCCAGCGGCATCGTGGATTACCGTAATGGCGCGGGAACCGGCAACGGAAGTGTTCCTTCTCCGCTACCGCCGATGACAGATCATTGTGACTTGGTCATCACGCTCGACAACAAGCGCCCGGTGGCAGAAATATCGGTACCAGGCGTGGTCAATGACTGCGGGGTGATTCCCTGGAGTGCGGTTCCTCCACTGGATATCGATATCAGTGTGTCGCAGGAGAATAACCGCTTGCTCGGTTACAACCTTTGGTACACCAAAGGGGTCGGGTCCGAGCAGTTGCTGACACCGCCGGTAAGATCCAACAACGGCTTGCCAGGAAGCTACAACGTCACGGTTTCTGGCGCACCGCTGCTCTCTGGGCTAACCACTACCTGTGCGTTTGCACTCAGGTTACGTGCGTGGTCGTACGTGCGCAACGGACGGCATTGGGTCTATTCCGATCAGGATATTGACGCCATCGCCATTGAAAAATGCCCGCCGTGTCCACCCACGGGTAGTTAGAGACTGCTGTGCCATCCGGTTCCGTGGGCGGTGAGCCGCCCACGGAATGCGGGATGGCTTCTAAGAGACTCAATAAAAATTTTAATCAGGGGAATATGTAATGTGGACCGGAACATTAGCTTGTGGGCGCATAAAAATTGTTTGGTTATGTCTGTGGATGGTGTTGATTAGTGCATTGTCCACCGAGGTAGGGGCAACGCATGCAGCCAGTACGTTGGGGGAAATCGAGAACCGGCCTGCGCCGGTGTTTCGCCGTATCTGCCTGGCGGGGACCAATGCTGGAGCTTATTGCAAGCAGGATTCGGAATGCCCCGGATCGGCCTGTGCAGACCGTAATGTGTTCAATTTCACGGTGGCGGTCATGTTTAACGCCAGTAGTGCCCAGTTGACCTCCATTCAAACGTTGATTACCAGCATGTCTGCGGTGTTGTTTGACGTAACGGACGGGCAGGCAGAAATCGGTACCGTTACTATTCACAACGATGCGATCAGTAGCGCGCAGGCAGATCTGGTGGTCCAGCCGAGCACCAATGACACCTGGTGGAACGCAAACTCTGGCCACTACCGCACCGGCGGTACGATGAACGTGTCGATCAACTACATCAATGATCCGGCCAACCAGGGAGCCATTCTTGCCCATGAGTTTAGTCATCTGGTGTTTGATGCGAGGGATGAATACGAGAGTCGTGTCGCCGGTTGCGGAGCTCTAAATGGTGGAGCCTCCTGTCCGGTTCCCGCTTCCGGGGTCAATACCGGATTAATGGATGGTAACGGCACGGAACTGTGCTGGGGGCAGGGCAATCCAGGGGATCTGACCGATGTTTCTGGGGGCGACCATGATCCAACCAATGTGACTGAGCAGTCTTCCTGTCGAAATAATCGTTCGGTTTGGGACCAACTTGTTTGGGCATGGCCCAGCACCTTTTTGAAGCCGGTCGGCGCACCGGATCCGGAGGCTAACGGTGCGGTGGTCAATCCCCCCAATTTTGTCATTACTGCCAATAACGTACGCGTGGTGCTGGTGCTGGATGAGTCGGGCAGTATGAATAACGAATCGCCAAGCCGTATGCAGCGGTTACAGGTCGCGGCTGGAGACTTCATTGCGACGGCAGAAAATGGTACGGAGCTGGGCATTGTCTCCTACTCTGACACCGCCAATCCTGCAGATGGACATTCAGGCCTTGCCATTGCGCCTTTGGTCGCAAACCGGGCCGCCTGGAACAACGAGGTCAGTGGTTTGTCGCCAGGTGGCTGGACCAATATTGGGGATGGCCTGCAAAAAGCCAAGGATATGATTGTTGCTGCTGGTGGAGTGACTGCCAACACTTATATCGTGCTGATGACTGATGGTCTCAATAATCGACCCTCTCCCCAGGCGACCGCGGATGCCGATCTACAGGCCAAGATCGATGATCTGTTGGCATCGGGGATTCCGGTATACGTCACCTGTACGGGCGGTGATCTTGGCCTGCAGTCTCAGTGTGCGGAGATCGGCGCCGGTACCAATGGGTTTTATTCGGATTCGGCAGATGCGGCGCGGATGCCGGAAGTTTTTGTCGATTTCCACGAGCGTATTACCGGGTATCAGGCAATAAGTTCATTGTATGGGAATTTTGCTTCCGACCAGCAGTACAACCCGGTCAGCATCTTTGTTGACGAGGGGTCGCAGTCTGTCAGTTTTAGTCTGCTTTGGCAGGATTCGTCCACCAAGGTGTCGATGATCGTTGTTGACCCGGACGGCGTCACCCATCAAACAACGCCGATTCCGCAGGGGATGCATGTTCGCCTTCCCAATCCAAAAGCAGGCGAGTGGCAAATGGTGATCGACCCGAGTGGAAGGTCCGAGAGTGATTTTGTTGCCAGGGCCTACACCCATAACCGTATCAATGACTTTAAGGCTTACTTGCGGCACAACAGCATCGCACCGAACGAGGAAATGTATATCTACGCGGTGGCGAAAAGTTTTGGTGGTCCCATTACCAACCAAACGCAAAATTTAACCGCCGAGGTGACGCTTCCGGATGGTTCCAGGCAAACCGTTGAACTCGTTGATACCGGGCGAGACGCGGCCGGGCACGGCGATGATATGGCGCGGGACGGCATATACACCGGGGTGTTTTCCAATACCGCACAAAAAGGAGCCTACGGCTTCCTGGTTAAGGCGGACATCGAGAACTGGCGGTTAGGAGAGGATGGCCATGTTCGCAATGAGGACTTTCGTAGCAAAAGGTTTGTGCGGGAGGTCCTCGTGTCAGCGAGCGTGCATGATCCAAGAGATGTGGAGACAACCCCCGAAGACCAGCCGCCGGTCGACCCGGAATGCGAGCCTTGCGGGGATGATGAGCCTGAAAAACAATCGATTGTCTGGCTCCTGTATCTGATTATTGCACTACTGATTCTGTTGATAATTATCGTGATGATGTGTTGCAAGAGGCGGCACGCGACGACTGCGATTGGTTAGGTTTTCATCTTTTGAGATGAAGGCAAGGGGACTTTGTTGAAGACGACGAAGTCCCCTTGCCCTTAGCCAGCCGTCAATTTAGAGGCGGGAGTGTCAGTAGAGCTGGGCTGCTGGTATTAATTGAGTGACAGGCCGTTGATCAGCGCGGTGATGAGCCAGAAGCGGGTTTAGGGTATCGCTTAATGTTCTCGATGAGGCGAATAGCCTGGTTAATAGAGATCAATCGGGTCGACATCTACCGACCAGCGGATTTTGCGCATGGCGGGTGATTCAAGCAGGTTGATAGCCTGCTCCAACTGTTCGTGTAGCCTCGAGCGTGACTGGCTCTGTAGCAGTAACTGTGCCCGGAACTGGCCGGCCCGTTTTGGTTTCGGGGCGCGCACCGGGCCCCACCACTCTACATTCGGTATTGTTGGCACTGTTTCCACCAGCTGGCCAAGTGCCTGGGTCGCGGTTTCCTGACTCGGTGCTTCAGCGCGAATCAACGCCAGGTAGCTGTAGGGTGGAAACGCGGTGAGCTGGCGTTCGGCAAGCAACTCGGGCACGAGGTCGCTGTAACTGCTGGTGAGCAGCTGATTCCACAAGGGGTGGTGCGGCTGGTGGGTCTGAATCACTACCTCGCCGGGTTGTTCGCCACGCCCGCAACGGCCGGCAACCTGATAGATCAGCTGGGTAAGTTTTTCGATGGCGCGAAAGTCAGTGGCGAACAGTGACTGGTCACTGTCGAGAATCCCGACCAGGGTGACCTGGGGAAAATGGTGTCCCTTGGCGAGCATCTGGGTGCCAAGCAGCAGACGCGCTTCGCCGGAATTGATCTGTTTCAGCTGTTCATCAAAGGCCCCTTTGCGGCGTGTAGAGTCACGATCAATGCGTAGCACCGGATAGTCGGGGAACAGCTCCGCCAGTGTCTCCTCGACCCGCTCGGTACCGGCACCGAGAGTTATCAGAGTGCCCTGGTTACAGTCGGGGCAGTGTCTCGGGACAGGCCGCTCGTTACCGCAGTGGTGGCAGGCGAGCAGATTGCGCTGCTGGTGATAGGTGAAGGCGCTGTCGCAGCGCTCGCATTCAATCAGGGTGCCGCAGTCATCGCAGATCAACACCGGCGCATAGCCACGACGGTTTAGAAACAGCAGCACCTGCTGGTTCAACTGGAGCTGTTCTTCAACCCGTTCACGAAGCGCCGCGCAGAGCAGTCCCTGGGTTCGTTGATGGCGGGCGTCTACCACCCGTAGTTGGGGCATTGATTGCCCGCCCGCTCGCTTGGCTAGCACCAGGTGGTGAAACTGGTTGCCACTGGCGGCGTGAAATGATTCCAGTGTCGGCGTTGCACTGCCGAGTAGCAGGGGGACCCTGAGTTCGCGGGCGCGAACTGCGGCGAGGTCACGGGCGTTATAGCGAAACCCCTCCTGCTGTTTGTAAGAGCTGTCATGCTCCTCGTCGACGATAATCATTCCCGCGTTGCGCAAGGGCGTGAATAGTGCTGAGCGGGTGCCGATGACAATCTTGGCATCTCCGCTCGCCGCCAGCAGCCAGCCGTTTTGTCGCTGCAGCTCTGAAAGTCCAGAGTGGAGCAGGACAACGGGACAGTCAAAGCGGTTGCGAAACCGGTTTACTGTCTGGCTGGTGAGACCAATTTCCGGTACCAGTAGCAATACCTGTTTGCCGGCGTTGATGAGCTGTTTGCTGAGTTGCAGATAGACTTCAGTTTTGCCGCTACCGGTGACGCCTTCGAGCAGGAAACAGCCAAACTGGCCGAGCGAAGCGCTGATGTGTTCGACCGCTCGTTGCTGTTCAGTGTTGAGAGTCAGCGGGTTCTCATCACCAGGGCCTGACCAGTCGTCAAAATGGTGTTCTATTTCAACCAGCTCTTTCTTGCGCAGCTCGCGCATTGCCGGCCGCCACTGTTCGAACTGTTCGTCGAGTTGCCGGGCGCTGCACGCGGCCTGCTGTAGAGATTTCCATAGCGCCAGCTGTCTGGCGGCGCGTGGCGCCGGAGGGCTGTTTTTGCCGAGGCTGGTCAACCGCCAGCGTTCCTGCGGTTGCAGCGTTGCCGCTTCGCCCTGGCGCAAGCGGCCAGGCAGGGCGCTGAACCAGACCTCGCCAACCGGGTGGTGATAGTAACGGCTGGCCCAATTCAACAGGGTGGCGAGTTCGGCGTTAATCAGTGGCTGTTGATCGAGTACCGAGATGACCCGTTTGAGTTTATCCGCCGGCAGCTCGCTCTGGTCGGCCAGCGCGGTGACCAGGCCAATTCTGGTGCTACGGCCAAAAGGTACCCTGACCCGGCAGCCAACCGCTGTATCACTATCGCAAAGGTAGTCGTAAAGTGACCTCAGCGGGACATCAAGGGCAACCCGGGCAATGGTGTCCATGGCTGTTATGGTACTTCTGTGTGCGTGCTATGGGTGGAAATAGCGCCGCTCAACGGCAGGCTCAGCGGTGGTATTGAGGGCTGATTTGCTGCACTGCTTCGATCATCGCTGCGACATGCTCCGGATCAACGCCCGGGGTGATGCCGTGACCGAGATTGAACACATGACCACTGCCGTGGCCGTAGCCACCGAGGATACGCTCAACCTCCTGGGTAATAACTTCGGGTTTGGCGTAAAGGATGGTCGGGTCCATATTGCCCTGCAGGGCAACGCGGTCGCCGACGGTTTTTCGCGCCAGCGCAATATCAGTTTGCCAGTCGAGCCCCACCATCTGGCAGCCACTGTCGGCGATTTGCCCCAGCCATTGACCCCCACCTTTGCTGAACAGGGTGACCGGAGTTTGGGGATGTCGTGCAGAGAGACCTTCAACGATGCGGCGCATCGGATGCAGTGAGAAGGTCTGGTACGCCGGTGTCGATAACACCCCGCCCCAGGAGTCGAATATCATCACCGTATCGGCCCCGGCCTCAATCTGGTTGCACAGGTACTCGATCAGCGCAGCGGTAATCTTTTCCAGTACCTCGTTGGCGAGATCAGGGCGATTGTAGATCAGCTGTTTGGTATGCAGGTAATCCTTGCTCGCTCCCCCTTCAACCATATAGGTGAGCAGGGTCCAGGGGCTGCCACAGAACCCGATTAGCGGTACACGACCGTTAAGCTCCCGCTTGATCGACGCCACCGCCTGGTAGACATAATCCAGGCTGTCGCTGATGTTTGGGGTATTAAGCGTCCGGCAGGCTTGTTCGTCACGTAGTGGGTGGCTGAATTTAGGGCCTTCTCCTTCGGCGAAATAGAGTCCCAGGCCCATGGCGTCGGGTACGGTCAGGATGTCGGAAAACAGTATTGCCGCATCCAGTGGATAGCGGTTGAGTGGTTGCAGGGTGACTTCGGTGGCCAGATCAGGCGTCGACATCAGGGTGATGAAATCGCCCGCTTTCGCCCGTGTAGCCCGGTACTCCGGCAGGTAGCGTCCTGCCTGGCGCATGAACCAGATCGGTGTGCGATCAACTGGTTGGCGGCGGATTGCTCTCAGTAGCCGGTCATTTTGCAATTCAGCCAACCGCTACAGATCCATGTCATCGAGAAACGCGTAGGCGGCATTACGGCCATCATAAACTGCAGTAACCACCAGGTCTGAACCGCGGGACATGTCACCACCAGCGTATATTTTCGGATTGCTGGTACGGCCGACACTGCCAGTTGCCGCTACCTTGATACGGCCATCGTCGTGGAACTCAACGCCGAACTGTTCCAACCAGTGTGGTGGATTGGGACGAAAACCAAAGGCCACCAGTACCGCATCGGCAGGGATTACCTCTTCGCTGCCTGGCACCGGTTGGGGTGTGCGCCGGCCATTGGCGTCGGCGGGACCCAGTTCAGTACGAACCACTTTCAGTCCTTCGACTTTCTGATCTCCTACGACCTCCAGCGGTTGACGGTTCCAGAGGAATTCGACCCCCTCTTCACGGGCGTTGACCAGTTCCGCGCGGGAACCGGGCATATTTTCCTCGTCACGACGATAAACACAGGAGACGCTGGTAGCACCCTGACGGATCGCCGTACGATTACAGTCCATTGCGGTGTCGCCACCGCCCAGGACCAATACCCGCTTGTTACTCAGGTCGACAAACGGCGCATCGCCGGCAGCCATTCCGAGTTGATGGCGGGTATTGCCAATCAGGTAGGGCAGTGCTGGGTAGACGCCCGGAAGCGATTCGCCGGGGAAGCCGCCATCAACAAATTTGTAGGTTCCCATGCCGAGAAAGACCGCATCGTTGTCCGCTAACAGTTGCTCCATGGAGATGTCACGACCTACCTCAGTGTTGAGCTTAAAGGTCACCCCCATCTCTTCCAGCAGTTTGCGGCGACGGGTAACGATGTGTTTGTCGAGCTTGAATCCGGGAATACCAAACATCAGTAGTCCGCCGATTTCGTCGTAACGGTCGTAGACTACTGCGTCGACACCGTTACGGATCAGGATGTCGGCGCATCCCAGGCCGGCTGGACCAGCGCCAACGATGGCGACTTTCTTCCCGGTGGATTTGACGTCACTGAGGTCGGGGCGCCAGCCCTGATCAAGTGCAGTATCGGTGATGTATTTCTCGACCGAGCCGATGGTCACCGCGCCGAGGCCGTCGTTAAGGGTGCAGGCACCTTCGCAGAGCCGGTCCTGCGGGCAGATACGGCCGCAGATTTCGGGTAGCGAGTTGGTGCGGTTGGAGAGTTCGGCGGCTTCTAGCAGGCGACCCTCATCGACCAGTTTCAGCCAGTCGGGAATGAAATTATGGACTGGGCAGCGCCATTCACAGTAAGGGTTGCCACAACCAAGACAACGGCCGGACTGCTCCGCTGCCGAGTCGGCGTCAAACGGCTGGTAAATCTCATTGAAGTGGCTGACGCGTTGCTCCGCGCTCTGTTTTTCAAGCTTTCGGCCACGATCAAGAAACTGAAAATTTTTGTCCGGTTTTGCAGCTGACATTAAAACGATCTGCTCATTGAAGAAATCAATAGTGTTGAATAAAGAGTTGGTGGCAACAATTCAGGACTTTGGAAAGCGCAGCTTACGCCTGCCCGAGCACCTGCTCAAGCATCTTGTCGAGTGGGCTGCGTTTCGGTTTGACGAGCCAGAAATGCGCCAGTTTCTGCGCAAAACTGGCAAGAAACTCCTTCCCGTAGGCGCTATCTGTGGCTTCAACAAAGTCACTGATCTGGCTGCGTAGAAAGGCAGCGTAGCGTGCCATCTCGTCACCTTCGAGGCGATGAATCTCCACCAGCTCCGGATTGAGCTTGCTGTGGAAGTCCTCCTGCGGCTCATAGACGAACGCAAAGCCACCGGTCATGCCAGCGCCAAAGTTGATGCCGGTGGGGCCAAGCACCGTAATCACCCCGCCGGTCATGTATTCACAGCCATGATCACCGATGCCCTCGACGACCGCATGGGCACCTGAATTGCGCACCCCGAAACGTTCTCCGGCGATGCCTGAAGCGTAGAGCTGGCCACCAGTTGCACCGTACAGACAGGTGTTGCCAATAATGGTGGTCTCGTGGCTTTTAAAGGTGCTTTTACGGGGCGGGTAGATCACCAGCTTGCCACCGGCCATAC
>JBPEXY010000075.1:0-4759 GCA_052031065.1 Immundisolibacteraceae bacterium | reverse complement strand
GTTGGCCCAGCTGTTACAGCCACCAAACATCTGTCCGGCCGTACGGGGAGGATAGATGTCTTCCTGACTGCCGCAGAGCACCGCCCCACCCCCGCGCTGGAAATAGGGGTCGTCGGGTTTTTCTTCCTCAGACATCGCCCAGGGAGATATCCAACGGTCAAACTTCATGTGATCAGCGTAGCTGCCATCGGCAAAAACATTCATGCCATAGGCAGTGCCTTCGTAATTCTTGCCCCAATAGAAATAGGAGTGGCTCCAAAGCGCTTCACCCCCAGTCTTGGGTATAGGAAACCAGGTTCCCGGCTTGAAGGTCTCTTTCTTTACACAACGCTCAGCCAGCGTCGGCTCGGGGTCACCACACCATTCCAGGTTAGCCGCATTGTGAAGGGAACCTGCGTAATACCAGTCAGGGAAGGATGCACTGCGCCGCGTCGGGTAGATATGCATCACGAAAGTATCAGGATAACGCTCGAACAGCGCCTGCGTACCCACCGTCAGCTTGTCAGCATACTGCTGGTAATTCTGCGCAGTAATGGTGAATAGAATCTCATCATCGGCAAAGGGGTCAACATACCAACCCCCCTCCACATACCCCTCAGGGTACTCAGTGATGCCCCCGGTCCACTCCGGTATCGTGCCCTCTGCATTACCAGCACGAATCGCACCCACCGGCGTCAACGGAGTACCACTCAAGCCTAGCTGGGCCACCTCTTCCGGCGAGACTTTTGCCAGCGAAGAAAACGGGGTTAGAAAAACGATTGACAGACAACAAAGCGCAAAAAGCTTTTTATTCTGAGTCACGGCTCACCTCTCCTAATCTACTAAAGCCCGGTCCTCCCCGACCGGTGTTTCATCTGTAACTAAAAAACAGAAAAAACTTCTTTTAGCAGAACTCCCTTCCGCAATTCCGATAATACAGATTCTGACTTAAAAACCAACCGGTAATTCAGTTAAATTGCGACCTTTATTGATTTCTACAGCTTAATTCTTAACGACCGTTTGGAAAGTAATGATCGTGCTTTTATTGCCCGAGCTGCAGTTAACTCGAGGACCATAACCGAGGGAAACTCGGTAAAGAATATTTTATTTGTTTTGGGCAATATCCGCGGCTCTTGCAAAGCTCCAACCGACGGACTGTATATTCAACGCCGTTACCGAATAATTGTTTGCTTAAATCGGCTCATCAAATAGCGAAATGTGTTTTCCTGCCGTATAGCCACCGTCAACCATCAGCGCGGTGCCAGTAATGAAAGAGGCATCTTCTGAGGCAAGGAAAAGTGCTGGTTTGGCGATCTCTTCTGGCTCCGCCATGCGCCCAAGGGAGCAGAGATCAGTCATCACTTTTTCATGCCCCGGGTTAGCCTGCATATAACCGCGGATTCGCGGGGTCATGGTTCCGCCAGGGCAGACGCAGTTCACCCGAATATTATCCCTGGCAAAGTCCATCGCCATGTTTTTGGTTAGCGTGATCACCGCTCCTTTTGCCGCAGAATAGGCACTGCAGCGGTTCTCAGCCAACACGCCAGCAATCGATGCAACATTAATGATACTGCCGCCGCCACGTTGACGTAATTCTGGAATCACGACTTTGGAAACCCGGTAAACAGACATCAGATTGACATCGATGATAAAACGCCATTCATCATCTTCTGCCTCCTCAACGGTCTTCATCGAGTTGTTGCCAGCGACATTGAACAGTGCATCGATTCCAGTACAGTGCTGTTTCACTAGCGGAACCAGCGCTTTTACTGCATCAAGGTCGTTTACATCCATTTGCAGCGCAGTCGCTTTTCCACCAGCCTGATTAAGCTGCTCTGCGGCATTCTCTGCGGCCTGCTGATCAATATCAGTCAACACGACCTGGCCACCGCCAGCACACCAGAAGTCGGCTATTGCCCGCCCAATTCCGGCCGCACCACCGGTGACCACGGCTACCTTTCCATTGTAATTGCGATATTCCATCACTATCCCCCAGTCCCGTTTACTATCGGTGGCAGTTTGACGCTATTCAAGCTGGTCGGACACCACACCGACTCCACCCGCTATCCCTCCGCGCAAATATTGATAAACAAACCTGAAAACTAATTCACTGATCGCTGTTGCAGAATCTCCACCGCTGGCAAAGTTTTGCCCTCGATCATTTCAAGAAACGCACCACCGCCGGTGGAAATATAGGAAATCTGATCAGCAACCCCATATTTGGCAATCGCTGCAAGCGTATCCCCCCCGCCAGCGATTGAAAACGCAGGGCTTGCAGCGACGCCCTCAGCTAGAATCCGCGTACCCTCACCAAATTGATCAATCTCGAAAACACCTACCGGCCCATTCCAGATAATAGTCCCCGCCTCTGCAAGTTCTTCCGCCGTTCGGCGGGCAAACTCGTGACCAAGATCCACTATCATCTGCTCAGATGGCACGGCAGAGACGGAAACAACGGACGCGACAGCCCGTTCGGACAGCTCGCTGGCACAGACCACCTGGTCGGGAAGCAGCAGCTCGACCCCGCGACTACGCGCCAGCCGCATTAGCTCAGTGGCAACGTCAATCATATCGGGTTCGTAGAGAGATGCCCCAACCTCGTAGCCGCCAGCCGCCAGAAAGGTATTGGTCATAGCCCCACCGACAATCAAGCGATCAACCTTTGCTATCAGCGCCCGGAGCGTCTCCAGTTTGGTTGATACCTTGGAACCGCCAACAATGGCCACTACCGGAGGCGCCGGCGACTGTAACGCGCGGTTAATATTCTCCAGTTCACGATCCAGAAGAGGTCCGGCACACGCCCTGGGGGCAAAACGAGCAACCCCGTGAGTCGATGCCTGGGCTCGATGGGCAGAGCCAAAAGCATCCATAACAAACAGATCACAGAGAGCGGCCATTCTTTTCGACAGCTCCTCATCGTTAGCCATCTCGCCCAAATTGAACCGAACATTCTCCGCCAGCGCAACCTGACCCGGCTCGATCTCACCATCGAGCCAGTCAGAGACCAGCGGCACCGGCCGGTCGAGCATAGTCGACAGCACTTCGGCAACCGCAGCCAAACTGAGCGAAGCATCAAAACGTCCTTCCTCAGGCCGTCCCAGGTGGGACATCAGCAAAACCCCCGCTCCTGCATCAACTGCCTGCTGAATGGTCGACAATGACGCTTTGATTCGGCTCACGTCTGTGACTTTTCCATCTTGCATGGGTACGTTGAAATCAACCCTGATCAATAGACGCTTCTCATGTAGATCAAGCTCTGACATGCGCAAATAGCTGGCCACCTTCAATGCCTCCATGCTGGTCAAATAGTCGTTAAATTGAATCGGCCTGTTGCATAGCTAACCAACCTGCAACATCGATCATCCGGTTGGCAAACCCCCATTCGTTATCCAGCCAGCCGCAGACCCTGACCAGGTTTTTGCCGCTCACCTCAGTCAATGTGGTATCCACCACCAGCGATGCACTGCAGTGGTTGAAATCCACAGACACTAGTGGTTCCCGACTGAGCTGAATCAATTCTTCGGTCTGCTGCCCGATATGCTGTTCAAGCAGACCGTTAACTTCATTGACGGAGGTTGGTCGGTTGGAATTAAACGTCAAATTCAGTAACGACACGTTTTGCGTCGGCACTCGCAGTGACAGCGCTGAAAGTCGGCCGGAGAGTTCTGGCAACACCTGACCGAGACAAGTTGCAGCGCCACTCGGGGTGGGGATGATGGACACGCCGGCAGCCCGCCCCAGTCTCAAATCGGTGTGAAACTGATCCTGCAGAGACTGATCATTGGTAGAACAGTGAGTGATGGTTACCAGCCCCTGTTCGATACCCAACTGCCGATGCAGAAGCTGGCCGATCAATGCCAATCCATTGGTGGTACATGATGCGTTGGAGATCAGCCGTTCACTACCGTCTAGCTCCCGGTGATTCACTCCGTAGACAACTGTTTTATCTACGTTGGTTGCGGGTGCAGAAATCAGCACCCTGCGAGCACCCGAATCCAGATGTGATGCAGCCCGGGCACCATCGGTATAGGCTCCACTACAGTCCATTAACAGGTCGACAGACAGCTCCCCCCAGGGCACCTGATCGGCATGGTCTCTACCAAACCAGCGTATCAGTGATCCGCCAACCGCAAAACCATCACCCCTACTTTCCACGGGTACCGGCAGCTTCCCATAGGTGGAATCGTAAGACAGGAGATGGATCGCCGCTTCCATATCGTGCAGCTCGCCGATAGCGACAAACTCCAATTGATGCGCTGAGTCATCCACTCGAACCTGTCGTTCCAGCCAGGCCCGCAGCACCGCGCGCCCGATTCTGCCAAAACCATTAATCGCCACTTTCAACTGCAGAATTTCCGGTCAAATCTGTGCGAGGAGCAGGTTTAAGAAATCTCGACGACGGCCTCGATGATCGCGTCAGCGGTGATGCCATAAGCAGCAAAGAGCTCTGCAGCTGGAGCTGATTCGCCGAACCGGTCGATTCCGATTACCCGGCCCTGCAAACCAACAAAGCGGTACCAGAAATCGGTTGACCCAGCCTCTATAGCCACCCGTGGCAAATGTGCCGGAAGAATCTCCTGCTGATAATCGGCTGATTGCTTAAGGAACAGGCCGGCATTGGGCATTGACACCACCCTTATGTGGATACCCCTTGCCGCGAGCTGCTGCAGGGCAGACACCGCCAGCTGCACCTCCGAACCTGTCGCAATGACACAGGCAACAATCTCCTCGTCACTGTCGATGAGACAGTATCCACCCCGTTGAATTTCGCCCCTACAAG
>JBPEXY010000074.1:0-10358 GCA_052031065.1 Immundisolibacteraceae bacterium | reverse complement strand
GGCGACCATGATTGGAGAGAAAGGGGCAGATATGATACTTGAGGACGCCGCGGTGGCTGGATTTTAGGCATCATGTGTTTAGCTCGGATGATGTTGCAAGTTATAGTTATTCATGAATTTTTTGTGGGTAACTCGGTTTCAGTACGCATAGAAAGAGACAGGTTATGATTAACAAAAATAAAGAGGTCACCGTCATTATTGGTGGTGGACACGCAGCAGGAACACTTTTGACCGCCTTGCTGCAAAAAAAATACCCTCACAAAGTGGTTATGGTTAGCGAAGAGCTGCACCCTCCCTATCAGCGACCGCCCTTGTCCAAGAATTATCTCGCGGGGGAGGTTGATAAGGCGTCTTTATACCTTAAACCGCCTTCAATCTACGAGAAAGCGGGGCAGGAATTACAGCTCGGCGTGCGCGTAGAAAAGATTAACAGAGACGACAAAAGCCTCATTTTGTCAGATCAAAGCACTTTAAAGTACGACCAACTGGTCTTGGCCACTGGCTCACATGTCCGCCGTCTTAACGTGCGGGGTTCAGACTTGAAAGGTATTCATTATTTGCATGGTATCGAGGACACAGATGCCCTGCGTCGTGAGCTAGTACCCGGCAAACGCCTGGTTATCGTGGGGGGCGGGTATATCGGACTTGAAGTGGCTGCCAGTGCGACTAAGCAAGGTGTTAAAGTTACTGTCTTGGAAGCTGCCGAGCGCTTAATGCAGCGTGTTACTGGGCCAGAGATATCTGAATTTCTCTACGCCAAACACACGAGTGCAGGAGTCGATGTTCGTCTGGGGGCGGCCGTAATTGGTTTTGAATCAGATGATCAAGGGTGCGTGAATGGTGTGACCTTGGCCGATGGGGGTAAGGTGTCAGCGGACATCGTTCTCGTTTCGATTGGTGTCATACCAGAAACGGCCTTGGCTGAAAATGCTGGCCTGCTTTGCGATGATGGCGTTGTCGTCGATGAATTTACCCGCACCGATGACCCAGACATTCTGGCGATAGGAGATTGTACCCGCCATCATAATCTGTTCTTCGACAAAAGGCAGCGTCTTGAATCAGTCGCTAACGCTGTTGAGCAAGCTCGTACGGCGGCAGCTACACTTATGAGTGAAGAAAAGCCCTACGATAGCCCTCCCTGGTTCTGGTCGAACCAGTATGATGTTCGTTTGCAGATGGTAGGATTGTCCCAAAATCATGACCAGCGTGTACTGCGTGGCAGTATCCTTGACAAGGAATTCGCAGTTTTCTATCTATGTCTTGGTCATGTTATTGCTGTTGATGCAGTCAATTTTCCAGTTGCATTCATGGTGGGTAAACAGTTGGTTAAACTGCGCAAGAGTGTCAGCGCTGAAGTATTGTCTAATCCGAATATCGAACTGAAGTCTTTAATCTGAAGCACTGCAAGAATTGCTATCTCCAATAGTCTCGATGACGACTTGTGTCAACGGAAACCGTATCCGGTACCGAAGGTCGATCTGAGCAATCAAGTGGCGTGGACATGGTCGATATACAGCTTTATTCATTGGGTGTTTACGACAACGTAGCTATGTGTAGAGATGCCGCAAGCCCAAGTGGGGCGGTCAAGCATCGCTCAGCGGTAGTTCCCACTTGGGCGGGTAAGGCGGTGGGTCGTTTACATCTGCACGGGCTCGCAGATGAAGGGCGAGCATGTTGCACCAGACTTTGAGATAGCGGTCAAAGAGCGTTTTGTCGGCAACGATGTGCAAATCCTGCGCCATGCCGCGCAACAGCCACTGCGTCAACATCATCATCGAGCGCACATCGGTGTCTTCACTAATGGCCTCCAGATAATGGTCTGCCGCGTTACCGACGATGAAGTAATTGGAAGTCCAGACACGTTGCAAAATGGATGCAAGCTCAGGGTCATGTTGGCTGGCTGTCAATAGTTGCATCAACGGGATAAATTCCGGCTGATCGAAAACATTCTTCCATGCACCAAAGATAAGGGCTTCTAGTCGATCTTCAGATCCATGGAGTTTGGCGATGGCTTTACCCAGCTGAATATAGTGCTGGCGAATTAAATGCTCAGCTGCCGCAGCGATCATGTCTGCTTTACTAGAGAAATGGTGTAGTGGGGCGCCCCTAGATACGCCAGCGATGTTGATAATGCGACTGACGGTGGTGCCAGCGAATCCATCCTTCTCTAGACAGGTGAGCACTGCCTGAATGATGCGTTCCCGCATGGCGTCGCTACGTTGTTCCTGGGTGCGTCGTTGAGCATTCATCGCGTTCTCTGTCTATTACTGAGCATGGTCACTGGGATGCAGAGGCCTGATTCTAAATGATAAATGGATTGTAGCGTAGCTCGCCAATAAACAAGTTGAACGTACGTATTGTAAGTTATAAAGTCTTGCCATTGTTCCTGAATCAACGTTGGAAGCCTGTAATGAGTGATGTGCATGTACCGGCGGCTGTATCGCCGATGATCCCCCGTACTCTCTTCAATGAAGACCATGAGGCGTTCCGCGCCACAGCAAGGCGTTTCTTCGAGACTGAAATCTCCCCTTACCACGAGAAGTGGGAGGAGCAGCAACATATTGATCGTGAACTGTGGAACAAGGCGGGGGAGCTGGGGCTGCTGTGTCCAACGATGCCTGAAGAGTACGGCGGCTGCGGCGTTGACCGTCTCTATTCGATGATACTGATGGAGGAGCAGGCGAGGGTGGGGGATTCGGCCAGCGGCTTTGCCCTGCACTCGGACATTGTTGCCAACTACATCAACAACTTTGGTTCCCATGAACAGAAAAGCCAGTGGCTGCCCAAAATGGCCACCGGTGAAGCGGTCACTGCCGTGGCCATGACCGAGCCGGGTACCGGTTCCGATCTTCAACGTATCAAGACCACGGCCACCCTTGAGGGCGATCACTACGTGGTAAATGGCTCGAAAATCTTTATCACCAACGGTTACCTCTGTGACATGGCGGTGGTGGCGGTGCGTACCGGGCCGGCTGAGCTGGGTGCACAAAGTGTGTCCCTGATGATTATTGAGGCGGATCGCGAGGGCTTCTCCAAGGGCAAGCCGCTGAAGAAAGTCGGCATGCGCGGGCAGGACACCTGCGAGTTGTTCTTCGACAACGTCAAGGTGCCCAAGGAAAACCTGCTGGGTGCCGAGGGCATGGGTTTCATTGCCTTGATGAAGGAGCTGGCCTGGGAGCGGATGATGATCGCCATCATCTGTTCGTCGGCTGCCGAGCATGCGCTGGCAACCACCGTGGAATATGTGAAACAGCGCCAGGCGTTTGGCAAGCCGGTGGCGGCATTCCAGAACACCCGCTTTGAATTGGCCGAGATGCGTTCTGAAATCCAGATTGCACGGGTTTATGTTGATCGCTGTATGGAGCTGGTGGTGAAGAATTCCCTGTCGCCCGAGGCTGCCTGTGCGGCCAAGTACTGGGTATCCGATTTGCTCAGCAAGGTGGTTGACCGCTGTGTGCAACTGCATGGTGGCTATGGCTACATGCTCGAGTATCCGATCGCCCGAGCCTACATCGACACCCGTGCCAACCGCATCTACGGCGGCACCAACGAAATCATGAAAGAACTTATTTCACGCTCTATCTGAGGATTCTCGACCCTGCACGGCATGTGTGCCCTGTATTGAAAAGAGGAAAGTATCATGGCAGAACTTCGTTTTGATGATCGTGTAGCCATTGTCACCGGTGCCGGGGGCGGGCTGGGCCGGCAGCATGCCCTGACCCTGGCCGCGCGTGGCTGCAAGGTGGTGGTTAACGACCTGGGTGGCAGCGCCCACGGTGATGGCAAGTCGTCGTCTGCCGCAGACAAGGTGGTGGATGAGATCCGGGCCATGGGAGGGGAGGCGGTTGCCAACTATGACTCGGTGGAAAACGGCGAGTCGATAGTACAAACCGCGTTGGATAGCTTCGGCACTGTGGACATCGTGGTCAACAATGCCGGCATCCTGCGTGACGTCAGTTTTGCCAAGATGTCGAAGCAGGACTGGGACTTGGTGTTGAAAGTCCATCTGGAAGGTTCCATGAGCGTCACCCATGCGGCTTGGCCGATCATGCGTGAGAAGGGCTATGGCCGCATCATCATGACGACCTCGGCAGCCGGCCTCTACGGTAACTTTGGTCAGGCCAACTACTGTGCTGCCAAGTTGGGTCTGGCCGGGCTGGCCAACTGTCTGGCGGAGGAAGGTCGCAGCAAAAACATTCATGTGAATACCATTGCGCCGATTGCGGCCTCGCGGCTGACTGAAACCATCATGCCGCCGAATTTGCTGGAAAACCTCAAGCCAGAAGCGGTCAGTCCGCTGGTGGCCTGGTTGTGCCATGAAAAGTGCGAAGAAACCAAGGGTATCTTCGAAGTGGGTGCCGGCTTCATCAGCAAGTTGCGCTGGGAACGTAGCCAGGGCAATAGCTTCCCCCTTGGCAAGGCCTTCAGTGTTGATGATGTAGCGCGTCGTTGGGGCAAGATCACCGACTTTACCGATGCGGAGCATCCATCCAATGTCAACGAATCCTTCTCGCCGATTCTCGACAACATCAACAACCCGTCACTGGGCGGCAACGAATTCATCGATCTGGATGTGGCCAGCAAGGAAAGCCTCGAGCTGGAATCGTCCTATGATGAAAATGACCTGTCGTTGTATGCCCTAAGTGTGGGCGCCGCACGTGATCCGCTCGACAAGGATGAACTGAAGTTCGTCTACGAGCTGGGTGGCAATTTCCAGGCGTTGCCCACCTATGGCGTCATGCCACAGATCGGCGCGATGCTAAAGGCAGCAAAAGAAGGCGCGCTGGCTCTGCCAGGGATGAACTTTGGCTTCGACCGGTTGCTGCATGGCGAGCAATACACCGAAATCAAACGGCCGCTGCCGCCGCACGCCAAGCTGAAGCACACCTTCAAATTCAAGAAGGCATTGGACAAGGATCCGAATGCGGTAGTTACCTTTGCTATTACCTCCACCGACGAAAACGGTAACGAGGTGGCCTATAACGAGATGACCTCGTTCGTGAAAGACGCCGGCGGCTGGGGCGGTGAGCGGGGCGATTCCGGCGAGATCAATGTGCCGCCCGCACGTGAACCGGATGCGGTGATCGAAGAGAAAACCGACGCCAACCAGACGCTGCTGTATCGCCTGTGCGGTGACTGGAATCCGCTGCACGCCGACCCGGCGTTTGCCAGGGCGTTCGGTTATGACAAGCCGATCCTGCATGGGCTGTGTACCTTCGGTTATGCCGGACGCCATGTCATCAAGGCGTTCAGCAATAACGATGGCCGTTATTTCAAGAGCATCAAGGTGCGCTTTGCCAAGACGGTATTTCCGGGTGAAACCCTGGAAACGCGCATGTGGAAGGAATCCGATAACCGCATCATCTTCGAAACCTGGGTGAAAGAGCGTAACGAGGTGGTGCTGAAGAATGCCGCCATCGAGTTGTTCTCGGAGATTCCGGCAGAAGCGCCGGTGCCGGAACAGGTGTCCGCCGAGGAAGTGTCTGCGCCGCAGGTGGAGCAGGCGGTGACGCCTGACGATGTGTTCGCGGCGGTGGCGACCTACATCAAGCAGAAACCGGAACTGGTTGATCAGACCGGTACCAGCTTCCAGTTCGAGTTCAGCAATCCGGATCAGCAGTTCTTTATTGATCTGAAAAATGCACCAGGCGCGGCAGGGCCTGGCACGATCGACAAACCGGACGTGACTCTGGCGCTGGACAGCGAGCATCTGGCGACCGTGTTTGGTGGCGATCTTGCGGCGGTGCAGAAACTGTTCTTCGGTGGCGAGCTGAAAATTTCCGGCAACGTGATGGCCTCCAACAAGCTCACCGTGTTGCAGGACATGGACCCGAAACTGGCCGAGCAGGCGCGTGACAAGCGCGTGGCTGACGGTGGTGGTTCACAAGCTGTCGCAGTACCGGTCGAATCGCAGGAGCCGACCATGGCGGATGTGTTCAGTGCCATCGGCCACTTCATCGCTGACAACCCGGATCTGATCGAGAAGGCCGCTACCAGCTTCCAGTTTGCGTTCAGCAACCCGGATCAGGATTTCTATATTGATCTGAAAAACGCACCGGGTACCGCCGGGGCGGGCCAGCTGGACAAGGCGGATGTGACGCTGGAGTTGGACAGCAAACATGCCCCGACCCTGTTTGGCGGTGATCTGGCTGCGGTACAGAAACTGTTTTTTGGTGGCGATCTGAAGATCGGAGGTAACGTGATGGCCTCCAACAAGCTCACCGTGTTGCAGGACATGGACCCTAAGCTGGTGGAGCAGGCACGCGACAAGCGATTGGCCTCCGGCCAGCCGGATACCGCTACCGCACAACCGAAAAAGCAGAAAGCACCGCAGGCGGAGAAAGTGCTGCCGGAGCTGGCGGAAAAACTGTCGGCCATTGGTGGACAGGGTGGTGTGTTGCAGATCAAGGTGCGGAGCCCAGACAGTGCCTGGTTTATCGATCTATCCGCCTCGTCGCCCGGCATCGTCAGCGGCGAGAAGGACGCGGCGGCGGTGATCACGCTGGACGACAGCAAGCTTGCCGACCTGATTGCCGGCAAGGTGGCCTTGAGCACCTTGTACCAGAAGGGCGACATGCGCGTCGACGGTGACCTGGCGCTGGTGCGCAAACTTGAACAAATCCTGTAACGCCATAATTCGGAGAACAGAGAATGAAACGTAGAGTGAATGTGATCGGTGTCGGGATGACCAAGTTTGCCAAGCCCGGTGCCAGCGATGATTACCATGTGATGGCAAAAGCGGCTGGCCTCGCCGCAATGAAGGATGCCGGCATCCAGTACAGCGATGTTGAGCAGGCGTTCTGTGGTTATGTCTACGGCGATTCCACCTGTGGTCAGCGTGCCGTGTATGAACTGGGCTTGACCGGCATTCCCGTGGTCAATGTGAACAACAATTGTTCCACCGGTTCGTCGGCCCTGTTCCTGGCGCGCCAGGCCATCGAAGGCGGTTTGGCTGAATGTGTCATCGCCCTGGGTTTTGAAAAAATGGAGCGCGGCGCGCTTGGTGCTAAGTTCAATGATCGCGAGAACCCCATGAGCCAGCATGCGCAGGTGATGATGGATACGCAGGGCTTCAATCAGGCGCCGCCGGCGGCACAGATGTTCGGTGGCGCAGGGCGTGAATACCGCTGGAAGTACGGCACCAAACGGGAAACCTTCGGCAAGATTGCCGAGAAGGCGCGTCAGCATGCCGCCAACAATCCTTACGCACTGTTCAATCAGGTGCTGTCGCTGGAAGAGATCATGGCGTCAGACGAGGTGTTTGATCCGCTCACCCGTTTCCAATGCTGCCCGCCCACCTGTGGTGCCGGCGCCGCGATTCTGTGTTCGGACGAGTTCGCCAAGAAGCATGGCATTGCTAACCCGGTGTATATCGCCGCCCAGGCGATGACCACGGATTTCGCCAGCAGCTTTGATGAAAAATCCATGATCAAGATGGTCGGTTACGACATGACCCGTTCCGCCGCCGACAGCGTGTACGAGCAGGCCGGTATCGGCCCGCAAGACATCAATGTGGTCGAGTTGCACGACTGCTTTACCGCCAATGAGCTGCTCACCTATGAAGGTCTGGGTCTGTGCCGGGAAGGCGGCGCGGAGAAATTTATCTGGGATGGCGACAACACTTATGGAGGCAAGTTCGTGACCAATCCGTCCGGTGGCTTGCTGTCCAAGGGGCACCCGCTGGGGGCTACAGGTCTGGCGCAATGTGCCGAACTGGTGTGGCAGTTGCGTGGCCAAGCAGAAAAGCGACAGGTCGAGGGAGCTCGGGTAGCCTTGCAGCACAACCTTGGTCTGGGGGGGGCCTGTGTAGTGACCCTGTACCGCAACGATTGAGCCGTTACATGCAAGGGATGGGCTGGCTGCGCTTCTGATCGGGATGTTGACCAAATAGGGCGGTATCTTAGACGGGCTAGGACGCTTTTGGATGCCTGGGGACTATGCTCAATGACTTGCTTTGCAGGCCTGCGTTATGCTGCCGCCCACGAAGGGTTAGGGTTCCATTTTTTTGCGATTTTTCGGCTGAAAGTCTGTGTTGTTACTTGCACCCGGTGATTTCGAGCTACGAGTGTTTGGTAAAGATCGGAGTGGCGACTAATCAGATGTGGGTTTTTCCTGGGATGCATAATTGCTAAATAAAGCTGTAAAGCTTTTCTTGCCATCCTTCTTTAGATTGCCATTCTCTTTTTCAGTCGATTCGCAGCTAAGGCTGTATTGAGTTTCTGGGGTTGTTCCCGCCCGTTCAAATTGTTTCCCATCTCGAAGGGCGTCTAGGTAGTTGGCCCACTCCTGCATCATTTTGGTGCGCTGACTCAGGAAGCTGGTTCTATTATAGGCGGTACCATTGGGGTCTTTGACGGCATGAGCCAGTTGGTGCTCGATCCACTCAATCCTATAGCCCAGTACTTCGTCCAAGATTGTCCGGGCTGTTGCTCGGAAGCCATGGGGGGTTACGTCATCGTTGCCGTAGCCCATATCCCGAAGGGCCACTCGGACGCCATTCTCGGATAGACAGCGGCTTGCCCCTCGTTGCGACGGAAAAACGTATTTGCCGCGTCCGGTAAACAGGTGGATATCCTGTAGTAACGCCATGGCTTGCTGCGGTAGTGGTACTATGTGGGGATGGCGCATTTTCATCTTGTCGGCAGGGATCTCCCAGCGCTGCTCTTCCCAGTTGATCTCGGACCATTCCATTTGCCGGATTTCGCCTGGGCGCTGGAATAAGATGGGGGTCAGAAGCAGGGCGGTTTTCACCACTGGGCCTGCTGTGGACGCTTGCATGTCCCGTAGCAGCTTTCCCAACCGGGAAGGGTCGGTGATGGCGGCGCGGTGTTTTACCTTGGGTGACTTGAGCGCTCCTCGCAAGCTTGCCGTGGGATCGATTTCGGCTTTTCCCTCAATGATTGCATGGCGGAAGACCTGGCCGCACTTTGTCTTCAGGCGTTGAGCTGTTTCCAGCTTGCCGGTTGACTCGACTCGGCGGAGGACATCCAGCAGTTCTCGGGGGGATATGTCGGCAATAGGCCTGTGTCCTATATAAGGAAAGGCGAAGGTTTCCATGAGCCAGCGATTTTTCTTGTCTGTTTCGGGGGCTACCTGCTGGCGCACCAGCCATTCCTGGGCAACAGCCTCGAAACTGTTGGCCTGGGCTTCGGTGCGAGCCAGTTTCTCCTGGCGGCGAGCTTCGCTAGGGTCAATGTTGTCGGCAAGTTTGAGCCGCGCGTCTTTGTGAGCTTTTCGGGCGGCCTTGAGGGAGATTTCGGGATACACCCCAAGTGCCAAGGATTTCTGCTTACCTAGGAAGCGGTACTGATAGCGCCAGTACATTCCTCCATCAGGAGAGATCTGTAAGTAGAGCCCGCCACCGTCAGCAAGCTTGTAGGTTTTGTCTTTCGGTTTGGCCTTTTTGATCTCAAGGGCCGACAGCTTTTCCATCGCATTCTTGCTCATTTCCTGTTCCTTGGGCGTTGTTGGTATCTGAAAGAGGCCAGCAGGGCAGTGCCAACATAAGTACCAACAGAAATGCTGGTATCTGGTTGGATTCCATCGGATGGGATTAGAGCGAGTATAAACGAAAAAAGCCCTGAACCAGACGGTTGCAGGGCTTTGTCGGACTCCGTAAGAGTCATGTTTGGTGCCGAGGAGAGGACTTGAACCTCCACGGGGTTGCCCCCACTAGCACCTGAAGCTAGCGTGTCTACCAATTTCACCACCTCGGCGTTTCGTGCTGAGCCGTATATGAGTCCGGTAAAGTTTTTACCGTTTCATGTTCGGTTCATCGCGAAAGCGCGTGCATTCTAGTATATGATGGACGAATGTCAAATCCCTTTTCGAAAAAATCCTCAATGCCCCCAAAAAAGCGTTACCGCGACCCCCACGCCGAAAGAGAGGCGGAAAAGTACGAAAACCCGGTGCCCAGCCGTGAGCTGATCCTGGACGTACTCAATGACCAGGGTAAGCCCCTGGCCTTCGAAGACATCGCTGCGCTGCTGGAGGTGGGCGAGGACGGTGAGGTCGGTCTCGACCGCCGTATTCGCGCCATGCTGCGCGATGCTCAACTGGTACAGAACCGCAACGGCAAGGTTGGTGTGGTGTCCCGCATGGACCTGATTGCAGGCAAGATCCAGGGCCACAAGGATGGCTTTGGCTTCCTGATTCCCGATGACAAATCCCAGAGTGACCTGTTCCTCGGCCCCCGCCAGATGGAAAAGGTCATGGACGGCGATCGGGTGCTGGTCAGTGATGCCGGGGTCAATCGTTTCGGCAAGAAAGAAGCCCGCATCGTCGAAATTACCGAGCGCGCCACCACCGAAGTGGTCGGCCGCTATTACCGGGAAGCCGGCATCAGCTTTGTGGAGCCG
>JBPEXY010000073.1:0-3117 GCA_052031065.1 Immundisolibacteraceae bacterium | reverse complement strand
CACTTCCGCTTTTTCTGCGTCGATACGGATGACGACGGTGAATGTGGCTAATCATCGCTACAGGGAACCTCTGACGGCTTTGACAACCAACACATCAGAGCTTCCGCTTTTTACTGGGGCCCTTCGGACTTATACCCTAAATGTACATCTTTAGTGAGTGAGTGACTCTGAACCCTCTTTAGAGCGGGCGTTGTAGTTCAAATATAATAAGATGTATATATGCACCGTAATACATCGCAATTCTCAGGCGCTGACGGCAACGTCGGCGCTTTTTCTTTGGCGCGCTAAGATTTGATTCGTAACTGGACAGCGGCGACTCGATTGTTACAGGGGTCACAACTGTCAGCCTTGCAGAGGGCAGCTATCGACCCATTGTCGTCCTTCGACAGTCACAGGCAGGCGACTGCTTTGCTGGCGATTGCGGTCATCGGACCTGAGGTTTTGGGCACGGCGCGCATGAAGTCTCTGGACCATGAGGCGCTGATGCATCAATTGCTCGAGGCAGAGAGTGCGTACCGGGATGTGCGCTCAATGGCATATCAAATGCGAGCGGCAAGATTCCCGGCACATCGGGATTTGACCGGCTTTGCCTTCGATGAAGCGCAAGTCGACGAAACCTTGGTGAGGAATCTGAACAAGATGAAGTTCACCGAGTCGGCGCACAACGTGGTCTTCGTTGGAGGTCCGGGAACTGGCAAGACGCACTTGGCAACAAGTATTGGTATTGAAGCCATCCGGGTTCATGGCAAACGCATCCGTTGCCAGGAAGCAGCGGAGGTGCCGAAACTCCATAGGTCATCCCTTTTTGATAGCAAGGTGAGGTGTGCTAATCGGATTGACCATCACTTCAACCTCCCTATGGCCAGTCCGCAATAGGGCTACCTCGGCACCGCCGGTGGTTAAGCAGCCAACGACTTCATGGTCCGGGAGGTAGGGGCAGGGTGCGTGTTTAAGAGCAAGGGACATATGGATTTGCTCTCCTATGCCTTTGCCAAAGGCGGGCTCGATCTAGGTGGGCGACTGGGCGCCTCAGATGATGCCGGCTACTTGTGATCGGCTAGGATGCTTACCAGAGACCTTACCGAGTTGCGCAGCTCCGCGACGGATGCATCATCGAGCCCCAATTGACGAAAGAGTGTTTCCGGGACGGCCTTCGCGACATCGCGCAAATCATGTCCATGGGGCGTCAGTGTGACGAGCACCCGCCGCTCGTCCTCGGGATCGCGACGACGATTGATGAATCCACCTTGTTCCATGCGCTTAAGCAATGGCGTCAAGGTGCCATTTTCCAGATATAGGCATTCACCAAGGTCGCCAACGCTGACCGGCGACCGTTCCCACAGCACCAACATGACCAGATACTGCGAATAGGTTAGGCCAAGCGGTTCCAGCACAGGTCGATAGACCCGGGTCAACAAATTGGTTGCAGCATAGAGCGGGAAGCAAAGCTGGCGATCGAGTCGCAGGGGGTTGTCTTCTGGTTTACGCCGGACGGATTTCATGGTTGAGTGTGAGACCTTGTCTAAAATACAATCTAGCGATTGCATCGCTACCAACCTTAAGTGTATCGATTCGGCAGCGCGTGTGTAGTGCTTACCGAATCTGCCTGTTTTCAATAAACCCTTATTTAGGGCCTTCGACTCCACTGGTCGATATCTTTTTCAATACTTCGCTGACATCTTGCAGTGCCTTTTTGTCGGCTTCACTCAGTTTATTGGGTGGAGAACATCGAGGGTCGCTGAGCTGGAGTGCTTTAATCATTGCATCTGTCAATGGGATGGGTTGGCAGCCGTGGTTATTTTCGCAAACGAGATCCCACTGCGGTTTGGCTTGAACATGGCACGCAAAACAATTTCCACCAAAGCGGTTGACCACATCTGTATAGCCACGTTTTCGGATCTTGGTGCCCTTGGAATCCACGTCTAGTTCAAAAAACTCCCAGTCATGTGTCACTGGGTTTGTACCCTTAGGCTGTTTGACCATGACTTCGCCCGGAACTAACTGAACTACCGAACCCGGTGGATATGCGCCACCTTTATTGGATTTGGCGACAGCAACGGTTTCGTTCAGTTTTCCGGTCAGGCTGGCGACGTAGAAACCGCGCACCGGTGTCATTTTTGTGATGCACTGGAAAGAGCTATCACTTACAGGAATGGATTCATTCTTGGACATGTCGGCAAATGCTGGGACAACAAGCACGGTCGAAAGGGCAAGACTCAACAAAAGCTTTGTGTGGTTGACCATCATGGTCTCCTTTATATAGAGGGGTAAGCAGTGGCGCCATTCACGTTGTTCTTGGCGAACAGCATCCGAAGGTCGCAGGGGCGATGCGCACGTGTCGGTGCCACCGATGACCTAGCACCAGAGGTTCATTAGGCCTTTGGTGCTACTGATTTGTTATTTAGCGTGTATGCACTGACAACACAACATCGATGTTTCCCTTCGTGGCGTTCGAGTACGGGCAGACCTTGTGCGCCTCGGCGACGATTTCCTCTGCCTTGGCCTGGTCGACGCCAGCGAGGGTTACATCCAGCGCAGCCGTCAGGCCGAAGCCGCCACTACCATTCGGGGCAATGCCCACTGTGGCGACAACCTCAATGTCGTTATCCCGGACTTTCGTCTCTTTGTTGCGTGTGCAGTGGATGACGGCATTGCCGAAGCAGGCCGCGTAACCAGCCGCGAACAGTTGCTCGGGATTGGTTGCACCGCCTTTGCCCCCGAGTCCCGAAGGCAAGGCCAGTTGCAGGTTCAGCAGACCATCGTCGCTAAGCACAGTGCCGTTGCGGCCCCCAACGGCGGTGACCTTGGTCGAATACAGCGCACTCATGATGTTTTCTCCTAAAAGTAGATTAAGTCAATATGGACGATAGCGATTATATAGCTAGCTAACTAAAATGCAATGACAAATCTTGATCAAGCCATTCAGTCTGGAGCAGTCTTCGCTAGGCGGTAAGTGACAGGCTGCTTATGGCCGATATCATCCATTGGACGCTGCCTCGCTGGCATGAGTAGTGCGTTCGGATATTTGCAGAGTCGCCGATGGGCGTGACGAATCGCGTTTCAAGAGCGCTTCTGGACAGCCTTGGCAGTTCGTCGAGCCCCCCCGGGGGGGGGTGA
>JBPEXY010000072.1:0-25219 GCA_052031065.1 Immundisolibacteraceae bacterium | reverse complement strand
TCGCTCAACGCAAACCCCATACGGGTATAAAACTCCATGATACGATCAAAGTTCGGCGTCAGGAACAGCACATGCCCGAGGCCCAGCTCGCCAGTCACAAAGCCCCCCATGTCCCGCGATGGCTTGAAGGTATGGCCGCAACTGGGGCCGTAGAACAGCTCGATCTCGTTCTCACCCGGGTCTTTGAGTTTCAGCATCTTCAGTACCCGGCGGTCCTGACACTCGTCAGTAGTCCCGTAGCGCCATTCAATGCCCATCTCTTCGATGATCTCTACCGCCTGCTTCATCGCCGGTTCGGAGCCAATATCCCAGCCGACATAGGCTAACCCCGGTTGCTCACCTTTAAGCACGTTAATGCGGCTGTAGTGGTCGTCGATTCTAAGCTTTAGCTGATTTCCATCCTGCTCCACCACCTCGGCACCGACCAGACCGGTTGCATACTTTTCCCAGTCCGAAACCTGCGGCGCGGTGACGCCAAGATACCCCAGTCCTTTAATAATCATTTTCGATTCAAATCCAGTTATTCGAACGCCATTGTTCAATTATTTACAAATGCGGGTAATTTTATCGGGCGGCATTATCGCCCGCCAGCACTGACCCTGACCTGCGCCAGATCAGCCGCCTGGGGCGTGACGACTAAACCTTGCCGCCACCGGCCTCCCACTGATCCTGCCCACCCCAACGGAACGGACCATACAGTCCCTGGGCGATATCCAGCCGTTCCCGCTGCGGACCACCCAGCCAGAGCTGGGCAATTTTGTAGTCGCGCATATATTTCTCCACGTGCCCTTCGTAGGAGTAACCGAACGCGCCCATCAGCTCCATTGCTTTGTTGGTCACCATCTGCGCGGTCTCCCCGGCCAGTGAACGGGCGGCGGAAAAGCGCGCCATCATCCGCGGTGAATGGTGGGCGCCATAAATCTCTGGCCGGGTCACCTGCCAGGTGACACTCATGTAGTAGTGGCGGCACACCTCAATGGCGCGAAACATCTCCGCAATATAGCCGGCAAACATCGAACGCTCGCGCAGTTTGGTGCCGGCGATGGAGCGGTTGTCCCCCCAGTCGAGCACAATCTCCAGCACCGCCTGGGAGAGACCAATCAGCCGCGCCGATCCCGACAGTCGGCCCAGCCCGACCACGCACGCCTTGATGATATCGGCGCCCTGCCCCGGTTTGGTGTCGATGCGGTAACGTTTGGGAATGCGCACATCCTTAAACCAGATATCGCCATTGGAGTCAGACCAGGAAAACCCCATCTTCTGGTAGGGTCGCGAAAACTCCAGCCCCTCAGCGTCCGCCGGCACATAAAAAAGTCCGGCGCTATCGCGCCCGCCCTGCGGGTCGGTGGTTGCCACCGTCCAGTAACCCAGGTGGCCGGAAAGCCCATCACCCTTGAAATAATCCGCCGGCCCCGACGGTCCGGGCCAGAGCTTGTGACCATTGATCACATACTCATCGCCCTGCTCTTTCGCCACCACCCGCAGGGTCTGAAACTCCAGCGCCGGGTCTTCAATATTGGCACCCCCGGCCGGTTCCGTAATCGCCACGCAGGCGGTCCAGGATTCATCGCCAATGATATTCGGAGCCAGCTCTTCGAGCAGGTCATCGCGCCCGCCGGCAAGCATGAACGAGACAATCCAGTGAATCTTACCAACCATGGTCGCCAGACCAATGTCGGCACGAGATAGCTCCTCATTGATCATCGTGCGTACCATCGGCGACATACCCAAGCCACCAAATTTTTCCGGCAGATTGGATTTGGTCACCCCCAGATCGACCAGCTTGGCGTAAAGACTGTGCACGGTCTTGCGCGCCAGCGCCTCATCACGATGCCAGCCCCCTTCCAGGTCATGCCGGCGGGGCATCAGCTCGGCATCGACAAACTTGCGAATCTCTTCAGCAGTGGCGATATCCTCCGGCGTGCAGAACGCCTGGGAATATTTCTGCGCCGGTTCCAGCATTTCGTACATCACTCACCCCTTGCATACAGGCCGCTGTGATCGGCCATTAATCGCTCAATCAGTCAAGAATACCCTTGCCGGCGAACTCCTCGTAGACATCAGGATCATGGCCAAACAGCACATGGGCATCATTGGATTTTTCCAGGTCCTTCAGTTTGCGCATGGAGCGGCGCCACTCATACATATCCCGTATCAGCCAGCCCGGCGCGGTCTCGTCGCGATAGTTCTCTTTCAGAAAACAGGTGTCGTTGGTAAACAGAAACGAGCCCGAGGTGTGTAGATCCACCTGCATCGCCATCAACCCCTTGGTGTGGCCGGGAGTCAGGAACAGGTGGACGTTCTCCCAGATCTCCACCTCGTCGCGGTCAATCACCTTCCAGTTGAACGCCGGGTCCATGTAATGGGGCAGATAACCACCCAGGTCCTCGCCGGTGGCCACTGCATACCAGGCCCACATCAGCTCATCACGGTGCACATAAATGGGCGTATCCATCCCTCGAAAAAACTCCAGCCCGCCGGCATGATCCAGGTGCAGATGGCCAATCACCACCGCCGACACATCCTCCAGCTCATAACCAAGTTTGAGCAGCTGGGTATCCACCCGGTTCTCCTCGGTGTAACGGGTCACCGGAAACACATCCAGCACCGGCTCGGGCCACAGCTCCTGATAGTTGGGTGCCGCCCCCACCTCGTAGATAATCAGGCCATCCTTGGGGTGCTCAATCACCACGCCGTACATCTTCAACCGGCGCATGGTGTGCTCAGGATTGGGGTGGGAATGGGTGGCACAACCGGCCCCCTCAAAAAACCAGCCGTGGTCGGCGGTCAACTCGCCGAGATCAATCAGCGACATCCGCATCGGTTTAGGCATACTCTTCTCTCCCCTGCGTCGAAAGTTGTGGGGCAACGGATCGTTGCCAGTGCACCAGAGGGAGATTAACCGTTTTAAGGTTGGGGCGTACAGGGGGCTTTTTCTTAAAGCGACATCACGCCTTGCGAAGAATTGGCGTGGCGGGCTACTCAACTGATCCCCGTTGAGATTAGCGCCCACGCCTGCATTTTTATTTACACTTTAGTTTTGGCCAATACCCCTGGCTTGAACGTGCGGGCGCAAGGTGATCGCCGTTTCTTTAACCACTCTACACGAGGCCCTCGCCGATGAGGCATAAGCGTCTAATCACTGTCTCTACCATTCTGGTCGCGCTAACGGTGGTTATTTTGGTCAGTTTGCCATTGGCGACACGCCATTATCTGCAGCAGTGGTTGCGCGATCAGGGAGCCTCGCAGGCGACGGTTGAGGATATCGACTTCAACCCGTTTACCGGCCGGGCGGCGATTATCGGCCTGGTGGCTGATGGTACAGATGGAGCGCGGCTGTCGGTGAAAACTGCCCGGGTGGATGTGCGCTGGTGGCCGCTGACTTCACGGCGTATCTATATCGAATCGGTTGAGCTTACCGGAGTACATGCTGATGTTGAGCAGGACACCGACGGGTTTCTGAAGCTCGGGGGGCTTGAGCTTCCCCCAATCGCCGGTGACGACCCCGAAGCTGAGGCTCCACCCGGGGAACCCTGGGGTTTCGGTTCGGAGCGGCTTGATATTCGCGATAGTCTAATCACCTTTACCGACCAGCGGATCACCAGCCGCGTGGCAATCAACCACCTGCGACTGGGTGAGCAATTCACCTGGAGGCCAGAGCAGCCGCTTGAGTTGCAGCTGCAGGCGGCGGTTAACGATGCCCCACTGTCACTGTCTGGCACTGCGCTGCCGTGGGACGGCGAACCGCAGCTGGTTGCCAATCTGGTCCTGCAGGAGCTGCAACTGGAGCCGTTTGGCACTCTGGTGAGTCTGTTTACCCCGCTTGAACTGCTTGGCGGCAGCATCGCCACGGAGCTGGATATTACTGCCCGTTACCAGCGTGATGCTATCGCGCTCAATATCAACGGACCGCT
Source organism: Immundisolibacteraceae bacterium (assembly GCA_052031065.1). Classification (GTDB taxonomy): domain Bacteria; phylum Pseudomonadota; class Gammaproteobacteria; order Immundisolibacterales; family Immundisolibacteraceae; genus JBPEXY01. The sequence continues at coordinate 21,305 of JBPEXY010000072.1, read as the reverse complement.
CACAATCACTGAGCTGAACGCCCAAACCGCTGAAGCAGAACTGGCGTTTGATTCACTTCGGTGGCGGGGACGGGTCGAACTAAAACCCGATAACAAAGGGAACAACGCTATTAGTGGTGAGATATCCCTGCAGGGCAGCGCAATCGAGCTGGACCACAGGGCACTGGAGCTACCTCTGGTGCGGCTTACCGAATTGGCGGTGGACGGAATTGAAGTTGCAGACATTGAGCAGATCAACCTGAGTGGAATGACACTACGCGGGCTTGCACTTCTGGGCGCGCCAGATTCACAAAGCTCTGAGCATAATGGCCAGAGTGCTGGCCAGAACACTGGCCAGAACACTGGTCAGACTGATGTAAAGCCTGAACCCACCGTCATCGTTGAACAGATCACTCTGGACCGTGCCGTGCTGCAGGGGAACGCGCTTGATGCAGAAACCATGCAGCTGACCAACCCACATATAAACCTGGTGCGCCTGCCGTCTGGTAAGATCGACCGGATCACCCAATTACAGGAGGTCCTGCAGCAATCCACCGCCCCAGTCGCCCCAGTCGCCGCGGCAATCTCTGCGACCCAGCCGACTGATCAAAATCGCGTCCCAACAACCGCAACCGAGTCGGCGACCCCTGAATATTCCGGCAGTAAAACGGCAGAACCTTTTACGGTGAACCTGGCGCAGTTGAAAGTCGACGCTGAACGGTGGCTGAGTTTTGTGGACCAGGCGGTCACGCCGCAGATGACGCTTTCACTATCACGGTTGCAACTGCAGATCGACCAGCTATCGAGCGGCGCCAGCCAGCCCGTCAAAGTAACCCTGGCCACCGGCAATGAATCGATGAGTCTGACCGCAACAGGGACCGTTACACCGCCACAACCGACACTGGCTGCCAACCTTGAGGTCAAACTGACTGGTCTGGAGCTACCCCCCTTTTCTCCCTATCTACCGGGATATGACCTGTTTAGCGGCCGATTCAGTACTGACAGCCAACTGGTGATTAACGGCGATCAACTCGACGCCAACAATGAATTGCTGATCGAAAAGCTGAAAATCACCACGCGAAAACCGGTCGCCGAAACAGACGCCAAAGGAGGGCTGCCGCTGAACCTGGCGCTGGATATGCTGCGCAACAGCAAGGACGAGATTCGCCTGACTGTGCCGGTGAAGGGGTCGCTGGACGACCCTGACCTGGGACTCAATGATGTCATCCGTGTTGCCAGCCAGAAAGCACTACAGAAAGCCGCCACTTCCTACGCACTGAAAGCACTGCAACCGTTTGGCACATTGCTGGTGGTTGGCGACCTGGCCGGGAAAGCAACCCGGCCCCGCTTTGCGCCTGTAGAGATGGTCGCCGGAACCACCACTCTGGTACCGGACCAGCAGCAGTACCTCGACAAGGTGGCTGACCTGCTACAAAAGCGGCCCGGTTTATCACTCACTCTCTGTGGCGTTGCAACACCCGCAGATCAATCACCGATGGGCGCGACTGGGCAGGGCAAGCCGGAAGATGCGTCGACCGGATCAGGACCGGCATCTTCGTCCACGCCGGCGCTAGTAGCGCTGGATGAACACCTGCTGCGCACGCTGGCTGAACAACGCACCGCCGCAATAATTACCCTATTAGAAGAGCGCGGTGTATCACGGGAGCGACTGTTTACCTGTCGCGAGCAGGTGGAGCAAGACGCGGCAGCAAACCCACGGGTTGAAGTGTTTCTGTAGAAATCAGCTCAGACCACTGTTCATCAACCAGGCCACTACCAGCACCTGCGGCACGGAAAGTAAGGGCAGGAACAGCGCGGTCTTAAAAGACCGGGTCGACTCACGAATCACCATAATTTCGGTGTAATCGGTCGCCACGCCAGTCATCAGGAAAGCGAATCCGTTACCGGGCGCATTGGCACGGGTGACGAGATCGGCTGCGAGCGGAGTGGAGCCTTCTGAACAGACTTCAATGACTGTGGCAGCAAGCATAGTGAGCGCCAGCCCCAGGGTGGTGGGACCAAAATATTCACTGAACATCGCCGGGTCCATAAACGCCCGCAGGGCGCTGGCGAGGACCACACCAAACATCAGCCAGCGCAGCACCATGCGCGACTCGCGAATTCCCATCCATAAAGTTTCGGCCAGAAAAGCGGGGGTATAGCGGGTGCCGGCAAGGCCGCTGCGTGCCGCCTGCCAGAAATGAAAACCGTCCGGCAGGTCTACTTGCTGTGGGTTAGCGGCAAGCACGCCACGATCAACCAGCAGATCGAACAGCAGCCCGGTGATGATGGCAATGACCATCGATAGCAGAATGAAGGCGATAGTCAGCGGCAGACCGATAAGCGCAATCAGAATCAGCGTGAGCGAAAAGGAGTTCCAGGGGCTGGCGATCAAAAATGCCATCAGCTGCCCGACGGTGGCGCCGCGCTCGTAGAGCTTGGTGCCCACCATCAAAATACCGTGGGAACAGAGGTCCAGCAGCACCCCGGCGGCGGTGGCGCGCAGGATGGCGTTGAGCCGGCTACCACTGCGGCTGCCGAGTATGGAGATCACAAACTCCCGTGGCACTCGACTCAGCAGGGCAAGCATCAGAATACCGAGCACCACACCCCACCACATGGTATTGATCAGCTCATGCACGGCATGGACCATGATCTGATACCAGCCGGGATAACCCTGTAGCGGCCCCAGCCAGCCGGCAAGGACCAAAACGTGATGCAGGTAAAGAAACACGACTATGCTCAAAGAGCCCCAGAGCAGGTAGTCGGGGCGGCGTTTGGCGGTAGCAGTTTCCGGGCCACAACAGCTGGAATCTGGCTCGTTTTGGGCGGGTGGGGGCTCGCAACAGGATGACATGGTGGTTACTCGGAGACGATCAGAGTCTTAACTTTACCCCGGAAACTCGAAACTGGAAGCCATTATTACCCGGCGATTGCCCTCGATACCGAAAAGCGATATCGCGCACGGGCCAGGCAAAGCGTGAAAAGGAGCTACGAAATCCTCGCACTGGCTGGCTGATTTGTAACAAATTCGTCACAAAAAGTTCATTTGACCTTCGCAGACTTGCATAAATAGCATATGCCGGCGGTGGAAAAGAACCACCGCTAAAACACCTTAGCCCTGCATTATCATCCGCCCTCACCGATCTTCTTGAGGTTATAGCCATGAACCGAATCTTCGCAAAAGTCCTGTTACTATCCGGTTTTATCAGCACTGGCTTGGCGCCGATAGCTCAGGCAACAATTTTTCAGTCGACCGGCACCTGGAACAACACCTCCTTTGGCACCTCTGGTGGTGTTTTACTTAGTTTCGACGATACCACCAGCCTGATTACCACCGAACTGTCTGGCACCGTGTTCGGAGTGACTAATCCTTCGCCCTTTTCGGTGTTTGTCGCCGACATGTCCGCAGCAACTTCGGTCTTCTGGCTCGGCGCATCGATTCCCGCGACCGATGTCGCGCTATCGGGCAGTTATTTACCTGACAGCGATAACCTGGGCCTGGCCCTCACCCCCGTGGGTGTCAATGCACCCATAGTAGGCGGATCAATTTTCGGCAATTTTGACCCATTGACTGGCGGCGAATTAAGTGTTTTTCTTGATTTCAATCCCGCACCGGCATCGCTCTCCGATGTTGAGGGCGCCGACTACGCTTACGGTTCCATCACGCTGAGTCCGTTGACTCAGGTACCGCTGCCGGCAAGTGCGCTGCTGTTTGGTAGTGCCCTGGGGCTTGCTGGTTGGAGCTCAAGCTGGCGCAGAAAAGCTGCCTGCTAACCCGGGCTTAAGGTTGTAGAGGGTGGAATCAACTTCTAAGTGCGCCGGCCAGGCTGAACCAGCACCCACGGTTTAACCACACAGGCCCAGACGGACTCCTCCTGGCGGTGCCACTGTTGCGCCTGGTCATCGCGAACCGGACACAGCTGCTCAGCCTTCAACCAGACTGCAACCTGATCAGTGTTGTCGAGTTGCATCTGTAGCGCCACCTCGACGAGATCCAGACCCGGCGCCACGAAGAGCGTATTACCTGCGGCGAACTGGCGCAGGAGTTCATTCCAGCCTATCTGCGCAGTTTCACCCAGTATCCGGGCACGCATTTCATCGAGGTCTGAATCATTTGGGTCAGTCATTGATTCCATAAGGGTACTGTAGATAAAAAAGCCCCGGACGGTGCCGGGGCCGATAGCCTTATTCTACCCTCAAGTTCACTCCGCTTTTGGCGGCACAATCGGCAACAGCAGATGAGACTGATACTGCTGATCGCGATGAATCTTGTAGTAGGTAAGATCCATGCTCGGCAGCGGACCCATCACATTCATGATGTGCCACCAGGGGATATCGATAGGATCGACGGTACCGATCTGCAGCTCAAATGACTGGCCCGGCAACAACACATGGCTGCAGGGAGGGAACGGAATAGTGTATTCAACCACCTCACCCGGTTCTACCGGTCGCGGATTGGTATGGGTGTGGACCGGCTCATAGGGGGTTGATTGCTCCTCGTCGAGCTCCCGGTGCGATGCTTTTAGCACCGTGCGGGTGATCATCGTGCGCTGCTCTCCCGGCCCCACACACCAGAGTTTGGCGATAAAGTTACCGTCTGGCTGATCGATGGAGGCGAACAGTTTCAGTACCAGGGGACCAGTAATTTCGGTCGGCTGGCCAACCGGCGGTGAGGTGTAACGCAGCCAGCTTTTGTCTGCAGAAATAATCGGCGGACGATGAACCAGCGGATCTGGGTCTGGCGTGCCCGGATCAGGTTCGGAACTCAGTTTGGCAAACGGCCGCAGGTAGAATTTGGTCCACTGGGTCCGCGCCAACGGCCATTCGTTTTCAAACCTGAATTTGTTGATACCGTTCACGAACAGACGGATTGGCGGTTCATCAAACAGGCCGGTATCGACACCCTTGAGCCAGTGGTCGTACCAGCGTAACGCTTCATATTTGAGTTCTGGCGGACCCGGCAACTGGGTACCGTTATGGTGATCGAAAATGGTGGCCTTTTTCGGCACATCCAGTTCCGGGTTGTTCATATCATCCCAGACCGCCTGAATAAAGGGACGAAAAATCGGAATCCAGGTCCCCGCGACATAGATCGGTACCTTGATTTTATGGGTCACCGCTTTCGCCGAGCGGCGCTCCCAGAAGGGACCGTAGGTGGGGTGCATCAGCTGATCAAAAAACGCCGTACCACGGCGGGCAAATACCCGCCGCCAGTTGGTGTTGAGGGCGATATCCTTGTTGGCGGCGATCTCTTCGTAACGCTCTTCGTACTCCTCGGGGCTGTAGATCAGCTCCGATTCGGACTGGGTGGTGTGGGCCGGTATTTCCCGTTCCAGTTCCCACCAGAACGGCTGAATCACGCCCCCTTCGTAGGCGACGCGATAGAGATCATTCGCTGCTTCATGGGGGAATATCGCTTTCAGACTCGGCGGCTGCTGGGCGGCGACCAGTCGCTGCACCATACCGAACCAGGAGATACCCATCATGCCTACCTGGCCATCACACCAGGACTGGGCGGCGATCCACTCGACGATGTCGTGGCCATCTTCGGCTTCCTGCACGCTCATTGGACCGTGCCATTTGCCCTCTGATTTACCGAGACCGCGCTCATCCGGGATCACATAGACATAACCACGACGGACAAAGAACTCGATATCTCCGGCTTCTACGTTATGGTCAAACACCCAGGAGTTGATCGGCTGCGCCGGAATTGGTGGCGACTGGCAATCCTTACCGTATGCCGACATCGCCAGCAAACCGGGAAACTCGCCATCGACATCAGGCCTGAAGACGTCGGCTTTAAGTTTGATGCCATCACGCATGGTGATAGTGACATCACGTTCGACCACCATCTGGTATTGGGGCCGCGACAGCTGGTCAATATTCTTCAGGTATTGGGCCTCCCAGTAGGGGGGCCGTTCCAGCTCGACCTGTTCGAGGGCCGCGAGCAGTTCCGTTTCCTGCATTTTTCTCCTCCCTTGGCAAATGTTCTTTGCTGTTAAATCAACTCAAACCGGTAAACATTGCTCCGCTTACGCATCATCATCAAATTTACTCACTTCGACAACCGTCGGCTGGTTAACCCTGCAGAAATGCTATTCAGCGAGTCAGCAGATAGGCGGCCAATTGTCGTCGTTCAACCACACTCAGCGGGAAAGCTGGCATCGGCGGTGTCGGTGTCTGCAAGAAGCTGCTGAGCGACGCCGGGGAATAACGACTCTGCAGCGATTCAAGTTTGACGATCACCTGCCCCTCACCGGCACGGGCCGGGTCATGGCAACTGGCGCAGTCGTACTGCTGATAGAGCGCCTGGCCCGCTGCATAGTCCCCGAGGGGGTCTGCTTTCGCGGCAGACTCATCTTCCACCGAGGTGTTGACGACTCGCTTTGAAAAGTCCATTACCGGTTGGTCGCCCAGATCACCGAAACGGATACGATAGACGGAGCCGGTATAGTCATCGGACAGGTAGATGGTTCCATCGCTGGCCTGGGTAATGAACGCGGGCCGACCATAAACTGCCTCGTCCACTTCAAAGCCGGTTAGAAAGGGTCGTTCGGTAACCTTGCCCTGGTCATCCCAATGCAGGGAAACCACCTGGTAACCGGCCTTGCGGGTACGATTCCATGATCCATGCTGCGCCACCAGCGCGCTACGCTGATAACCCTCCGGCAGTGAAGCCCCGGTCAGAAACTCAATACCCAGGGGTGCCGTATGGGCTGCAAAACCATGGGCCGGTGGAACCGATTGCACCACCCGCTGTGAATTGGCCTCACCAAGGTCAGGATCAGGCTGACGGTCACCCCAGGCGTAGGGCCAGCCATAGAAACCGTTCCTGGTTACCCGATTGAGTTCGCAGGGTGGTAGATCATCGCCAAGTAGATCGCGGCCATTGTCAGTGACAAAAAGCTCGCCACTCCATGGCGCCCAGGCAAAACCAACCGCATTCCGCAGCCCGCTGGCAAAAGTCTCGAAACTCGAACCATCGGGCTTAAAACGGTGCATTGCGGCGCGTAGCGGCTCATCCTCACAAGCATTACAGTTAGAGCCAACGGTGAGGTACATCCAGCCATCAGGGCCGAGGCGGAGGGTACGGGTCCAGTGCATACCGCCTGCCGGCAGACCGTCGACAATGTGCTGGTATTCCCCGCTCACCTGACCACTGACCGGGTCAAAACGGATGCGGCCAACGGCGTCAGTCTCTGCGATATACAGCCAGCCGTGGTGGAGTTCAATGCCATGCGGGCGGTTGAGGCCAGCAACCAGCTCTATACTGTCGATACCACCGTGCTGATCTTCCCTAAGCAACCACACCTGGCCGGTACGTGGCGCACTGGCCACCAGATCACCGGCCGCAGTAGCGCGAATCACGCGGATTCCGTCGATGCCCGTCGCATAAAGAGAAAGAGAGAAACCTGGCGGTAGTTTTAACCGCTGGTGCAGGGTTTGGCTGTCGAGCGGTTGGGTCTGGAACAGACCGCGCAACGGGGTATTCACCACATAGCGGTCAGGCAGAAACGCCCAGAGCGAGACACCACCGAGCGCCAACAGCAAGACAATTGCCAGCAGCCCTTTCAACAACCAGTTGAGCAGCTTTTTCACCGACAGACCCCAATCATTGGTAACCGCACCGCTGAGTCAATCCCGTCATTTTTCATCGCTGAGGTCCTTCAAAGTCCAATCAGATAGCCCTGTTCTTCGGTCATCCCCATCACCTCCATCCAGTTCTGCTGATGCGGGCAGATCACTTCGATGATGTAGCCACCGAGCAGCTTTTCGGTGGCCAGATAGTAGTAGTTCATGACGCCATCAATCACACCCAGCAGGCGCACATCGACGCCATGTTCACTCAGTCGCGGCAGCGCCTGATCCAGCACTTGCTGATCACAGATGGTCGGGAAGTAATGCTGCATCCCTTCCCCGTAATAATTCTGGAACTCCTGATAGGCTCCCTGGCCCGCTCCCGGCTGCATGACCTCAAAACAGAAACCGTGGCCACGACTGAAGGCGACACGCGCTTCATGGTGGACCCGTTCGCCGCGGAAGATTACCGATGACAGACTCTCACCCACCGCCAGCTCCAGAGGCAAAAACTCTGGCAGACCGAGCAGATCGCGAAACTGCTGCATTGCCTGCTCACGGTTATTAACCACCACGCCAACATGGTAGAGCTTGTCTACCGGCAGCAGTGGCTCGAACTCGAAATGGAGCGTCTGGTCCACTGGCAGATGATCAAACCCGGTCGCCGCTTCGACCTGTACTTCAATCGCCACACCACTCAGTTCAGTACGGGTATCCAGCTGTAAAGAGGTGATATGGCCGTCCAGCTGCAACTCGTGGGCAACTGCTATGTGCCTTTCGCCAAGCTGATCACGCAGTTGCATCAATTCGGTATCGGAACAGCGGCTCACTGCATGGCTCATCCCCTCACCGCGCCAACTGCGGAATGGCGCGTGTGGTGCATCTGAGGTCAGTGGCTGCAGCAGTTCTATCGCGACCGCAGAGTCTGCACTCATTGCCGAGATAAATCCGCTATCTTCGAATCCAGGGAGTCGACGCCCCTCAAAACGGCGTAAATGCCAGGTGGGAATACCAAAATAGATGCTATTGCCGCGCATCGCCGCCTGTATGTCGTTGACCACCACTGCCGTATGGTGGAACTGTCCCACCGCCAGTCTGTCGGCCATACCTGTCTCTCCTCCTGAACCCCCAGTTTTCCATGTGATTTCCCGGCAATCAGGGCTGACTATACCAACCTCTCTCGCTATGGAGCGGGAAAGGATAATCAATAAACCGGTTGAGGCCAGCATTTCTTTTTTTGAACCAACCGGGTAGTCCTCATTTCGACCCCGGGGCCGATCGCAATGGGGTGACACGCCACACTGCAATCGTCAATTTCGCCAAACCCTGACCGATATGAAACCGAATAGCGGTAACGACGGGGTAGTCGATAACTGTTACGCATATTGCTGCACAGGGAGTGGCATAATCTGCGCCGCAAAATACGAATCCCGATGAACACTGCCCGACAACAATTTCTACTCACTATCTTCCTGCTCGGCGGATCGCTACTGATCGGTCTGTTGACCTATCGCCCAGCGCTGCCGCCTGAACCGGAAATAACGACGCTGATGAAGAAGCAGGAACCAGGGCCGGAACTGCAGTTAAAGAAGCAGCCTCCGGCACCAGCGAGTCCGCCGACACCCGTTGCCGTAAAGAAAGAGCGTTTTTTCTCCCGACTGCTGCCGCTGGTCCTGGCGAGAAACCAGCAGGTACAGCAGCTACGAGACGACCTTGTACGGCTGACGGAGAAAGTTGAAGAGGGGGTACCGCTGAGCAGCGAGGAGTGGTCGGACCTGCAACGACTGGCCAGACAGTACCGGATCCGGGGCCCTTTTCATGACCCTGGCAGACTGCTAGAGAAGCTGCTGCGCAAGGTCGATCTGTTGCCGCCATCTCTGGCGCTGGCGCAGGCGGCCAATGAATCGGCATGGGGCGAGTCTCGTTTTGCCCGCGATGCCAACAATCTGTTTGGCCAGTGGTGTTTTACAGAAGGGTGCGGACTGGTTCCGAAAAACCGCCCGGAAGGGATGAACCACGAGGTGGCCTACTTTGACAGCTGGCAGGCGTCGCTGGCGGCCTATTATCGAAACATCAACAGCCACCCGGCTTACAAACCGTTACGGGACATCCGCGCTCAGCTCAGGGCACAAAACCTGCCACTGGATGGACAGCAGCTGGCCCTGGGACTGGAAAAATACTCTGCCCGCGGTTCGATCTACATTGAATCGCTGCAACGCATAATCAGGGTAAACAAACTCGACCGCCTGGATCAACCTCGGCCTGCCGCAGAAAAGAGCACCCGTCAGCAGCGCAGTTAAAGCGTGCGTCATCACAAACTGCCCACCATCCGAGCGGATCACCATGGCGACAGCAACCGCGTGAATGACCATCCCCCTACGCAGCACCCTAAACTGTCAGATGAACCGCCGTTAAGGCTCTGACGGCCAGCTACCATCCAGTGCGGGGATGAACCAGGGCTGGGAAAACCAGTGATAGCGTTGCTGCACCCGGTTACGGACAGTACAGTTGTAGCGCGACCTACCTGTCGGGAGTGGCTGCGGTGCCTGTGCCGTTAACAGGCGCTGCTGTGGATCCCAGCGCACCGGAATTGGCCCCTGCCCGGTAGCGAAACAGTTAACCGCACCACCATCAAACGCGGCGTCATGACCAGAGAGCTGCAACCGAAGTTCCGGAGGGTTATTCGCCGCCGACTGCAGTGGCTCAACCCGTGGTGGGGACAACGGAAATGGCAGGGTCGCAAGTTTAAGCTCAACCGATTCGGAGTTGGCATAGCTGCCTGAGACCGGAAACCTCGGCAAAGCCTGCAGATCGCTGTGACAATCAAACGCCCCGGACTGCTGCCCGAATGCCGGGTAACCGAGTTCGGCCAGTACCCGGGTCGTGCTCAGATCATATTCACCGTAAGGATAAGCAAAAACAGGCGGCTGTGGTCCGAGCTCCTGGTCAATTCGCTGCTGCGCACGGGTGACCTGTTCTACCACCCACTGGCGCCAGGCTGACTCCTCCCTGCCGGACCGGTTTCGAATCAGGTGATGATGATCGACGCCGTGATTACCAAGGGTGACCCCCTGCGCTGCAAGTTCGCGCAGCTGGTCCCAGCTCATGGTTCCGGCATGGCTTTCATCCACCGCAGCGGTGTTGACGAAGACCGTGAAAGGGAGACCAGCAGTTCGCAGCAGCGGCCAGGCCTTTTCATAGACACTAATGTGGGCATCATCGAAGGTAATCGCGAGCGCTGATCCATGTTCGGAGCCCGGGTCGCAAACCGCGTTGACCAGATCTGCCAGCGGCAACACGACAAAACCAAGACGCTCGATCAGCCGCAGGTGATCGGTAAACTCCTCAACCGAGGTACGGGTAACAACCGGACCGTCATCGCTGATCCGGTGATACTGCAACACCACACCTGAATCGGCAGCGCGGACTGTGCATGCCACAAACACAAGCAACGAGATCGCAACGGCAATCAGGTTCCGGCTCAAATCTGTCTGCACTCTGATCATCAAACTCTGGCCATCAACTTCGGCCCATTACCCATCAGTTCATCCCCTGGTCTCGAGAAGCACCACCGCGTGTGCGGAAATCGCTTCGCGACGACCTTCAGCACCCACCCCTTCATTGGTAGTCGCTTTAACATTAACCGCTGAGCGCGGCAGGCCACAATCGCTGGCAATGTGGTTACACATCTGATCAACATGCGGCGCAAGCTTCGGTGCTTCAGCAACAATGGTGGCGTCAATATTGGTAATTCCAAATCCGGTTGCGCGAATTAGCTGGGCCACCTCTGTTAACAGCTGGCGGCTGGAGATGCCCCGATACTGCGGGTCGGTATCAGGAAAGTGACGACCGATATCACCCAGCGCAGCGGCCCCCAACAACGCATCACAGATTGCGTGCAGCAGCACATCACCATCGGAGTGGGCGACTGTACCGAAAGGCACCTTCAGTTCAATTCCACCCAGAACCAGGCTCTCACCCTCGGCAAGGCGGTGCAGATCATAACCCTGTCCAATCCGCATCATTGTGAGACCTTCTTTTGCGACTGCCGGTTCAGTCCTCTGTCGCGGTTTTTTCTGTGGCTCTGCGGCTCTGCTGAGACCGGTGACTGACGCCGCAGATAAAACTCAGCAAGGGCGAGATCTTCGCGCCGGGTGACCTTGATGTTATCGCCACTGCCCACCACCAGCCGTGGATGAAACCCCGCACGCACCATCGCCTCGGCTTCATCCGTCGGTTGGAACTGCTCCCGCTGACATCTCGCCAGCGCGCTGTTGAGACCCAATAAAGGGAAAAACTGAGGAGTCACCGCCCGGCGCAGCTGGTCCCGCGGTAGCGTTCGCTGGCACCGTTGATCACCCTCTACCTGCCAGAGGGTGTCGGTGACCTCCATTGCAAGCAGACCACCCTGGTCATCACAACATTCCAGCAACTGGTCTATGTCGGCCAGGCGAACACAGGGGCGGGCGGCATCATGGACCAGCACCCAGGCAGATTCGGCGCTGTCACCAAGGTGTTGCATCAGATAGTCGGTCGCCGCGGCAACCGACTCACTACGGCTGACCCCTCCAGCGGTGGTAAGCAGCGGCACATCTAGAAGACGATTAATATCAGTAAGGTCGAGCTGCCCAAACCAGCTGTCGACGGCGCTGATCGCGACCACAATACCGGAAATTCCAGGATGGCTGGCGAGTCTACTGAGGGTGTGTAGTATCAGCGGTTGTCCGTCAATCGGCAGATACTGCTTGGGCATGTCCGGCAGGTCACCGCCCTGCATCCGGCTGCCGACTCCTGCCGCGGGGACTATTGCCCAAAGAGCGCGCTTTGGCGGCACGGCGCTATTCAACGACACGAAAGAAGATTTCGCCTTCGCGAATATAGCCCAGGTCGCTGCGCGCCAGCTCTTCGTATGCGGCAACCCCCTGTTTCAGATCCCTGACCTCAGCGCGTAAACGGGAATTACGCTGCTGCAACTGTTGCAGCTCAAGTTCCATGGTCGCCAGCTCCCGTTCCATTCGTCGACTGTCGAAGCGGTTCTGCTCACCGAGCCAGAGCTGGTACTGCAATAGCAGCACCAGCAGCAGAAACAGTTGGCTCAGGCGTCGCACCGGCGCACTGTTTTTTTACCGACCGAAGCCGGTAAAAACCTCATGTCCAGGATAACGGGCCTGACTGCCCAGCTGTTCCTCAATACGAAGCAGCTGGTTGTACTTGGCAATACGGTCTGAACGGGACAGCGAGCCGGTTTTGATCTGACCAGCACCAGTAGCGACGGCAATGTCGGCAATGGTGGTGTCTTCGGTTTCACCGGAGCGGTGCGAAACCACCACCGTATAGCCCGCCTGTTGCGCCATGGCGATGGCATCCAGGGTTTCACTGAGGGTGCCGATCTGGTTCACCTTGATCAGTATCGAGTTGGCGACGCCAGCATCGATACCGCGCTTGAGAATAGCGGTGTTGGTGACAAAAAGATCATCGCCGACCAGCTGGATTTTTTTGCCCAGACGTCCAGTAAGCGCGGACCAGCCATCCCAATCGCTCTCGTCCATACCATCTTCGATAGAGATAATCGGGTACTGATCGACCCAGTCCGCAAGCAGGTCGACAAAGCCGTTGGCATCAAGTGCACGGTTTTCCGCCTCCAGTTGATACTGGCCATCTTTATAGAATTCACTACTGGCCGCATCAAGGGCGAGAAGCACATCTTTACCCGCCTCATATCCGGCGCGTTCGATGCTTTCCAGAATCACCGTCACCGCATCAACATTTGACGCAAGATCGGGGGCAAAACCGCCCTCATCACCTACTGCTGTGTTGAGACCGCGCTCGCGCAGCACCTGCTTCAGCGCATGAAACACTTCCGCACCACAACGTAGTGCTTCAGAGAAGGTCGAGGCTCCCGCTGGCACCACCATAAATTCCTGCAGGTCGACGCTGTTATCAGCGTGAGCCCCGCCGTTAATGATATTCATCATCGGCACCGGCAAAGTCATCGTCGGGCTACCAGCAAGCTGATTGATGGTGCGGTAGAGCGGTTCACCATGATCAGCTGCTGTCGCCTTGACCGCTGCCAGTGATACCGCAAGCAGCGCGTTAGCGCCCAGTTCCGATTTGTTATCGGTACCATCGAGCTCCAGCATTGCCTGGTCGATGGCTCGCTGATCTGCTGCGTTTTTGCCCAGAAGCGCTGGCGCAATCACCTCATTGACATTGGCAACCGCTTTCAACACCCCTTTACCGCCATAACGGCCTTTATCGCCGTCACGCAGCTCAATCGCCTCACGGGATCCGGTGGAAGCGCCAGAGGGTACCGCGGCACGGCCAAAGGCACCCGACGTAAGCGTTACCTCCGCCTCAACGGTGGGAAAACCACGGGAATCAATAATTTCCCGACCAGTAATTTTTGCTATTTCTGCCATTTTTCATCCATTAAAACAGCGGCTTAGTCATGAATTCTAAACCAGTAGGTTAGCGAGGGAAAATCTGCCTTAAATCGCTCTACTGAGCCTTCGGGGCAGACGGCTCAATCGGCGGGCAGCAGCTTCTCCGCCAACGGGCGGGACTTGACCACCCGGTCGAGCTCCAGCAACGTCTCCAGCAGCTCCTCCATACGATCCAGAGGCCAGGCATTGGGTCCATCGCTCAGCGCGTTGGCCGGATCGGGATGAGTCTCCATAAACAGCCCGCTGACACCGGCAGCAACCGCGGCACGGGCAAGCACCGGGACGTGCTGACGTTCACCGCCGGAGCGGTCACCCTGCCCACCGGGCAGCTGTACGGCATGGGTGGCATCAAACACCACCGGACAGCCGGTATCACGCATGATCGCCAGGCCGCGCATATCCACCACCAGATTGTTGTAGCCGAAGGAGACACCGCGCTCACAGACGGTGACCTTGCCGTCTCCGCCAGCAGCAACCGCCTTGTTAACCACCTGCTGCATATCCCCCGGGGCGAGAAACTGACCTTTTTTGATGTTGACCGGTTTACCACAGCTGCCTACCGCCTCAATCAGATCGGTCTGCCGACAGAGAAATGCCGGCGTCTGCAACATATCCACCACTTCGGCCACCGGGCCAACCTGCTGCGGGGTGTGTACATCGGTCAGAATCGGCAAGCCGGTCTCGTCGCGTACCGCCCGCAACCAGTCGAGTCCCTGCTCTATTCCGGGGCCACGAAAGGAGCTGGAAGAGCTGCGATTGGCTTTATCAAACGAGGCTTTGAAAACAATCGGCAATTGCAGACGGTCGGCAATGCCGCGCAGGGTTGTTGCACTGTTGAGCAGCAATTCGCGAGATTCCGCCACACAGGGGCCGGCGATAAGAAACAGCGGCTGGTCGACCCCAACCTCGAAATCGGCAATTTTCATGACCGCTGCTCCTCAGTCTGTTCCTTCACCGCATCCCCGGTCTGAAATGCCCGGGCCGCAGCGATGTAGCTGATAAACAGCGGATGACCATCGCGGGGATTGGAGGTGAACTCCGGGTGATACTGGCAACCGAGGAACCAGGGGTGATCAGGAATCTCTATCACCTCTACCAGAGAATCGAGCACTGACCGGCCGGTAAATCGCAGTCCATGCTCTTCCAGCGTCCGCAGATAACCGGGGTTAAATTCATAACGGTGGCGATGGCGCTCG
The DNA here is from genome assembly GCA_052031065.1 of Immundisolibacteraceae bacterium. Classification (GTDB taxonomy): domain Bacteria; phylum Pseudomonadota; class Gammaproteobacteria; order Immundisolibacterales; family Immundisolibacteraceae; genus JBPEXY01. The sequence continues at coordinate 6,106 of JBPEXY010000072.1, read as the reverse complement.
ACGATCTCCTCCCGCTGATAAATGGCCGCCACCTGTGAACCTTCCTGCAGGCGACAACGCTGGCCACCGAGACGCATGGTGCCGCCGAGGTCGGTCTTACCATCGCGGGTTTCCCGCGAACCATCACGGTTGGTCCACTCGGTGATCATGGCAATCACCGGCTCTGGCGTTTCGGCATCAAACTCGGTGCTATGGGCGGCCGGCATATCGGCCCGGTTGCGCGCATACTCAACTACTGCCAGCTGCATGCCGAGGCAGATACCGAGGAACGGTATGCGCTGTTCACGGGCATAGCGGATAGCGCTGATTTTGCCTTCCGACCCACGGGTGCCAAATCCCCCCGGGACCAGGATCGCATCCATACCATCAAGAACCTGCAGCCCCTTGCGTTCAATCTCTTCAGCGTCAATAAAGTGGGTATTGACCCGCGTGCGGGTGTGGGCAGCGGCGTGCTGCAGCGCCTCATTGAGCGATTTGTAAGCATCGGGAAGGTCGACATACTTACCGACCAGCGCGACGTTCACCTCGATTTCCGGATTCTCAAAATTGCTGACGAACGATTCCCACTGGGAGAATTCCAGCGAGCCAGCTTCAATACCGAGCCGCTCTATAATCAACTGGTCGACACCCTGCTGGTGATACTCCAACGGCACCCGGTAGATATTGGCAACATCGCGCGCGGAAATAACCGCGTCAGCACTGACGTTAGTAAACAGGGCGATTTTTTTTCGCTCCGCCTCCGGCAGCTCCTCTTCACAACGACAGAGCAACAGATCCGGCTGGATACCGATACTGCGCAGCTCTTTCACGGAGTGCTGGGTCGGTTTGGTTTTAATCTCCCCACTGGCACTCAGATAGGGCACCAGGGTGAGATGGACAAACATGGCGTTCTGGCGTCCCTGCTCTATCGCCAACTGCCGGATCGCCTCGAGAAAGGGTAATGATTCGATATCACCGACGGTGCCACCAATCTCCACCATGGCAACGTCAGCATTACCGGCACCGAGCTTGATGCAGCGTTTAATCTCATCAGTAATGTGCGGGATGACCTGCACAGTTGCGCCGAGATAATCGCCACGACGCTCCTTGGCGATCACGTTTTCGTAGATTCTGCCGGTAGTGAAGTTATTGGTCCGCCGCATGGGCGTGCGGGCAAACCTTTCGTAATGACCGAGATCAAGGTCTGTTTCAGCACCATCCTCGGTGACAAAAACCTCACCGTGCTGGATCGGGTTCATGGTGCCGGGGTCTACGTTGATGTAGGGGTCAAGCTTGATAAAGGTGACATTAAGCCCCCTGCTTTCCAGCAGAGTGCCGATAGAAGCGGAGGCGATGCCTTTTCCCAGCGAGGAAACGACACCACCCGTAACGAACACAAATTTGGGCATTTTCACAGCCTGTAAATTGGGGAGAAGGGCCGGGGAACGGCTGCAATTCGGCGTGCAAAATTTAACAAAATGACGCCACCGGAACAATGGCAACCGGCCAAATTCACAAGCCGCTTAAGGCCACGAGCAGGCCTTCCGGCAGTCGCAGTTAACGAGTCAGGGCCGCTCTTTCATCGCCCTGCGCAGTGAGCTGAGCAGGGTTTTTCCCTGGCTCAAATCGACCTGGTCGGCGGCAAATCTGCTCTGTTGATAGAAACTTAAAAAAGCTTCTGCTGACGCTACCTGGCTGTCACTCCAGCCAGCAGGCAATCTGTGCCGATAATCTTCAGCGCTCCAGTGCTGCTGGTCGGGCAAACCGCTCAAGGCGATAAACTGCTGCCACAACTTGCGCCACTGCCGCGCGCGCTGGTCGTGAGGCAGTTTTGCATTAACCTCGCGGATGCGCAGATATTCACGCACAAAGAGAAACAGCAGTATCACGAAACCGCCAATAATGGCGATATTTTCTGTCTGTTCGGTGAGGTCAAAGCTGGCCCAGGCGCGACTGATCCGATCACGAATCAGGTGCACCCAACGACCCAACACACTGCCCTGATATTGCTGCTGAAACAGACCGAGCGAGGGGGGTGTGGGATCAAATGTGTGCCAGTATCCCTGCTCGTCCTGCCACTCGATCCAGGAGTGGGCATCGCGCTCCCGCACCAGCCAAAGATCCCCACCCACCCGTTCATGGACATAATAGCCACTCACCAGGCGGCTGGGTATCTGGTTCGCCCGTAACGCCAGTCCCGCTGCTGTGGCAAACCAGAAACAGTAGCCAGGGCGATCATTAAGGAAAAAATCGTGAAACGGCTTGCGCTGATTCAGATCCACCGACAGTGAATATTCCCGACCAAGGAAATCTTCTCGAATTCGCGCCACTACTCTACGCCGCTCAGACTCAAACCGCGTCGATTGTTGGGTCCGGCCACCACTTTCAATGAGTGCATACTGGGCAGCCCGCTGCTGCAGGGGCTGGTCCCAGAATTCCGGTAACTGCAGGGTTTCCGGGTCCGCGACTCCGGCCTTGCGCGTCCCCGGCCTCACCCTCCAGAACTTCGCCGCCCCTTCTGTAAATGCACCGCTCCACACCTGGTGAGCATTCAACTCAAAACTGTCACCATCAAATGAAACCACGCCAGCCTGTGGCGGTAAAAACAGCAGGTCATCCCAGCGCAAACTGGTAACCGCCATACTCCACTGCGACGGTGCCTGGTCGCCGTTGTCATTCGCCAGCAGCTGAAAAGCCGCCGTGCCGGTGTCACTGGAGGGGATCGAAACCGCCTCCGCTGTGGTTGGGCCGGCTCCCCAGCTCATGCTTGCAGAGGAAAACCGGGTCAATCGATTACCGACCAGATAGGGGCTTGGCAACTGCTGCGCGCGCACCCGCATTACCACCTTGCTGGAAGGCTTGAGGAAGGCCTGATGATCCAGGTACTGGAGCGGGGTAAAACCGACGTTACCGCCACCCAGATTTGGCGCCATCAGCCACATGGCCATCATCAGTGGGCGTTGCAGCATCAACATCAGCTTGGCCATGATCGGTACCGCCAGGATCGGTGGTAGCAGTAACACCAGCCAGCGCCAGCGGTCACTCTGCTGGCGCGCCAGGCTAAACCCGATTACCGCCAGCAGGACACCGCCCTGCTGAACCAACAGCGCCTGCTGGTCCACTTCGGAGACACCGGTAAATCCATTGGCCTGGCGTGCCAGGGGTGTCAGCAGTAACAGCAGCAATCCGGTGACCAGCATGTTCTGGGTAGTCGGCTGTAAAGGCTGACTGGAGCGCTCCTGCTGGCGGGCAAAAAACTGCCAGACAAACACAATAAGCCCGCCAAGGCAGATGCCGGCAAACGCCTTGAAGATCATCGGCCAGCTACCGGGCACGGCAAATTCTTCAATCGTAAACCAGCCGGCGAGTCCGCCCCCGGCGAGCAGAATAAACCCCAGGCCCGGCGTTGGCGGAGCCGGTCGTATCGGCAACAACAAACGCAACAGGATCAAGGCGCAGAAACCGTAACCGAGAGCGTCAAACCCCATGGAGCCGGTCAGATGCACGACCACGGCAAGGGCAAAGCCACCAAGCGCAAGATCGGCCAGGCGGTTCATCTCGGCAACTCGGTATAGCCCGCAATGATCGGCAGTTCACCTGCGTATTCCGGCGCCTCGGGCAACAGCAATACCAGCACCATAAAGCCACTGGCACGGTGACGTTCCACCCAGGAATCAACCTGTTGATCCCAACGGCCGGTGACAAGAACATGAATCCAGTCATCATGATCAAGCTGAGTCGGCAAGTTTCGCTGGTGACGCGCTTCGGCACCGGCAACCTGCCGGTAAAAATCATCGGTATTGGCCACCGGCTGCCAGACTCCGTTCCACCAGCAGCCGTCCAGTTTTAGCCCTTCACCGCGCGCCCTGCGCTCTACTTCAACTGCCAGCGCCAGGCGTCGATCAATCTCGGCAGGGTCATTAGGACGTGGTTGCCACTCGGGCAGTGACGCCAGAGACATATCGACGACCAGCACCAGACCCTGTGGATTAAGCTTCAAGGCGCCATGAAAGACTTTGCTCATCGGTTCTCCACGGCGCGCGCTGGCACGGCGGTCAAGGCGTGCCGGTGGATCGCCACTCTGAAAATTGCGCGAAAAGGCATAGTCCAGCGCCCGTTCACGCCGTCCCTTATCGGTACCAAACCGGACCGATTTGGCCGCCTGGTCGGACATCAGCCGCAGTGATGCCAAGTCAAAGCGGACTGCCGGCGGCAATACACTCAACGGTTGTGGCAAGGAAATCTTCTGGCTACTGCGGGTTAGAAAGAAGGGAAAATAAGAATCGACCACCACCCCATCAAGCCGGTGGTTACCCCGACTTTGGGGGGTTACCTCGATGGGTACACTAATCTGTCCACCCTGGGGCAGCTGATCGAGATGGGGTCGCAATGATTCGCTGGGCAGTCGAAACCCACGGACATGCATCTCCCGCACCACCAGATTACGCAACGGGCGTGTACCGCGATGAGACAGCTGCACCTGGGCGCGATAGGGCTGTTTGGCCACCGCCCAACTGCTGCCGAGCCGACGCGCCTCCACCCGCGGCCGGTACCACCAACCGACCAGCGCCGCCCAGACAATAGTGCCGCTGATCAACGCGGAGGTCTGCATGGCAAAGCTCTCTCCACGGCGAAAACTCAGCAGCAACAGAACCACCGCAGCGAAGGTCAATATCTTGCCGGGACGGGTCAGCCGGGCAGCAGGGCCAAAAATTAATGGGCGACGCAACGGATTACGCGCCGTTTCGGTTGCCGCTGGCACCAGCCGCAGTTCGGAAACCCAGCGCAGAAGACGCCAGAGATGCAGCGGATAGGGTTCTCCGGCAACACGGAGCGGACGATCCTCGATGTACTTCAAGGGTTCACCTACCTTTGACAGCGACAGAGCAGTTGCCTGGACCTAAACACCCCTGACACCTTGTTAACCGTTAGCGCGGCAAAGGAACCTGTTGCAACAACTCATTGAGCAGCTCAACAGCGGCACTACGATCCTGATCGCGCCCGTGCCGCGGCAGTAAGCGGTGGGACCAGACGGGCGGAATCAGTTGTTGAATATCCTCAGCAATAACCGAATCGCGGCCGCGTATCACCGCCAGTGCTCGCGCCGCCTGTGCCAGGTGAATAGAACCGCGCGGAGAAATGCCCAGACGCAACCTTTCATCCTCCCGGCTCAGGCGCGCCAGATCGACAATATATTGAGCCAGCTGTGGATGCAAAAAAACGTTACGCGCCAGCTCCTGCAGTGCACTCAACTGTTCACCACCCAAAACTGCCTCAACCAGTGGGTCGCCGGTATTGCGGTCGCCTTCAAGCAGCGACAACTCCTGATCACGCTGCGGATAACCGATAGAGGTTGCCACCAGAAAGCGGTCCAGCTGCGCCTCCGGCAACGGGTTGGTGCTGTCGTAATCGATCGGGTTCTGCGTTGCGATGACGGTAAACAGCGGCGACAGCACATGGTTAACCCCATCGACAGAGACGCCGCCCTCTTCCATTGCCTGCAAAAACGCCGATTGGCTGCGAGTGGAAGCGCGGTTGATTTCATCGGCGAGAAGGAAGTCGGTAAATATGGGTCCGGCAACGAAGTTGAAATTACCGTCTACCGGGTTATAGACGCTGCCGCCGAGAATATCCGCCGGCAAAATATCATTGGTGAACTGCACGCGGTTGAAATCCATCCCCAGCGCCCGCGCCAAACTCTTGGCAAGGGTGGTTTTACCCACACCGGGAACATCTTCCAGCAATAGATGGCCCCGCGCCAGTACCGTCACCAGCATCAAATCAAGAATAAACTGGTCACCGAGCCAGACCCGCGACAGTGACTGCCTGATCGCCGCCACCGTTACTGTGACATCGCTGCCAGCACCCTCGCTTACGGAACTATCCATTGTTTAACCATCCAGCCTTATCAAGTTGCCAATTAAAAAATATTCAACGGTAGCCACCCGTCGGTTGTAGCCGACGGTAAAAGTCAGTTAAGCGGTCCCGTAACCCGCCGGCCACCGGTCAGTCGATGCCAGTCTAACCTGACCATAGCGGATGATCTATGTAGCGGTCACCGACCTCATTGGCGGCGGACATAACGGAATCGGCAGCAAAACGCCAACTGCCAGTAAACCATCAACGG
>JBPEXY010000071.1:0-2256 GCA_052031065.1 Immundisolibacteraceae bacterium | reverse complement strand
GATAACCAACTCAGCCCTGCTGCCAACACTCAAACCCAGCAACAGAGCGACCATCCATGCCTGCCAGCCACTACTCATTGTGAAATACAAACCTGAAACTACGAAAATGTTGATTAAAAAGACGCTGATCATCTGGAACTGGAAGGGGCGACGCCTTCACTACAGCCGTCTCCACGGAACGATTTAACGCCGCCGACCCACAACTACCAACCACCTGCGCCGCAATTACCTCCCCACCGGGGACCAGCTTTACGGCTACATCACAGGAGACCGCAGCAGTCTGCGACCAGTTCAACGGTCGCAACCAGCTGTTGGTGACTTTGGCCCGAATCTCACTGCTAAAGTGGGCAATCTGCTGCTGGTCCAGTTGTAGCTGTTCAGCCTGCATCTCCAGCGCCATTGCTTCCTGCATCTGCCGTAACCGCTCCTTTTCCTGTCGCTCCCGCGCCAGCCGCTCGGCCTCTGCAGCCTCGAGCCGCGCCTGTTCCTCGGCCATTTTTCGTGCCTGTTCTTCAGCTCGCTTACGTTCCGCTTCCCGCTGTTGTTCTAACAGTGCCTTGCGTTCTGCTTCGCGTTGCCGCTGTGCCGCTTCCTGCTGCTGTCTCTTCTGTTCAACTTCACGCGCTTTTTTTTCCGCGGCAATCCGCACCTGTTCCTTCTTTGCCGCTGCCAGTTTGCGCTCAGCTTCAGCCTTTTTCCGTTCTGCCTCTTTACGCGCCTCCTCGGCGCGCTTTTTTTCAGCCTGCAGCTGTTGCACTCGCTGCTTCTCGGCTGCCAACGCCGCAGCTTTCTTTTCCCTTAGCTGATCTAGTTTTTCAAGTTCTCGCTGGGTAGCCTGCGGGTCCAGCGCCTCGGCAATAACCGGACGGCCTGATACGGGTTTAGCCACCGGCTGTTTAGTGACTGCTGATATTTCAACGAGTATCCAAATCAACAATCCGGCATGGAAAAAAACTGAACACCCGATAGCCAGACGCCAGCCGGCGGGAACACACTGCTGTAATCTGCTCACCAGGTAAACACTAGTTGCCGCTTGTGCTCTCTACGATATCAGGAGGCTCGGTCAACAGACCGACCTTGTCGATACCCGCGTTCTGCAGTTGCGCCATTACCTCGACCACTGCTCCATATTGGGTAGCCCGGTCACCCCTGACCAGAACATTGACCCCCGGAGCACGGGTTTTTATTGCAGTGGTCAGGGTCATCAGGCGCTGTGGGTCGACCGCCTCACGCTGATATTCGTCATAGTCGATAAAGTAATTGCCATCGCGGCTGACGGTTACGATTAGCGGCAGGTCACCCTCAAACTCCACCGGCTCCGCCACTGTCTGCGGTAAATCTACTTCGACACCGGTTTCCAGCAGCGGCGTGGTAATCATGAAAATAATCAACAGCACCAGCATCACGTCGATATAGGGGACGACGTTGATCTCTGACATCACTTTGCGCCGCGACCGCCGACTCGTCGAACCCACTGCCACAGCTAAACGGCCAGCTCGGTCGACCGGTCTCCATCCCGGTGCTGGGGGGGGGCATCGTCTGTCGCCTCCAACGGTGCGCGAATAGAGACCGCCTGGCGATGGAGTAATCCCATAAAGTCCTCGTTAAACGCCTCGTAACCGCTGGAAATATCATCGACGGTTTGTGAGAACCGGTTGTAGGCAATAACCGCTGGAATCGCAGCAAATAGCCCCATCGCAGTGGCAACCAACGCTTCAGCGATACCGGGAGCAACCATGGCGAGGGTCGCCTGCTGGGTGCTGGCCAACCCCTGGAAAGCGGTCATGATGCCCCACACAGTGCCCAACAGACCGACATAAGGACTGGTTGAGCCGATAGTCGCCAGCAGTGAAAGCGATGATTCAAGCGCCGCAATCTGCCTGCCATACGCAGCTGTCAGCCCCCGGTGTGTCGATTCGAGACCCGCCTCAATCGTTAGTCCCGGCTGTTCATAGAGAAATCTGAACTGCCGATAACCGTGACGGAAGATCGCTTCGAGGCTCCCCGCCGACACATCGGATTTTTCCGCCGAGTGGAACAACTGCTCAAGTTCAACGCCGGACCAGAACCGTTTTTCAAAGAATGTATTGGCCTCGGCGAGAGCACGATACTCCCGCACTTTCTTGATGATAATTGCCCAACTGGCTATCGACGCCAACAGCAACAGCAGCATAATCAGCTGCACAAAGCCACTGGCACCCAGAATCATCTCCCCAATGGATAATTCGCTTTGCAATCGAAATCCCTGTCGGTTGT
>JBPEXY010000070.1:0-3439 GCA_052031065.1 Immundisolibacteraceae bacterium | reverse complement strand
CGTTGGCCAGAGTGTGCTGCGGATGGGCCACGATGGCTTGGGACAGTCCGTTTTCTTAACGACTACTGGGCCGGTAAGGGATATTGCAGTTCTCCCCGATATCCTCGTAGTTACGCACAGTTCTCATCCTGGTCAGCAGCGTACTTTTGTTACTTATTCCACAGCGCCAGGTAACGCAGGAGTTATGTTAGACCAGGCTTCTCGCTATATGGAAAAGCTTGAAGCCAGTGGTAGTGTAGTCTACGGGCCTAGCGCCGGGCTTAGCCCCTCTGATATTTTCGGTCAGAAAATAGAGCCTGATGGCTCGATAAACTCCCAAAGATTTGATTCGCCGTTCCATGGCGACTTGCCCCACAATCTAGGCGCGAAGCTCTCACCTGACGAATCACTGGTGTTTGATTACAACGGTGTGGTCTACGCTGCGGCGGACCTCTCTTACGTCAATGCGCTGGGTGGCGAGTTTGATGACATAACCTTTACTGCCAGTCTGCCCGTGCTCCTCAGGGATGATGCGCTGGTTCTTTATGACAGTGATTTTGTTGAAACCGGCTATTTTCACTATAGCAACCCGGTGAGCCATATCAGCGCTGCCAACGGCAAGCTGTTCGGGTTTTCCCGACAATTATTTGGTGCGCCGGTTTCGGTGGTGGTGACCCCAGTGGCGGCTATCAACCAGCCCGCGCCCCTGGCACCAGCGGTCGATGCGCAGGCTGTCACCTATAAACCGGACCAGATTGTCCTTTCCGCAGACCGGTCGATGCTCTATCTGCTGGATCGTGAAAGTCAGAACATATTCCGCTGGTCAGTTGATCATGGTGTCTATCAGCCGCCGATCAGGCTGCGCGGCGCAACCCGGGAAATGGCCTACGATGCGCCAAATAATGATCTGTACCTGGTTTATCCAGATGGTGTCGTCACCGTGATCGATCCTGACCAGGGCCTGACCGAGCGCGTGCTGGTGAATGAACCGCTGGCTAACGCCAGAATCCAAGTAACCGGTAATGCGCTTTTCATTGATGACAGTAGTTTGAGGCAGTTTAGCTATAGCCTCGACGGTAGTTTTCTTGGTCATTCAAACTATGGAAGGAGGTTTAGCTCTACGCGGATTGGCGAACTCCATGAAAGTTTTGTAGGGGAGCCGAGGGGAAATTCGGTCTGGAGTAGTGTCCACAGCCGTCTGTTTTATCAAGCTTATTCTTCTCCAGAGGATATATGGTTGATTGAACTAGATGGAACGGGAAGACCTGTAAGCAGGGGGAATAGCCCTTACCACGGAGGCATCGATTTCGAGCCGCCAACACTATTGCCGCCGTCCCAGAACTATGTGCTCAGTGGCGGTGGTGGTATCTATGATCCGGTGACATTGGCACAAATCGCAGTGCTTCCCGAGCCTGTTAGCTGGGCTGCCTGGGATGCAACAGAAAAGCTCTACACGGTTCAAGCAAGTGGCGACCATAAGACCCGTTTTACTGGTTGGTCATCGAACTTAGGGACTGCGGAGGAAAGTTTCCTTCTTGACGGCAAACCTCTGGCGCTGTTTAACCTCGGCACGGATTTCCTGTTTGTTGGTCAACCCACTCTGGGCGGTAAAGCACCGATTATCAAGCGGATTGACCCGGCCAACCCCCCACCGCTGACACAGACCGAGCCAGGTTTGGTGACAGATCTGGTGCCGCTGATCGGAGGAACGACCTGGGAATATCGGTCAGGGTCGAGAAGTATGACCCTGCAAGTTGATTCCCGGGCCTGGGGTGTGGATGGTCATCAGACCCGGCGAGTGTTCAATATCGCCAATAACGATGCACTCTACTATTCGATCACCGACCAGGGATTACGGTGGCATCGACAGGATTTTTATGACCCTGAATTCGATACCCTTGATCGGGCGGTATTCGACCCGCCAATGAGGCTGATGTCCTCCCAGCCAGTTCCTGGTGATCGTCTGCAGTCGTCAGGCAACGCCCATTTTACTTTTCCGGGTTTTGGCAGTTCGACACTCAATTACACACTGGTTGCGACAGTTGGTGAACCGGAACTGATTACTGTAGGCACCGGTCAGGGGCGTGAGGTTGTTGCGTTTCCATTAACCCAAACCATGGGTCTTAGCGGGACTGTTCAGGGGCAACGGGTGAACCTGTCGGAAACCATCGTGGACTATTACGCGAGTGGCCTGGGCATCGTCAAACTCGTCGAGGATGATGGCACCGTTTGGGAGCTACTCAGTTCGACACTGAATACCGATACAGACGGTGATGGTTTGTTGGACAGTGTGGACAATTGTCCGGAGATATCGAACGCGGGGCAGGAGGATTTTGAGGGAGATTTTATAGGGGATGTGTGTGATCCGGACGATGATAACGATGGCATGAGTGACAGCTACGAGGGTTTGCACGGCCTGGATAGTCTGGATGCGTCGGATGCGGGACTGGACCCGGACGGTGATGGATTTATTAACCTGACGGAATCACAGGCTGGTAGTGATCCTTTTGATGGTAATTCGACGCCGACACGGATCGTGGTCGGCCTCGGTGAAGGGGGTGGCGGTTACGCCGAGCGGATGGATGGTTACCCGCCCTTCAGTAACCAGGCATGGCCGCGGCTGGACTGGCCGCAATACAACCGTGAGGTGGGAGAGACACGGCCGGCTTTATGTGATCTGGACGGAGATGGCCGTAAAGAGCTGGTGCTGGGGATGGGCAGTTATCCGCAAAGCGGAGGCTGGCTGGAAGTGCTGGATGATGCCGAAGCGGGTTATGCGCACCTGGAGTGGTTACGGGTGCCGTGGGGAAGCTATAACCGGGCTAATGGCGAGACCTACCCGGATTGTGGCGATCTGGATGGAGATGGGCGGGATGAGCTGGCAATAGGATTGGGTAATGGCGGTAGTGGCTATGTCTACCTGGTGGATGATGCGACGGTCGGATACGTGCCACTGGCGGGGACACCGAACGGTCCTGGCTGGCTGCGTACTGGATGGTCGGGATATAACCGAAGTTCAGGGGCGACCCATCCGGTGGTAGGTAACTTTGATGGAGACGGTGCAGCGGAGCTGGCGATAGGGCTGTCGGTCGGTGGCCAGGGCTGGGTTCAGTTGCGTGATGATTTAGCTGCTGGTTTTGCGCCCTTGGCAGGTACCCAGATATCGGCTGGCTGGACGCGGGTGGACTGGTCGGATTACAACCGCAGTCGTGGTGAGACCTGGCCGGCCAGTTGTGATCTTGATGGTGACGGACAGGATGAGCTGGTGTTGGGGCTTGGCGCTGGAGGTCAGGGTTGGTTGCAGGTGCTGGAGGGGCCGCAGTTTACCGGCGCGGCGGGCACGCCGGCCAGTGGGGGGTGGTATCAGGCGGGTTGGCAGTCATATAATCGGGCGTTAGGAGAGACGCTGCCGTCGTGTGGTGATCTGGATGGAGATGGTCGCGATGAGCTGCTGATAGGT
>JBPEXY010000007.1:0-33239 GCA_052031065.1 Immundisolibacteraceae bacterium | reverse complement strand
GTTCAGACTCTCGTGTGCCCGCGGAACTGGTGTTTGACCAGGGGCTGGGTGATCTCTTTGTGATTCGCATTGCCGGAAATATCGTTGCGCCGTCGCAAATCGGCAGTGTTGAATTTGCTGCCGAACAGTTCGCTACGCCGCTGGCGGTGGTCCTCGGTCATTCTCGTTGCGGTGCCGTTTCGGCGACTATTCAGCAGATTCGTCAACGTGGTGGCGGTATATCGCCCAACCTGAAATCGATTGTTGACCGAATTCGTCCGGCTGTAGAGCCGCTGATCGAGCTGGCACCTGAAAAAAACGAGAGTGATCTTATGGAATCCGCCGTGCGCGCCAATATCAGGGCAGCTACGCACCACTTGCGCCATGGATCTGCCATTTTGGAGCGTCTGGTCGCAGAGGGGCGTCTAAAAATTGTCGCCGCTGAATACTCACTGGAAACCGGCAGGGTCGAGTTTTTCGACTGGTAAATCCATGACGAGCATGGCTTTCCGTCAGATCATGACCGTGACACATTGACGATTATAAATGCCTGGTATGAACCTTGCTAGACTTAAGGGTGTCAGAATGTTTCAGAGTAGCCGGCGCTAAAACGCTGGCTAGTGATCAATGACAATCAGACTGGAATAACCGTAAATAAAGCATCGGGGAAGTCGATCAGCCAGTAAACCATGTGGAGAACAATGGGGAGCGTCAATAGAGCCTAACAGGAGGGCCTTGCAAATGACGATATTCAGCCATTACCAGGAACGCTACCAGCAGGCGTTAGAGGAAGAGTTCAGCCTGCAGGAGTATCTGGACCTTTGTCGTGATGACCCCACTGTTTATGCCACCGCCGCACAGCGAATGTTACAGGCGATCGGCGAACCCGAACTGGTCGACACCTCAAAAGACCCACGCCTCAGCCGTATCCACTCCAACAAGGTGATCCGCCGTTACCCCGCGTTTAGCGAGTTCTACGGTATGGAGACGGCCATCGATAACGTGGTCAGTTACTTCCGCCACGCTGCCCAGGGTCTGGAGGAAGAGAAGCAGATTCTCTACCTGCTCGGCCCGGTTGGCGGCGGTAAATCCTCGCTGGCGGAACGGCTCAAAGCACTAATGGAGCGGATGCCCATCTACGTGCTCAAAGATTCGCCGGTTTTTGAATCTCCTCTCGGACTGTTCAATCGTGAAGAGGATGGCGCTCTGCTAGAAGAGCAGTACGGTATTCCCGAGCGCTACCTGCGTGCCCGCATGTCGCCCTGGGCGACTAAGCGACTGCACGAATTTGGTGGCGATATCAGCCAGTTTAAAGTGGCCCGGCTGATGCCCTCGCGAGCTGACCAGATTGGCGTCTGTAAAACCGAGCCGGGTGATGAGAACAATCAGGATATTTCGGCGCTGGTGGGCAAGGTGGATATCCGCATGCTCGAGCAGTTTCCCCAGCACGACCCCGACGCCTACAGTTACTCGGGTGGCCTCTGTCGGGCCAACCAGGGGCTGCTGGAATTTGTCGAGATGTTCAAGGCACCGATCAAGGTGCTGCATCCACTGCTCACTGCGACCCAGGAACATAACTACAACGGCACCGAGCAGGTCGGCAGTATTCCGTTCGATGGTATTGTGCTCGCCCACTCCAACGAATCGGAGTGGCAGTCATTCAGGAATAACCGCAACAACGAGGCGTTTCTGGATCGGGTCTATATCGTCAAGGTTCCCTACTGCCTGCAGGTCAGTGAAGAGATCAAGATCTACGAGAAACTGCTGCAAAACAGCTCGCTGAGTGCGGCTCCCTGTTCACCAGACACCCTGAAAATGCTGGCGCAGTTTTCCATTCTTTCCCGTATCAAGGAGCATGAAAACTCCAGCATCTTCTCAAAAATGCGCATCTACGATGGTGAAAACCTCAAAGATACCGATCCCAAGGCCAAGTCGATGCAGGAGTACCGTGACACCGCTGGCGTGGATGAGGGGATGGATGGCCTTTCGACCCGGTTTGCATTCAAGGTGTTGTCGAAAGTGTTCAACTTTGATCCCTCTGAACTGGCCGCCAACCCGGTGCACCTGCTCTATGTGCTGGAAAACCAGATTGAGCAGGAGCAGTTTCCAGAGGAGCTGCGCGAGAGTTACCTTGGCTATATCAAAGAGTACCTGGCGACCAACTACATCGATTTCATCGGTAAGGAGATTCAGACCGCTTATCTGGAGTCCTACTCCGAGTATGGTCAGAACCTGTTTGACCGTTATGTCACCTATGCCGATTTCTGGGTGCAGGATCAGGAGTACCGGGACCCGGAAACCGGGGAGATCCTGCAACGCTCTTCGTTGAACGAAGAGCTGGAGAAGATCGAGAAGCCGGCAGGCATCAGTAATCCAAAGGACTTTCGCAGCGAGATCGTCAACTTTGTGCTGCGGGCGCGCGCTAGCAACGGTGGTGACAATCCACGCTGGACCAGCTACGAAAAGCTGCGCACTGTGATCGAGAAAAAGATGTTTGCCAGCACCGAGGATCTGCTGCCGGTGATCTCGTTCAACACCAAGGCGTCCCACGAGGATCAGGCCAAACACGAGGACTTTGTCGCGCGGATGATGGAGCGCGGCTACACCGAAAAACAGGTGCGGCTGCTCTCCGAGTGGTACCTGAGGGTCAGGAAATCTCAGTAACCGCTAACTGCACAGAGGAACTTCATCATGAGTTTTCTGATCGACCGGCGGGAAAATGGCAAACATAAAAGTGCCGTCAATCGGCAACGGTTTATGCGCCGTTACCGTGAAGACCTGCGTCGCTCTGTCGAAGAGCGATTGCAGGAACGCAGTATTACCGATACCGGGCGCGGCGAGACGGTCAACATCCCCATCCGCCGAACTGAAGAGCCACGCTACCGCCACGGCAGTGGTGGAGTGGTGGAAAAGGTTTTTCCCGGTAACCACGATTTTGCTGCCGGTGACCGTATAGAGCGCCCATCAGGTGGGCGCGGTGATCCAGGTCAGCAGGGTAGTCCTGATGGTGAAGGGGTCGATCAGTTTGCCTTTGAGATCAGCCAGCAGGAATTTCTCGACCTGATGTTCGACGAGATGGAACTGCCCAATCTGATGCGCAAGCAGCTTATTGACAGCGATGAGTTCAAAATCACCCGTGCCGGTTTCAGTCAGTCGGGTGCGCCGTCAAATCTCAGCGTGGTGCGCTCAATGCGAGCCGCCACGGCGCGCCGAATTGCACTCGGCGCCGGCAAGCGCAACAAATTGCGCGAGTTACAGGAAAAGCGTGCCCAGATGGCGGCTGAAGAGCGCGCCAGCGAAGAAGAACTTGCACAACTGGATGAAGATATCGCCGAGCTGCGCGAGCGGCTCAACCGTGTCGCCTTTATTGATGATATTGACCTGCGCTACCACCAGCAGGTGCGCCAGCCGGTTCCCTGTTCAAAGGCGGTGATGTTCTGCGTGATGGACGTCTCCGGCTCCATGGGCCAACGGGAAAAGGATCTGGCCAAGCGGTTTTTTATCCTGCTTTACCTGTTTCTCAGTCGTCATTACGAAAAAACCGAGGTGGTGTTTGTGCGCCACCACACCCAGGCTTCCGAGGTTGATGAGCAGGAGTTCTTTCACGCCCGGGAAACCGGAGGTACAGTGGTTTCAAGTGCGTTGACCAAAGTGAGCGAGATCATTGACGAACGCTTCCCCTCCGACCAGTGGAATATTTACCTGGCGCAGGCTTCTGACGGCGACAACTGGCCCGATGACGGAAGCCGCTGTGCGAATCTGGTCGAGCAGCTGCTGTCGCTGGTGCAGTACTTCGCCTACGTGGAGATAGCCCCGCAGGAGAAGCCCCTTTGGCAGACCTATCGAACCTTTAGCCAGCTGCATCCCAAACAGTTTGCCATGCAGCACCTGAACGGTCCCGCCGATATCTATCCAGTACTTAAACAGCTGTTTAAAAAGCAGGTGGCATCATGAGCAGCGCGACTCAATCACCACTCATCTCCACCGAGTCGGACTGGAGTTTCGAGCTTCTCGAGACCTATGACCGCGAAATCGGTGCGGTAGCGGAGGGTTATGGTCTGGATACCTTCCCCAATCAGATCGAGGTGATCAGCTCTGAACAGATGATGGATGCCTATGCCTCCGTGGGCATGCCAATCAACTACCATCACTGGTCGTTTGGCAAACGCTTTATCAGTACTGAACAGTCCTACCGGCGTGGTCAGATGGGTCTGGCCTATGAACTGGTGATCAACTCCAACCCCTGCATCGCATACCTGCAGGAGGAGAATTCACTCACCATGCAGGCGCTGGTGATCGCCCATGCCTGTTACGGGCACAACTCCTTTTTTAAGGGAAATTATCTGTTCCAGACCTGGACCGACCCCGAATCGATTGTTGATTATCTGGTGTTTGCCCGCAATTACATTGGCGACTGCGAGGAGCGGTATGGCGTCGATGAAGTCGAAGCTGTCCTGGATGCCTGTCACGCACTGATGGACTACGGGGTGGATCGTTACAAACGTCCCTATCCGATCTCCATGCGCGAAGAGCAGGCGCGGCAGAAAGAGCGTGAAGAGGCTCTACAGCAACAGGTTAATGACCTCTGGCGCACCATTCCGGTTCGGGATGGTCAGTTTGACGAGCGCAACCACCGGGCTGACTATCCTGCCGAACCGCAGGAAAACCTGCTCTATTTTCTTGAGAAAGAGGCTCCACTGCTGGAGCCCTGGCAGCGGGAAATTATTCGCATTGTACGCAAAATGGCGCAGTACCTTTATCCTCAGCGGCAAACTCAGGTGATGAATGAGGGCTGGGCCACCTTCTGGCACTACCAGCTGCTCCACGATCTTTATGATCAGGGCAAGGTGAGCGACGGTTTCATCATGGAGTTTTTGCAGTCGCACACCAATGTGGTCTTTCAGCCCGATTTTGACCACCCCTACTACAACGGCATCAATCCCTATGCCCTCGGCTTCGGCATGATGCGCGATATTCGCCGCATTTGCGAAGCGCCGACCGAGGAGGACCGCTACTGGTTCCCCGATATCGCCGGGACGCCCTGGCTGGAAACCCTTAAATTTGCGATGGCCAATTTCAAGGATGAAAGCTTCATCCAGCAGTTTCTATCGCCCCGACTGATACGGGAACTGAAACTGTTCACAGTGATGGACGATGAGCGGCTCGACTACCTGCAGGTTAACTCTATCCACAACGAAGCGGGCTATCACCATGTTCGCGACACCCTTGCGGGTATGTACAACCTTGGCAACAACGAGCCAAATATTCAGGTAACCCGCGTCGATGTTAACGGTGATCGTTCATTGACCCTGCAACACCAGCGGTTCAACAATCGTCCGCTGGAGAGTGAGTCAGCGGCCAAGGTGACCCGTTATCTGCATCAGCTCTGGGGTTTTGATGTGGTCCTGCAATCAAAAGAGGAGCAGCGGATCGCAGAGATTATCCGCTACCCTGAGCCGGAAACTAATCACGAAAAAGTTGACCCCACCGGCATACAGATGCTTGGTATGGTGATCTGACTCTTTCACAGGCGCCTGCCGGTATTCCTGTCCATCGGTCTTGTTCAGCCTGGTTAACAGCCAGTAAATTCTGCGCCCCCGGATTGGCTGCCGTCAGCTCTTTTTAGGTTTCCCGGCTCGCTCAACTACGGTAGGGTGGCGTCGAACGGGAGGGGAAAACCATGACTCGATATTTTCGTTGGCAGCCTGTTGCTACAGGCGTTGTACTGCTTTGGTTGACGATGACTGTGCATGCCGGGGGCGGTTATTTCGCTCTCGGTTATGGCCCGGTAGCCCGGCAGATGGCCGGGGCCACCACCGCCGTTGCTGGCGATGCTTATGCCGGTGCATCCAACCCGGCGAAATTGCTCTCTGCAGGTAATCGGGTCGATGTGGGGCTGGAGTTGTTTTTACCCAGCCGGCGTGCTGAACGGCGTGGCAGTGGCACCCCCTACGACTTTGCCACTACCAGTCGAAACAGTCTCTTTTTTATTCCCGAAGCGGCGTTTTCCTGGCAGCTACGCAGCGATTTTGCTCTTGGTCTGACTGTCTATGGCAATGGGGGCCTTAACACCGAATACCGTGATGATAATGGCCTGCCGGCCAGCAATTTCAATCCGGTGGCCTGTGGCAATGCGCCCGCCAATCTGTTTCTCGGTTGTGGCAAGGCGGGATTTGATCTCACCCAACTGGTGATTGCGCCCACTGCAGCATGGCAGTTGACTCCCAAACATGCGGTTGGCGTGTCGACGTTGCTGGCGGCGCAGCGTTTCGAGGCTTACGGGCTGCAGGCGTTCGCGCCCTCGTCAAAATACCCGAATAAGGTGACCAACAACGGCCACGATGTGGCGTTTGGTGCTGGCCTGCGTGTCGGCTGGTACGGTGAGTTAAGCAACTGGCTGACGGCCGGTGTTGCCTGGTCGAGCAAGATCTACATGCAGGAGTTTGACCGTTACAAAGGCTTGTTCGCTGACGGCAGCTTCGATATTCCCGCCAACTACAGTGTGGGTCTGGCGCTACGTCCCACCAGCCGACTGTTGCTGGCGCTCGACCTGCAGCGGATCGAGTTTGGCGAAGTAAATGCCCTGAGTAACAGCGTACTGGCGACCCTGTCACCCGCTGGCCCGGCGCTGGGCAGCAGCGGCGGCAGTGGTTTTAACTGGCACAACCGCAACACCCTGCGCGCTGGCATCGCTTACCAGTGGTCGCCAAAACTGACGCTGCGCGCCGGTATGGCCTACGGGAAACGGCCCAACGATGACACCATTGAGTCGGTTACCTTTAATCTACTTGCGCCGAACCCCCACCGTGCCTACAGCGCCGGCTTCACCTGGCAGCCGGATACTCATCATGAGTTTCATCTGGCGCTGGGTCAGTTTGTCGAGCAGACCTATAGAGGACCGTCGGCAACTGCCGGATTGGGCGTCGGCGGTGTCGAGCAGATTACACCCCACGTGGAGATGATCATGTTCGCCTGGAGCTGGAAGCGCTGACAGGGGGCCAGCGTTAAAGCGGGTCAGGATTCAGCAGACCGGTCACTATGTGCGGGACAGCCGGGTATGCTGTCTTCCTGATTGCGCATGTGGTCGGCCATCGGCGCGATTTTTTCCCACAGATCTTCGGCCAGCTGTTGTTCCAGCTGCAACTCCTTAAAGGCCCCGGCGAGGCAGAACAGCCACTGGTCTCGCTCACTGATACCAATTGCAAATGGCAGGTGACGCGCTCGTAGCCGCGGGTGGCCATAAGCATCGGTAAATAGCGGCGGGCCGCCAAACCAGCCGGAAAAATACATAAACAGTTTTTGCCGTGAGCCACTCAGGTCATCAGGGTGCAGGGCACGGATTCCGGCGGCCTCCGGCCGTGAATCCATAATCTCGTAGAAGGTATCCACCAACCGGTGAATACCCGCTTCTCCTCCGAGCCGGTGGTAAAGTGAGGCGGTGGCGTTATCGTCCATGGTCAGTCCTGTTTCAAAAACGGGTCGCTTGGGTCGGCTGGGTTACGCCGATAGTGAACGTTCAATTTTACCTGTTGGGGTTTGCTTTATTGCTCGGCGTGACGTTGATGTTTCCGGTCCTGGAGTGCCGGTTCTTTTGGCGGTCGGGCCAGGAAAAAGGTCAATGCAGCGGCCGCGTAGGTTGCACCGATGGCGCCGTAGACAAGAGTAAAGGAGTGGCTGAAGTCGTAGATCATCGAGGCGATCAGCGGCCCGGCCCCGAGGCCAAAAAGCTGAAAGGTGGTCATAAAGCCGGCGATTCTGCCGTAGGCTGCACGACCGAAATAGGCGGCGATCAGCAGGCTGGTCAGAGAACTCTCGCCGCGCACCACAATTCCCAGCACCATCGCCAGTAGCAACGCGCTGCTGAATGTGTCGACCCACAACATGCCCTGAATCAGTACCGCTGCGCCAATCTGTGAGCAGATTGCCAGTACCCGTTCTGAATAGCGCTCGGAGAGGATTCCCCAGACCAGATTGGCCAGCGCTCCCGCCAGCGCCAGCGCACTTACTGTGGTTACCGCCGATACCTGGGGGATACCTTTCGAAACCAGGTAGGTGACATGGTAAAAGACCACCGCGCCATTGGCAGTGATGCCAAGCACGCTGGCGACGATCAACAGTCTCAGGGAGGCGGTTTTCAGTGCCAGACGGAGGCTCCAGGGATATTCATCTGCCGATTTCCTGCTTGAATCCCGGGTCTGGTTATCGTTCGATTTTTCCGGGTGGTGGTCACCATCCGGCAACAGGCCGAGCGACTCGGGACTTTTACGGATAAACAGGGCGGCCGGCAATGCCACCAGCACCAGGGTCGTGGCGGCCATGCCAAAGGCGACCTGACGCCAGCTAAACCCATGTAAAAGTGCCCACTGGCCGATCATGGCGCTGCTGGCTGCGCCAATTGGTACCGCCATCATCACGATGCCCATGGCCCGCCCCCGTTTACGGCGAAACCAGTTCACTGGAATGGTGCGCACCACCGAGGCGCCGAGAGCGCCCTGGGCAGCCATGCGTGCGGTGCAGTACCCGACATAAAACATCACCAGTGAATAACTGAGTCCCATCGCTACATAGCCGGCGGCCAGAACCAGGGCGCCGATGGTCACCGGCAGGCGCGGCCCATAGCGGTCCGCTGCAGCTCCGGCGACGGGGGCCAGTAGTCCACCAAGGATGGTGCCGGCCGCCAGTGCGCCGGTGACTGCGGAGTGTTTCCAGCCAGTATCGGCAATAATCGCCGGCAGAATCGACCCCATATAGAGCTGACTGATACCAGCGGCGAGCATGCCGCTCAAACAGGCGATCGTCACCATGTACCAGCCGTAATAGATCGCCTGTTTTGGTGCGTTGGGCGCGCTAGGCTGAGTCATGACTAGAAAAAGTTCCTGCTGTTGTTGCGGGTGGTAGCGCGTTGGAATCGACGGCTAACCCCAAGTGTATGAGTTGACCCTGGCGCGACAAGGCAGCGCATTATGCCAGTG
Organism: Immundisolibacteraceae bacterium; assembly: GCA_052031065.1. Classification (GTDB taxonomy): domain Bacteria; phylum Pseudomonadota; class Gammaproteobacteria; order Immundisolibacterales; family Immundisolibacteraceae; genus JBPEXY01. The sequence continues at coordinate 24,288 of JBPEXY010000007.1, read as the reverse complement.
TTGCGCAATGGCCTTACATTCAGCGGTTGCGTGTGGGTTACCATGAGCAGCTAACCCAGGTTTACCGTTGGAGGATTACCGGCAATGGCTCTACCCCTGGTAGCGACGATGATTGGCGACCCCTGCGGCATAGGCCCGGAGGTCTGTGTTAAAGCGTTGGCGGAAGCCGATCTCTACCAGAAGGCCCGGCCGCTGCTGATCGGCAGCCGCGTTGCGGTGGAGCGGGCAATCGAATTTTGTCGCCTGGATATGCAGGTTGTGCTGGTTGATCACCCCTCAGAGGGGCGCTACCAATACGGCACCATTGATCTGCTCGACCCGGGAGACCTGGCAGCAGACCAAATTGTCACCGCACAGGCTTCCGCGGCCTGCGGTGAGGCGGTGCTTAACTGGATGGATCTGGCCACCCGGCTGGCAGAGGCTGGCGAGATTGACGGCTGGATTATGGCGCCGATTGACAGTTCCGCCCTGCGGCTGACCGGCAAGCTCAAAGAGCTCGACGACATGATGCCGCCGGGGACCTATCTGTTTCGTGTCAGCGGGCCGCTACGGGTGGTGCCGATTGGCGAGCACCTGCCACTGCGTGAGGTACCCGATTCGGTCACCAGACCGGCAGTGCTCAAGGTCATTCGTCTGCTCGATTCAACCCTGCGTGGCTGGGGTATGCCCACGCCGCGCATTGCAGTTGCCGGACTCAACCCCCACGCGATGGGCAATGAAGAAGAGCAGGAATTAAAACCGGCGGTGGCGGCGGCCAGAGCGGAGGGGGTTCAGGTTACCGGGCCGATCTCTCCCGATGCGGTGTTTCGGCAGTGCATTGAGGGGCAACACGACGCGGTGATCTCGATGTATCACGACCAGGGTCAGGTGGCGGTGAAAACAGCAGTGTTTGAGGGCGCCTGTTCCATCTATCTGGGGCTGCCCTACATACACCTGAGTATTCCTCACGGCAGCGCCTACGATATTGCCGGCAAAGGTATTGCCCAGCACAAAAGTATCTATGCGGCGATGCGCACTGCTGCGGCGCTGGCCAGTGGCGAAGGTTTTCTAAACGACGAACGGAGTCGGGAAGTGGTATGAGTTATCAGTACATCAGTTATGAAGTAGACGGTCCACTGGCGCTGATCACCCTCAGTCGGCCGGAGAAACACAACGCGGTTTCCCTCGGTATGCTGGATGAGCTACATGCTGCAGTGGACCTGGCGGTGGCCGATCAGCAGGTGCGAGTGCTCGGGTTTACCGGAGCGGGGGAGAAGGCGTTCGCCGCCGGTTCCGATCTTGGCGAGGTGGTCGACCGGGATCTGAAAAAGGCACTGGAGCCGATTGTGCAGGGACTGGCCGAAAAGCTTGAACGCATCCCCAAAGTGACCATCGCGGCGATCAACGGTATCTGCTTTGGTGGTGGGCTGGAGGTGGCGCTCGGGTGTGACCTGAGAATTGCCAGTAGCAACGCTACCTTTGCAACCCCGGAGGGCAAACTTGGCATTATCCCCGGTGGTGGTGCCACCCAGCGACTGCCGCGTCTGGTGGGCCGAGCCTGGGCGCTGGAGATGCTGATCATGGGCCAGCCGATTGATGCCGATCGGGCTTTACACATTGGTTTGGTCACCCGCCTGGTTGAGCCAGATGAACTGCTCGATGAGCTGAAGCAGATGGCCAACCACATCGCTCAATTTGCCCCACTGGTACCGCAGTTCATGAAAGCCATGGTCAACTATGGCATGGAAGCGAGTAGCAGCGCCGGCCTGGCGCTGGAGAAGTTTGCCCAGAGCGCGCTCTGCAGCACCGCAGACAAGGAAGAGGGGCTGGCGGCATTTCTGCAGAAGCGCCCCCCGGTCTGGAAGGGCGAATAGGGGGCCAAGCCGTGTACAAGCTGGTGGTCTATGTGCCTGCAACCCATCTGCAGGGGATCAAGCAGGCGCTGTTTGATGCCGGTGCTGGTCGCATTGGCGACTATGATCAGTGCAGCTGGCAGGTGCTGGGTACAGGCCAGTTTCGACCACTCGCCGGTAGCGACCCGTTTGTGGGTAAAACCGGTCAGGTCGAATCTGTTGATGAATATCGGCTCGAAATGGTGGTGGATGACCAGTTGGTTGAGCCGGTCATTGACGCGCTGTATCGGGCACACCCCTACGAAGAGCCGGCGTTTGACTGTTGGCAGCTATTTGATACGGCAGCCTTCAGACCGGGGCCTGAGGAATCTTCGTGAAGCAGCTACATAGCCTGGGTAAAAACAGAGAGGAGTAAAAAAGATGGTGAACAAAACAACCTCTGCGGATGGGGTAGAGCTGGTCTGGACTGCCTGCGGCCAAGGTGAGCCGGCACTGGTTTTTATTCACGGCTTTGCCGGTGATCGTCACCAGTTTGCCAATCAGGTTGAGGCCTTTGCAGACCGTCATCGGGTGATTACCCTTGATCTTGCCGGTCATGGTGAATCAGGCCATGACCGGGAACGCTGGGGTCCCGGGGCATTTGCCGATGATGTCGTCGCGGTGATGGATGCCGCTGGTGTTGAGCAGGCAATCCTGATTGGCCACTCCATGGGTGGCGTGGTGATGCTGGAAACCGCCAACCGATACCCCGAGCGGGTTACCGGACTGGTTGCGATTGACACCCTGCAGAACATCGAGGCGCTGTTTCCGCCGGGTATGGTCGATCAGCTGGTAGCAGGTATGCGCGATGCTTTCGAAGAGACCATGGAGGGTTTTGCCCGCGCGTTGATGATTGAGCAGACTGACCCTGATCTTGCCGCCCGGCTGGTGAGGGAGTTCGTCGGGATGCGGCCGCAGAGTGCTATTGGCATCATGTCGTCGCTGACCTCAATTGATGTGCTGCCACTGTTTGAGAATCTCAAGGTTCCTTTCTATGCGATCAACTCTGATATGCAGCCGACCAACCGTGCGGCGTTGGAGCAGCGTTTACAGCGGGTAGAAGTGGAGGTGTTGGACAGGGTTGGACACTTTCCCCAGCTGGAAGCGACCGAGCGCTTTAACGAGGCGCTGGGCCGGGCGATCAGTTTTATCTGACCGGAAAACCACAAAGCCCGGCTTGATGCCGGGCTTTGTGGCAGGTGGCGTTGCGTTCGCTCAGCCGCGATTCATCTCCAGATCCATACCGAGGCCGGCACTTTCCATTTCGTGGCCCCAGATATCAGCAACGTAGTATTCCTCCTGATCAGGAGTTTCCCGGCCCTCCCAACCCAGCTCCATCAGCCAGCCTGATGGAGTGACGTGATAGAAGCTCAGCGCCTTGTCGTTGGCATGTTTGCCCAGTTGAATGGCTACCGGTATCTCCCGGTGGCGAACGATGTCGTGGGCTTTGCCGAGGTCGTCGAGTTCGGTGTACTCGATATTCAGGTGGTTGATCCTTTTTGGCATGTTGGGAATGCCAAACGCCAACGAGTGCTGACGGTTGTTGCAGTGGACAAACCAGGGGGTTGCCTCAGCACCACCTGGAGCCGGCAGACGATACTCAATGCTGCCATCCATGCCGAATACTTCGGTATAAAAGTCATAAGCTGCCTGCGGATCTTCCTGGCGCAGAATCATATGGCCCAGGCCCTGACTGCCGGCGGTGAATTTACCCCATAGCGGACGCCCCGGGTGGAACGCTCGATCAGCCTCAACCCGCGGTGTGCAGTAGATTTCTGTCGGGTTACCGCCGGGGTCAGTCAGTTTCAGCAGGCCCAGCACATGGCGCTCGCGGCACTCCTCATCGGTGGCAACGCGGTAGGCAACACCGCACTCATCGAGGTGCGCCTTCATCGCTTTCAGTGCCTTTGGGCTTTTCACCCGCCAGCCGACATATTCGAGGTCGTCATTACCGTTGGTGTGGACGACGATACGGTGGTGCATCTCATCCATGCGCAGGTAAAAGCGGTCGGTCTCGCCGTCTTCCTCCACCAGTTCAAACCCCACCACTTCGGTGGCGTAGGCTTTCCACGCTTCTGCGTCGGAAACACTGATACCGATATATCCCAGTTCGGTGATTTCAACCATGACAAGACCCTCTGCATATTCAAAATGTAAATTGGATGCGCCACGCTATCGACTCGCCTTTGTTATGGTCAATGACTGAAACCGGAATTGGCCGGTTAATCGACTGCCGGTTGATCCAGATCGGGTTTTGATTAAGTAGACTGACCGAACGGTCGACTAGACAGCCAGTTGAGTTCGGCGGCACACTAGCCGGCCGAATGAGGTACTCAGGCTTCGCCGGGATAACCATCTGTTATGCCCTGCGCTCAGCGCCGCCACTCCAGTTAATCCTAAACACAGGACCCCGAATATGCTTACCAAAGACGATATTGTCGGTTTTTCGGCGATGATCCCCACCCCCTGCCTGCCGGGCCAGGATGGTTGGGATGCAGAGAACTCCGTCGATCTGGATGAAACCGCGCGGATGGTTGAGAAACTGGTGCAGGACGGCGCCGGTAACTTCGCCGTCAACGGCACCACCGGTGAGTGTGCGGCGCTGCTGTGGGAAGAGAAGCTTGAGTTCAACAAGTGCATTATTGAAACCAATAATGGTCGTATTCCGGTCTTTTCCGGTGTGACCGCACTGGGTACCAAAGAAACCGTGCGGCAGATGAAGGCGTTCAAAGATCTTGGAGCCGATGGCGTGTTTGTCGGCCTGCCACTCTGGCAGACCCCATCGATAGAAATGATGGTGCAGTTTTACGCCGACCTGGCAGAAGCGGTGCCGGATATGCCGATCATGATCTACTCCAACCCGATGTTCTTCAAAAGTACTTTTCCGGTGGAGTTCTGGCAGGGAGTGGGCAAACGCTGCCCAACCGTCATCACCAACAAATTTGTCGGTAATATGGGTGACATGCCCAATGTCTACGCTGATCTGGAAGCGAGCATGGACGCGGCCCCCAATGTTGCTTTCCTGCCGATCGATTTCCTCGCCCCGGTGGCTTATCAGCACGTCGGTGACCGGATTAAATCGGTTTGGTCGACCAGTTGTTCCATGGGTCCGGAGCCGGTGATTGCCATGGTCAAGGCGCTGCAGGCAGGTGATGCCGAGGCAATGGGCAAAATTCTCCACGACATGCATGAGCTGCCCAATCCGATTCTCGATATTCGGGAATTCCCCAAATTCAATGTGCAGGTGGAAAAAACCCGCACCAACGCTGCCGGTTACATTAACGCCGGTCCGGTGCGCGCTCCGTATCAGTACATGCCCGATGACTGGCGTGAGCATACCGTTGCTTCCGGTAAAGCCTGGGCCGAGTACTGCAAGACCTTTCCGGCGGCACCTTCGCGCGGCTAGTAACGGCCCGCCGGCTGATGCCGGCAAGAAACTCAGAAAAGCCGGCGAGAGCCGGCTTTTTTGTTCGTTGTATATTGAAGATCACAGCAATTTACCCGTTTTCTAACAACCATAAAGATTCTTAGCGGGTAGTGAGGCGATGACAAAATTTCTCAATTTGTTCCCTCGCTGTAGTAAAAAGAGCAGGTGGTTATGACAATCACCTCACGATCAGAGGAGTAGCCAATGCGCCAGACGATCGCTCAATTTTCTATAGACCATTTCGGTTTGCTGTCTGCGGCTGGTAAACCGCTGGCCGATCTGCCCACTGATATTGTTTCTCTGGAGCAGGTGCGTGCCGGCTATCGGCAGATGGTACTGACACGGCTTTTTGATGCCCGTGCCGTTAACCTGCAACGTACCGGGCAGTTGGGGACTTTTGCCTCTTCCCTGGGGCAGGAGGCGGTAACCGTCGGGTTTTCCATGGCCATGCAGGCCGAAGACCGGCTGGTGCCAAGCTACCGCGAGCAGGGTGCGCTGCTTGCCCGCGGTGTGACCATGACCGAACTGTTTCTCTACTGGGGTGGTGATGAGCGTGGCAGCGACTTCGCCGGTCCGCGGCGGGACCTGCCAATTGCGGTGCCGATCGCTACTCAGGCGCTGCATGCGGTCGGTGTTGCCAGAGCTCTGCAGCTGCGCGGCGAGCGGCAGGCCGTCGTGACCGTGTGTGGTGATGGAGCGACGTCAAAGGGTGATTTTGCCGAGGCGTTGAATCTTGCTGGTGTCTGGCAACTGCCGGTGCTGTTTGTAGTCACCAATAACCAGTGGGCCATTTCGGTCCCCAGGACGGCGCAGAGTCATGCGCAGACGCTGGCACAAAAAGCGGTCGCTGCTGGTGTCGAATCGTTGCAGGTGGATGGCAATGATCTGCTGGCGATGGAGTATGCCAGTCGACAGGCACTGCAGCAGGCGCGTGATGGCGGTGGCCCTTTTCTGATCGAGGCACTCACTTATCGTCTTACCGACCACACGACAGCGGATGATGCCCGCCGTTACCGCGACGATGACGAGGTGTCAGCCCACTGGGCGGAAGATCCAGTGGCGCGGATAAAAGCTTATCTGGTTGAGCAGAGCGGCTGGTCCAAAACTGATGAAGAGGCGCTGCAGGCGGAGTGCCAGGCGGAGCTCGACGCGGCGGTCGAGGCCTATCTCGCCACACCGCCGCCGGCGCCAGAATCGATGTTCGATTACCTCTATGCCGAACTGCCACAGGCCTATCAGGGTCAGCGTAGCGAACTGTTGGCCCGTGCCGCCAAAGCCGAAGCTGGCAAGGAGCATCATCATGGCTGAGCGGACGTTGGTGGAGGCGGTTAACCTGGCATTGCAGCACGCCATGGAGGCGGATCAGCAGGTGGTGGTGCTGGGTGAGGATGTTGGTGCTAACGGCGGCGTATTCCGCGCCACCGTGGATCTGCAGGAGCAGTTTGGAACCGAACGGGTGATGGATACACCGCTGGCCGAAACCATGATCGGCGGCGTTGCGGTGGGTCTCGCTGTTGAGGGATTGAAACCGGTTGCCGAGTTCCAGTTTATGGGTTTTATCTATCCCGCGCTGGATCATGTGATCAGCCACGCCAGTCGCATGCGCAATCGCACCCGCGGTCGGTTGAGCTGCCCACTGGTGTTTCGTGCTCCTTACGGTGCCGGTATTCATGCCCCCGAACATCACTCGGAAAGCACCGAGGCGCTGTTTGCTCACATGCCCGGCCTGCGGGTGGTGATTCCCTCATCACCGGCGCGCGCCTATGGGCTGCTGCTGGCTGCGATTGCCGACCCTGATCCGGTGCTGTTTCTGGAGCCGAAAAGAATTTACCGGCTCAACAAGGAGCAGTTTGAAGAAAATCGCCAACCGCAGCCGCTGGATGTCTGTTTCACTCTGCGGGAGGGCGGCGACATTACCCTGGTGAGCTGGGGGGCGAGTATGGTTGAGACGTTGGCTGCGGCCGACCGGCTGGCGGCCCGCGGAGTCAGTGCCGAAGTGCTGGATGTGGCCACTATCAAACCGCTGGACATGCCGACGATCCTCGAATCAGTGGCCAAAACCGGCCGCTGTGTGATTGTGCATGAGGCGGCGCGTAGTGGCGGTGTCGGTGCTGAAATCGCCGCCAACATTGCCGAGCATTCGCTGCTCGATCTGCTCGCACCGGTCAGGCGGGTCACTGGCTACGACACCATAGTGCCCCTGGCCAGAATGGAACACCTCTATCTGCCGGGGGTCGAGCAGATCGTTGAAGCAGCAATCGAGACGCTGGAGTTCGAATGAGCATATTTAAATTACCCGATCTGGGCGAAGGGCTGGCCGAGGCGGAAATTTCCACCTGGTATGTGAACGTCGGCGATCACGTCGTCGTGGATCAGCCACTGGTGGCAATGGAGACTGACAAGGCGGTGGTGGATGTGCCGTCCCCCCAATCTGGCGAAATTACCGGCCTGTTTGGCGCAGTGGGTGAAGTGGTAGCCACTGGTACGCCACTGGTGGAATTTGATGGCGGAGCAGGCGATCAGCAGGGCACGGATAGCGGCACCGTGGTGGGTGATATTGAGGTGGGTGACCGGACCGTGGTGGAAGAGGCGATTGCGCTGAAATCGGCCGGTGGCCGCATCAAGGCGACACCCGCCGTCCGCGCTCTGGCGCGCAAGCTGGATATTGATCTCAGTGTGGTTACGCCCAGTGGCGGTAACGGCGCAGTGACTAAAGCCGATGTGGAGCGGGTAGCCGCAATATTTGAAAAAGTGGGCCCTCTGGAAAAGCTCACTGGAGCGCGGCGGGTGATGGCACAAAACATGACGCAGGCTGGCGGTGAAGTGGTACCGGCGGCCCTGTTTGATGATGCCGATATTAGTGATTGGCCCGCTGCCACTGAACCAACGCCGCGACTCATGCGTGCAGTGGTCGCTGCCTGCAGAGCTGAACCAGCGCTGAATGCCTGGTTCGACAGCCACGCGCCGGGACGTCGACTGCTCAAACAGGTACATCTGGCAATGGCGGTGGATACCGACCGCGGGCTGTTTGTGCCAGTGGTTGAAGATGCTGATCAGCTCGATGCCGAGCAGCTCGGTGAGCAGCTGGCGCAGCTGGTTGCGCAGGTCCGTGACCGTACTATCGCGCCGGAACAGTTGCGCGGCGGCACCATTACGCTGAGTAATTTTGGTGCGATTGGTGGTCGTTACGCCGTGCCGGTGGTGTTGCCGCCGACGGTAGCCATCATCGGTGCAGGCCGTAGTCGTGACGAGGTGAAACCGGTCGATGGAAGTCCGGTGATTCGGCGCAGTTTGCCATTGTCACTCTGTTTTGATCACCGCGCGGTAACTGGCGGCGAGGCAACCCGGTTTATGAATGCACTGATTGCCGATCTGCAGTTAGCACAATGATGGCTTCGGGGATTAAAAAAGCCGGCGATCGCCGGCTTTTCTAGACGGAGGTTACCGCGCTCGTTCAGCCGAGACCGGAACCGCTGAATTTTTCCAGTTTCACTACTTCCTGTAGCGGCCGACGGTAACCGCGGGGCATCTCGTCACCGGTTCCGCTGCCGAGAACGATCATAATGACGGGAATAAAGTTGTCGGGGATCTCCAGGATGGTGCTGATTGCCTGCGGGTCGAAGCCGATCATCGGGCCGCTTTCGATACCCTGGTCGGTGGCTGCATACATCAGTGACATCGCCGCCAGGCTGGCGCCGCGAATTGCCTCATCACGCTGCATCTGTTCGCTGCCGCCGTAAATCTGCTGGCTGGTCCCGTCGATTTTTTGCAGCACCTCATCCGGCATACCGGGCCACAGCTCGGCAACATCGTTATGTGCGTCCAGTTTGCCGCAAACCAGCACTACTGCCGAGCTGTCTGCAACCTGCTGCTGCCCCCAGCTTGCGGTCTGCAGCTCCTTTTTCAGCTCCGGGTCACGGGTGACCACAAAGCTCCAGTGTTGCAGGTTGAAAGAGCTGGGGCTTAACACTGTGGTTGAGAAAATTTTTTCCAGCTGCGCGTCGCTGAGAGTCGCACTGGTGTCGTAGTTCTTGATGCTGCGGCGTTTTTCCACAATGGCTGAAAATTCCATTTTTTGCTCCTTCCTGATGATGCAGGCTGATGAAATTTAACGGTTGAGATCCAACTGACGCTGCTCTACCTGAGGGGGTAGCGCTTCCTCAAGAGTGGTCAACAGCCAGGTACCGTTCTGGTCCACAATTGGACCCGGCGCGCCGCAAAAAAATGCGGTGGTATTTTCGGTGGAGACATCGCGCATCGCATGCAGGTGGCCCAGAGCGAGATAATCAAATTCGCTGGCATCAATCTGCGCCTCGTGGATCGGCGAAGAATTCATACACTCAACGCCATTTGCCACCGGAATGCCGTGTCCCATGCCGACATGCCAGTGGTGGTGATGTTGTTTCGCTGGCATACCTTGGAGCGGCTGATTCTCAGGAGTGTGTTCACGCATCCCCTTCCCCCACACCTGCAGCGATAATTCACCCAGCTCGACCATCTCGCCATGTTCCCGATCCAGCAGGGTGACATTGGGGATGACGTTGAAATCGTGGCGCAGGTAGATCGCGTTCTCCGCCAGGCAGTCGTGATTACCAGGGATCATCACCACCGGAAAGGGCAACTTGCCGAGGGTTTCCATCGCCCATTCAATGGTGGCCTGGGCTGCCCGGTTGTGGTCAAACAGGTCCCCGGCGAGCAATAGCGCATCCGGCGCTGCAGCGACCACGTCGTCCAGCAGTTTTCCGAACAGATCCCGGTAAAAATCGTGTAGATGGAGATTTCTTTCGCCGCCGAAATACTCGTAATCGAGATGAATATCTGAACAGTGGGCGAGTTTAAGGGTGGGTCTCATGGCAAGGGGTCGCTAACTGGCAAGTGATTGTCTGGGGAGCCACAGTAGTCGCGGGGTGCCGCACGGTTATATTTTTATGGACTCGTGAGCGGTTGATTCTAGCAGCTCACAGCCTGCTTGCGGTTTAACCCTCATTACCCTCAGGTGAAGTTGCGGTGATACGGTTTAACGGCACCATCAGCAGCCCCAATATCACAATGCCGGCGCCCCAGATCATGAATGCCTGTTCCAGGGTGGTGAGGTCGGCGACCAGACCGACCAGAAACGGCGCAACCAGGTGCGAAACGCTCCAGCCGGAGCCAGCAATGGCCAGCGCCGTGCCACGATTACCACCGTGCGACAGTTCGGTCACCAGCAACTGGTAGAACAGCAGTAGCAAGCCCGCTGAAATGCCGATAAAGGTCATGATTACCATTGCGCTGACGACATCCGCGGTGGCTGCAGTGGCAATCAATCCAATACCGAGTACACACGCCCCCAGCGCAGCCAGTGCCGGTCCGTGGGCAGAGCCGATTAAACGCGCCAGCAATAGCGCTGCAGCGGTAGCGCCGACAGCGCGCAATGACAGGGTGGGGCCGATCTGGTCGGGACTGAAACCATTGGCTTCAAACAGCAGGGGCAGAAACGATTGTCCGAGAGAGACTGGCTGCGCGCAGATAAAAGCGCACAGCAGCGCATAGTAGATTCGCGGTGTACGCAGCAGAGGGCCGTAGGCGGAGAACAGCCCTCGCTTCTGGTCACCGTGGGGTTGATGATTGTTTGGCAGCAGCAGTGTGATCAGTAGTGAGGCCAGATTGAGTAGCGCAAAACTGATAAACACCACATAAAAGTTGGTCAGCGCCAGCAGAACCCCGGCACCGGCGGTGCCGGTGATCTGACCCATACTAACTGAGGCATTGAGTCGGCCCATCTGTACGCTGCGCTCGCCTTCCAGTCCGGCGGCGATGGACTGCGATGCTGGCCAAAACACACCTCGACCAATACTGATCGCCATCTGTCCGGCGAGCATCATCACCAGCGAATCAGCGACCGAGAAAATCAGTGCCCCTGCGAGCGGCGCAGCACAGGCGAGCACCAGAGTCAGGCGGCCACCCCAACGGTCAGTCGTGGCGCCGCTGAGCAGGCCAAGCACAAACTGCAGTACTACCGGTAGTGCGAACAGACTGCCGATGGTCACCAGCGAAAACCCGAGATGGCTGGCGTAGAGCGGTACCACTATGTGGCTGACGCCAAGGCCAAAGTTCCACAGGAAAACAGAGCCGAACAGTTTTAATCCGGTTCGCATCGTGAGCTTCTGGTGGGGTGAGCTTGAATACTGTTCATCATTGGCGGGTCGGCGTTATCGGACCTGTTCATTAACCTGACAGCGGTGCGTCTGGCCAGAACCGCAGGCCAAGCAACAGAAATCCGACTGCGTAGATCAGACAGCCACCGGTCGCCAGGGCAGGTTTGAGTGTAAATCCATCCCGTAGCTGCTGGCGTAGCCCGGTGATGACCGCCGTCAGGGTCACAATGAAAGCAAACTCGCAGATCAGTAACAGGGTCAGCAGCGGCAGTTGGGTGGAGCCGTCCGCCCCTGGTTGGCTGCCACGCAGTGCTACCAGCATCAACACGGTGGCAATGGCGCAGGCCAGATAAGGAAATTGGTTGCTGTTCATGTTCAGTCGTTGAGAGAAAGAGATTGTTCAGGAGATGGTTGTTTGCCCGATGCCGGCTGGCCGGACCATCTACTCGGTAAAACCACCCATTTTTAAAACCTGCCCAGTGTAGCAGTCGTGTCCCGCGGCCGGCCGAGCTGCACAGCCATCAGCCCTGCAACGCCGGAAAAATTTCCTCAGCAATGGCGGTCATGTTGTTGCGGGTCATATCCGCCGGCAGGGTGCCAAACTGGGTTTTCACCAGCGCGGTGTTGAAGCCGGCCAGCTGCTGGTACTCGGCCAACCGTTCGCGCACCGTGTTGGGACTGCCGACGATAATCACCCCGGCATCATTCAGGGATTCGATAGTCTGTGGCTTGCCGATCATTTCCGGCTGGATTTTCCTGAACGACTCCAGTGAGGTGTAACCGGGTGGTAGCAGCATCTCCAGCGGCATACGCAGAAACTCGTTCTGAATCGCCTCGGCATGGGGTTTCGCTTCACGCAGCGCCTGTTGGTCGGTTTCCGCTATATAAATCGTGGTTGACCAGGCGGTCTGGTCCCAGCTTGCTTCATAACCAGAGCGGTCGGCTTCGTCGCGGTATTGCTGGAAGAATCCGGCAACCGATTTGATGGGCCCGAGAGTCTGACAGTAGGTGTAGCGGTTGCGGGCAGCCCAGCTGATGGTTTCCGCCGATCCCTGCGAAGGTGCCCAGATCGGCATGCAGGGCTGCTGATAGGGCCGCGGCCAGACATTGACATATTTGAAGTGGTAGAACTCGCCATCAAATTCAAACGGTCCAGGTTCCGTCCAGGCTCTTTTAATCAGGTCGTGTGCTTCCTGGAAACGGGCCAGCGACTCTGCCGGGTTGACCCCAAAAGCGTGATACTCGGCACCAATGCCACGCACAAAACCGCCGATGAAACGCCCCTCGGTGATGTTATCGAGCATGGCAAACTCTTCGGCGATGGTCAGCGGATTGCTCACCAGCGGTAGCGCGCGACCGAGAATGGCGATTTTCGCCCGTTTCACACTACGCGCCAGTGCACCAGCCATCACCCCGGGAATGGGCATCAGGCCGTAGGCGGTCTGATGGTGCTCGTTGACCACTACGCCATCAAAGCCGAGCTGGTCGGCATACTCCATCTCGTCGAGATAGCGGTTGTAGAGCTGCGAACCGACCTGCGGATCATAGTGGCTGTTGGGGAAGGTCACCCAGGCGCTGCCATGTTCGCGAATCAGGTTCAGATCGATGTCGGCGTAGGGCATCAGGTGAAAGTTAAAGAATTTCATGATGGCGCTCCCTGCTGACGGTTGCCGAGCACAAACTCTGTAATCAGGTCGGCGGTTTCCTGTGGTTTCTCAATTGGTGGCAGGTGGCCACATGCCGGCAACAGATGCAGGCAGGCGCCGGGGATTCTGTTTTCGTACTCCTCGCCGATGCGCGGCGGAAACAGCTGGTCATGTTCGCCCCAGATCAGCTGGGTGGGCACCTTGATTCGGTGTAGCCATTTCGGCAGATGGGGGTCGTAAGAGCGCGGCTGCCAGACCAGTTTAGCGGTGGTAAAGCGGTTTTTAAGCTGCCGTTCCCGCTCCTCTGCAGAGACCGGGATAGCCAGCAGTCGGCTGGCAAATTTCTGGTCGTGGACCAGACCACGCAGGTTCTCCTCCGGGTTGCCGAGGAAGTTGTCCATCCGCCGCACCCCGCGCACATGTACGCCACCAGCAGAGATCAGTGTCAGCGATGCAAGCCGCGAACAGTCTTTTACCGCGAGTGCCGCGGCGGTCCAGCCACCGAGGCTGTGGCCGATCAGGTGCAGGCGCGGTATGCCCCACTGTTCCAGCACATTCAGGTAATAGTAGGCCAGGTCGTCGACCCGGCTTAGCCAGTCGGGTGTTTCCGAGTCGCCAAAGCCGGGGTGTTCCGGCACCAGCAATTCGAACCGTCCCGCCAGCTGCTCCATAAACGGTAACCAGATACTGGCTCCGCCTGCGCCATGCAGAAACAGTAGCGGCTCGCTACTGGCTGGTTGCTGATCCGGTGTGCCACGCATTAATTTAATGCGAACACCGGCAAGTTGTTCCATTGTTTCGTTGTGCACCATGCGCCTCCTCCTCTGGCAGTAGGTTGCCGATGCCGGGCTCTAATCTCCCGTTTCGGTGAAACGCTCTACCTCTTTCCCCTCTTTAGTGAAAGCCAGTCTAACCGCAATGGTTATGGGAAAAAGGCCTGGCCGGAAAAAGTTTTTCAGCTGTTGTCAGTAGCAGTGCCTTGCATGCAGTGGGCGAGCAGCTCGACCAGCCGTTGTGTACCCAGCTCGTTCATCAGTTCGATGTTGCGCGTCGGTATGGCGCTGGTATCGCCGTAAGATTCAATGGCCTGTTGCAAGCTGGATTCGCGCAGCAGGTGCAGCATTGGATAGGGCGAGCGGTTGGTGTAGTTTTCCGCATCTTCGTCGCCAGTGCCGGCAAAACGGTAATCCGGGTGGAAGCTGGCCACCTGGTAAACCCCCACCCAATCGTGTGACTCGATTAACCAATCGACGTGCTGGAGAAACTGGTTGTAGCGGTCAAAGTCGTTCAAGGTGCCGGGGTGAATCAGCAGTGTGGTTTCAGTTTCCAGATGGTGATCGAGAAAGCTGAGTTCGTCGTGCAACTGATCAAGCAGTGCAGTAGGCGAACGGCTGGCACTGCAGACCAGTCGTATGCGCTGGTTGATCAGCTCCTGTTTGGCGAATGGGCAGAGATTGAGCCCAATCACCACCGACTCCAGCCAGTGCAACGTCTGCGCCACAACCTGCTCAGGCTCGGGAATTGGTGCTGGTCTATTTGGTTGGGTCATGGCTGGATCATGGGTCACAGGCTCTCTACCGTGGCGCCGACTTTGAGGTTAAGCTTGGTTGGCGTTGGCCCCCTTCCTGGTTCCGATTGCATTGGTGCGCGTCTCTAACTATCCTGAACGAATGTTCAGGTGCGGTTGCGCTAGCCGGGTCGCACACGCAACAAATTGTCTTCAATCGGGGGGAGAGGCAATGGCTAACCGTGTCATTGAACCACTTTTTGGTCATCAGTCGAATGCTGACGAGCAAAATGAGTTACTGGAGTCGCTGGTCAACAGTCGCGAAGGTTATCTCAACGCGCTGATTTTCCAGGATGAATCGATTTATCAGCTGGAGCTGGAGCGGATCTTTTCCCGCAGCTGGCTTTATCTGGCCCACGAGACGCAGATTCCGAACAGCGGCGATTTTTTCAGTACCTACATGGGCGAAGATCCGGTGCTGGTGGTTCGTCAGGCCGATGGCTCGGTGCAGGCGTTTCTTAACCAGTGTCGTCACCGGGGTATGCGACTTTGTCGTGCCGACTCCGGCAATGCCAAAGCCTTTACCTGCAGTTACCACGGCTGGGCCCATGACATTGGTGGCAATCTGGTTGAGGTGCCCTACGAAGAGCGTGCCTACGGCAAGGTTGATCGCGAGCGCTGGAGTCCTAAAAAGGTGCCCCGGATCGAGTGTTACAAGGGGCTTGTTTTTGGCTGCTGGGATAGTGATGTGCCAGGCCTGAAAACCTATCTTGGTGAGATGGCCTGGTATCTCGATATCTTTCTGGATCGTGTCGACGGCGGTACCGAAGTGATCGGCGGGATGCACAAATGGGTGATTCCCTGTAACTGGAAATTTGCCGCTGAGCAGTTTGCCAGCGACATGTACCACGCACCGATCAGCCACCTCTCCCCGGTGATTGCCAGCCTGCCACCGGATATCGATCCAACCCAGGCAGGGTGGCCGCAGGAAGGTCATCAGTTCAGCGCGCCACAGGGCCACGGCACCGGGTTTTTTCTCGACGCGCCGGAATTTCTGTTTCCACTTCTTGGTGAAGAGGCCGCCAGCTATTACGTGCAGAGCAGTGGCCCTGAGGCGGTGGCCCGCCTTGGCGAGATGCGTGGTCAGCGCATGAGTGGTGCCCACATGACCATTTTTCCGACTCTGTCGTTTCTACCCGGTATCAACACCCTGCGTGTCTGGCATCCTCGTGGTCCGAATGAGATCGAGGTCTGGGCCTGGGCGCTGGTCGATCGCAAAGCGCCGGCCAATGTTAAAGAGGCCTACCGCAAAGCGGTACTGCGCACCTTCTCCAGTGGCGGCATTCTGGAACAGGACGATGGCGAGAACTGGACTGAAATTCAAAAGGTGCTGCGGGGTCATCAGGCACGCCAGACCACTTTGAACATGGAAATGGGGCTCAATGCGGCGCCCGCCGGTCATCCTGATCTGCCGGGAGATACTGGGTATGTGTATGGCGAAAAGGCTGCTCGTGGCCTCTATCAGCGCTGGCTGGAGATGATGACCTCCGGCTCCTGGGCGGAGCTGGACCGCAAAACTGCCAGTCCAAATGCCAGTCCAAATGCGGAGCGCAAACATGCTTAAGATGTTTCCAACCGTTGCGCTTGCAGAGCATGCACCGGTCGACCCGCAACTGCAGCAGCAGGTTGAGCAGTTTCTCTACCATGAAGCGCAACTGCTGGATGAACGCGAGTTTGACCGCTGGCTGGCGTTGATGAGTGACGACATTCACTACTTTATGCCAACCCGCTACACCACCACCCGGCGTGCCGCAGGCGAGGAATTTTCTGCCGCTGATCAGGCAGCGCTGTTTGATGAAGACAAACAGAATCTCACCATACGGGTGCGACGGCTGCACACCGGTATGGCCTGGGCGGAGGAGCCACCCTCGCGGACCCGCCACATGGTCAGCAATGTGCAGATTCACCCCACTGCCAACGCCGATGAGCTGGAAGTGGAATGCAACTTCATGCTCTACCGCAGTCGCCTTGAGCGTGACGTGGATATCTTTGTGGGTGGGCGGCGCGACCTGCTGCGCCAATCCGGTTCGCCAGCGGGTTACCAGATTGCCCGGCGCTATATCGCCCTCGACCAGACCACCATTCTGGCGCCCAACATGAGCGTGTTTTTTTAATAGTCGATTAATTCGAGCGTGGATGAGCGCGCTTCAGGGTTGCTCCCGAGCTCCAGGATTGCCGCTTAGCGCCTCACCTCGCTCTCTCCTACGCTCGAACCGTTGAACAGGCTGATCAACTAGCCTCTACTGGGTTTCATTGGTTAGCCCCGGACACGAAATCCTCCGGTCAGAGTTTCGCAACTGCGATTCACCAAACCGCTGGTCAGTGGTCGTCAGCGCTGATTTTCAATCCTGAACAAGCCGATATATTCATAGCGCTTATATCGATATGCTATTTAATGTATAAATTCCTGCCACATCGACTGCTGCCTGCCACTGGATCTGGCGTGACCGGATCGACTCGGGCAGCACATCTGAACTCCTGACCAGACGAACCTACCCGCGCGGAGAACCGGCATGCCCAGCACCCAGCCAAAGGAATACACCATCGTGATTGCCGGCGGAGGGGCGGGCGGTGTCTCTGTCGCCGCCGCGTTGAAGCTGGCGCAGCCGGATCTGAACATTGCCCTGGTCGAGCCTTCCGATAAGCATTACTACCAGGCGGGCTGGACGCTGGTGGGGGGCGGTGCCATGTCGCAGCGCCAAACGGTACGCGATCAATCAAGCCTGATTCCCAGCGGCGTGGAGTGGATACCTGACCGGGTCGCCGAATTCAATCCAGAGCAGAATCAGCTGGTATTGCAGGGTGGGCAGACGCTGCAATACCAGTTTCTGGTCACCGCACTGGGGTTGCAGCTGGACTGGGACAAAATAGCGGGCCTGCAGGAGAGCATCGGTCAGCACGGGGTAACCAGCAATTACCGGTTCGATCTGGCACCCTACACTTGGCAATGTATCAGTGAATTCAGGGGTGGACGTGCCCTGTTTACCCAGCCCGCCATGCCGATCAAGTGTGCCGGTGCGCCGCAGAAAATTCTCTACCTTGCCGCTGACCACTGGCGACGCAACGGCGTTAACGCAGACAGCCATTTCTTTACCCAGGGGGGTGCGATGTTTGGGGTGCCGCTGTTTGCCAGGGCGCTCGATAAGATCATTGCTGGTTACGACGCGACGCCCCACTTTGGGGTCAACCTGACTGCGGTGGACGGCGCTGCAGGTGAAGCCGTGTTTGTCGATGCTGAGGGTAATGAGCAGACCGAGAAGTTTGATTTTCTGCACGTCACGCCACCACAAAGCGCGCCGGATGTGATCAAACAGAGTGACCTTGCCGGTGAGACCGGTTGGGTAGAGGTGGACCGCAACTCCCTGCAGCACAAGCGGTTTGACAATGTGTTTGGCCTCGGTGACTGTACCGATACCACCAACGCCAAAACTGCTGCTGCCGTACGCCGCCAGTTCCCGGTGGTGGTCAGCAACCTGCTGGCAGTACTGGCGCAGGATGGCAGCGCGGCGAATAGTTCCTACGATGGCTACGGCGGCTGCCCGCTAACCACCGAACGTGGCAAGGTGATGATGGCCGAATTTCGTTACGATGGCGAAGTGGTGCCCAGCTTTAACCTTGACCCTCGCGTGCCACGGCGCCTCTACTGGTGGCTGAAAGAGCGTTTCTTCCCATTTCTATACTGGAACGTCATGCTTAAAGGTCGCGATTGGGACAAACCGGCGGCCAGACCTCGTCCCCATTTACTCGGTGAGTAGATGCGAGTTTAAGCCCGAAGTGCTGGTGTCGGCGGTCAACTGGTTGCTCCTGGTTCGGTGTTTGCCTGCTTTCTTGAAGTTCGCTGTTCCTGAGAACCTTCAGGTAATTTCATCGCCGGGCGTTTCTAATTAACAGCGAAGTTAGGTATTATTTTTAGGCATCGCCGACATGGTAAACGCGTTTCAGAGCTGGGGGCGTAGTGAGCCTGGGCCCCGTCATTACTGTGTCAGGCTCTCCTCGGTGTAACCAAGAATCAATACAGGGACGGAACGTGTTCAAGAGCGCTACGAGATCTATCTATAGTCGTATTTTGTCAGTTCTGGCTGGTGCGATTTATCTGTTCGTTCTTGCCCCTGCCCTGCCTGTACAGGCAGAGGTGGTAAAACCCAAAATCGCGGTTAAAGCCCTGAGCGTTGGTGAAAAAGTTTCGGAGAGCGCCCGCCGGCATCTTGACCTCGAGTTGTTGGTCAACGAGATGCTGGTTGCGGTTCAGAACACCCGAAAATTTGAGGTCCAGAATCGCGACAAGGCTGTGCTAAAAGCTGTTCGCAGTGAGCAGATGCTAAGTGACGAAGATGTCGACATACAGGGGGCTGACTACATCGTTGTCGGTACCGTGCAGGATTTCGTTTACTACCGCAGCGTGAAACCTGTCCCCAATATTGACAACAAATATTCGCGAACCGACTCCGGGCGCCTCGTTGTGGCGGCAAAGATCATTGATGTGGCGAGTAATTCGGTCAAAATCACGTTCTCGCTAAGTGATAAGTTCGCCACAGGTAAAAAAATAACCAATGAAAAGGGCGGCAGCCCGATGCCAACCCACTTCGCCAAAATGTCTCGGGGAGTAGCGGCACAGCTGGCTAATCAGCTGGTCGATACGGTTTTTCCGATGGTGGTGATCAACACCAAAGCGGATAGCGTCTGGGTCAACCGGGGTCAGGATGGTGGATTGAAAAATGGTGAAGTATTGCAGGTCTATCGTACCGGCGAAGCATTAGTGGATCCCTACACCGGGGAGACGCTCGGTACCGAAGAAGAGTTTATTGGTAAGGTCAAAGTAGATCGTATCAACCCAAAATTTACCATCTGCAAAACCTTGAAGGGGGTGGCCGTCGCTAAAGGCGATATCGTACGACGTCCATAAGCACTCAGGCGGAGACAGGGAATGAAGCGCAGGGAGCTGCTGGCAGGAAGTATAGCGACAATTCTCGCCAGCAATTTGCGCGCGGGATCGTTTAGCCTCGAAGACGTCAGTGGCGGGTTAGGGGGCGTTACAGTCGATGTTGAACAGCAAGTGGCGGCCAGTGCCGGCGTGCAGTGGGCGATTTATCAGGCTATTGGTGGAATCGCTGCCGAGCCTTCATCCCCCACAGGATATGTGCTTAAAAGAAAGGTTGCAGACCGTGATGTCGATCGTCAGGTGAGTGCAATATTTGAACCGCTGTATCGAACTTCCTCCCGGATTGATCTCGACTGGCGCATTGGAGTGGTCAACGATCCTGCAATCAATGCCTATACCTATGGCGCCGGCGTTGTGTTCATTAACAGCGGTCTAATTCTGGCGTGTGAGAAAGAGGAAGAATTAGCTGGCGTGATCGCTCACGAAATTGGCCATGTCGACTATGCCCACGCAGAAAAGGGGACAGCTGCTCGACAGTTATTGCAGAGTTTTTCCCTGCAGGAGATGGCGCGAGGTGTTAGACCGGTTGATGAGGTTGTCTCTTTTCTCGCCCAGCTAAACGGCATCGCCTATAAGGGATATCGTCGGCTGAACGAACATGAGGCCGATGCCTTCATTGTTCGCGCTTTTAATGAAACGGACTATGATGTTCACCAGTCTTCTGCCTGTTCAGAGATGATGCTGCGGATGTTTGGCAAACATCAGCCCGATCAGCTGACCTGCCTGTTCCGTTCGCATCCTGATACCTTGGAGCGTCTGCAACGAGTGCGCTCGATTCAGGCCACCTACAGCAACCGTCGGCCACCCCGGGCTACGGGTGATTTTGCCGAGTTAAAGGAACGACTGACAGTCTATCTGCAGCGTGAAGGGCACGGGTTGGTAGCTCTGGAAAAAGCGACCGCAAATGCAATCTACCAGGCGGCGATCAAGGCCGCGTGATCATTTCCACTTCGACAGAGCTTTGATTATGGTTAATTCCAGCACGAGATTGATGGCCCGGTGCGGCGCTGTAATCCTTCTTCTAATGATGGCGGGATGTAGTGAAGAGCCAGCGCAACCTGGCGAGCAAGTGCTGACTAGCAAGACGCTTGCGATCGGTAAATTTCAGCTGACCGGTTCAGCGCAGACCGGTCAATACGCCCGCCAACTGTTCAAAGTGGATCGGCTACTCTCTGAAGAGCTTGCCCGTAGCCGCGGTTGGCAGATGGTTGAGAGTGCTCGAATTAATGAGTTGCTTGAGGAGTTCTCCGTTGTTACCGAAGAGCCGGGGCGCATGGACCGCCTGCTTGATGGCATGGTCGATAAAATCGTTGGGCCGCAGGGCAATGAGCAGACCGATAGTGGCAGCCAGCAACCGGTTGCCGGCTTGCCCAGGGCAGACTACCTGCTGGTCGGCGAGATGGATGGTTTTGATGTCTACTTCGACGACTCAGCCCAGACTGTCAACGGCGTTGCGCGTACGTTGCAGAATCGTGCCCGCAGGGCGCGGGCTCGGCTCGCCTTTCGCGTAATCGATGTGAACAACCGAAAATGGCTGCTTTCGCACAGCCGGAATATCGAGATCATCCTTGCCGACGAGCGTAGTGCCGAATCACAGATTGATCTAGCGCTGGCTGCGATGGTCAAAGAAGCTGTGGCCACCATCGGACAGGAAGAGGCTCTGCAGGTGGTCAGCGCTACTGCCCCGCAGGGCTCGGCGTCGGAGTCGGTGACGGCTAGCACCACTGGGGGGCTTACGGTTCGGCCGGTGCGCGTGGCTTTTGGCGGATTTAGTATTTTGCATCCCAATTTCGATGCCGAGGCTGGTGCGTTTACACAGGGGGCGTTATCCACCGTTAAAGCGGCAGCGGTCAGCGGAGTTATGGGCTTGCCGGAGCTGGTCGGTATTAAAGCTGTTGCGCCGGAACTGGAAGCGATGATCTCCCACCGCCTGAAGACGGCGGCTGGCCTCACGGTCATGGAACAGGATGCCGCGCGGGTTAAGAAATTGCTCGCGCAGCAGGTGCTGACGGACCTCTCCAAGGGTCGTCAGCCTGGCCTGCCAATGGGTACGCTCCGGGGTGTCGATTACCTGGTTTTCGGCACTATCCATGATATGCGGATGGAAACCAGCAAACCCCAGTTCGTTGAAGGAGTGGCGATGAGCCGGGGCGGCAAGCCGCGTAATGGTAAAAGCCGCATGCACCTTTATATGCAGGACGTGAATACCGGTGAAAATGTTCTCAGTCAGGAGCTCAACGTCGATTTTCCATTGCAAGGGTATAAATCTGTAGAGGATGGGCTGTCGGCACTGTTGACTCATATCGCCGACAAATCGATCGCGAACTTTCTTTTGTCAATGCGACCTCTAGAGGTCCTCTGGGCGGGTCCAGGGACGGTGCTGCTCAACCACGGGCAGATGGCCGGGTTGGCGGCGGGTGATGAGCTGCTGGTATACAACCGCGGGCAGGATATCCCTGACCCCTACACTGGTGTGGTGATGAAAGGTGTCGGCTCTACTCAGGTGGGAAGCGTACGCATTAGTGGTTTTAGTGCGACGGGCTGGGCGGAAGCCGACGTGATTAGCGGTAGCGGGTTTGTGCCTGGTTTTCCGCTGCGGTTAACGCAGGAGTCGGTTGAGGACGCTATAGAAGAGGAATCACCGCCAATGATGAAGCCAGCGTGGTAATGGAACATTTGGGGACTTTCATGAGATTAACAGGTGTATTGGTGGTGACCGGATGTATGGTCCTGTCGCCGGTGGTTCACGCCGGATTGTTCGATTCGCTACCCGGTAATATCACCAAGTCGGTGACTGATGCTGTTAGCGGCGCAGTTACCGGCAAAAACAGCGAGCAACCACCGCAACCCATTGCTACCCAGACCGGTGTTTCCGGGTCACCAGAAGAGTTGCTCAAACAGGCTCTGTTTGGTGAATTTCATGTCGTCTACAAAGGATATAGCCGCAGGTTTCTGCCGGTAAAACAGGCGGTTTTTCAGGGCCAGCTGGAGCAGGCCGTCGAGTTCTATGAAAGTCAGGGCAAAGTGAGTCTGGCACCCGCTTCAGCGGACTGGACAGCCGCAGAGCCAGTCCAGCTTAACCTGGCTGGGGATAATGGCATAACGCTTTCTGATAAGGGGCTGAAGTTCCTCAACCTGCTGGAAATGGGCTCATTGCAGCTCGATAGTGGTAGCTCGAAACAGGCTATCAAGAGCCTGCAGGACGCCCAGAAAATCGTTGAGAAGCGTAGTCGTAAGTCCATGCTCGGCGGGTTCACTGAAAAACTTGCCGGGGCGGGGATATCGGTGCTTGGGTTTGGTGAGCACACCCCCTACTACGGCGAGGGGTTTGAAAAGGTGTTGATGCTTAATTACCAGTCGCTCGGCTACCTGCTGGTGGGTGATCGTGGGGCGTATAACGTGAGTCGGCGGGCAATGGATTGGCAGCGCCAGGAGGAGCAGCGCTTTGTTGAGAATGTCAGCAGTGTTAACAAGCAGTTGAATCAGGCTGGTGGCAGTGTTGATTTCTCAGCACTGAGCAAGAATTACGAGCCTTACGAAACGCGTGCTAAGCGTTACGCCAGTGCTTTTGTTAATCCTTTTGGCTGGTACGTCGCCGGATTGGTGCAGGAATTTGACAGCTATGAAGATTCTTCCATCTGGAGTAACGCCAGAGGCGCATACCAGAAAGCACTTGATTTGACGCCGGATAATGATTTTATTCAAGAAGTCGTCAAATCGATGGAAAAACGTAACGGTCCGAACCGAGACCAGCGCTTGCTCCATGTTGTCGTCTCGGATGGTTTTGCGCCCGAAAAGAAGGTTCTGGCCAGTGAAATCAGGCTGGCGAATGAGGTGATTCCGCTGGAATTACCGATTTACAAGCCTGTTGAGAACCCGGCCGCCAAGGTGGTGCTACAGGATGCGCGTGGCAAGCTATTGGCTACCCTTGTAGAAATTGCCGATGTTGAGAGTCTTGCGCTGCGCTACCAGAAAGATACTCAGCCCATGCGACACCTGACCGTCGCCCTGTCGGTTTTGCGCAACACAGCACAGTCGCAAATGGAGAGTCGTTCGGCCTGGGGTGGGGCGGTGTCGAAGATGATCAAACAGTTTGAGATACAAAGTCCTGATACCCGTTCATGGATGAGTCTACCCAGCCGCTTGCTCGCAGCCCGAGTGTTTATTAAACCCGGTGCGGATAGTGTCCAGCTCGTCAGTTACGACAAACAGGGTAAAGAGCTGTCTCGTCAGAAGGTGCAACTCAACCCAGGTGAGCACGGCTTTATTTATGGGCGCAATATCGGCAGCCAGCTTCAGGCTTACAGGGCGGAAACCTTATGGATATGAATCGGCATGGCGCCCCGAGATCAGGAGGCGTGTTGAGACTTGTCGTGGTTGCGGTGATGTCAGTGTTGTTGTCAGCCTGTGCGCCGCCGCCGAGAGTTGATACCGCCAGTGGTGAATTGATCATTGCCGACCCATCGCTTAAGGGGAAGCTGACTCTGGCCGGACCCAACTATCAACACAGCGGTGTTAATCCACAGGCGCAGGTGGTGCTAACCAATGAAACCGGTAAAGGCATCATCGTTGAATATCAGTTTCAGTGGATGGATGAACGCGGGTTTTCCCTGCAGGATGACCGTATGTGGCACCAGGCGACGCTGAGTCCCTACGGTCGGGCTAATCTGACCAGTACAGCAACCCGACCTGAAGGTGCAC
>JBPEXY010000069.1:0-1781 GCA_052031065.1 Immundisolibacteraceae bacterium | reverse complement strand
CAGGTTATCGATATCAACATGGGTTGTCCGGCAAAAAAAGTGTGCCGCAAGGCGGCCGGTTCGGCATTGATGAAGGATGAGGCGCTGGTTGAGCAGATCCTTCAGGCAGTGGTCGCTGCTGTTGATGTGCCGGTGACACTGAAGATAAGAACCGGCTGGAGCCGATCAGAGAGAAATGCAGTGACTATCGCGTCGATAGCTGAACAGGCTGGCGTGGTTGCACTGGCTGTTCACGGCCGAAGTCGGGAATGCGGCTACCACGGTGAGGTGGAATACGATACTATCCGACAGGTCAAGAACAGCGTCTCGATTCCGGTAATTGCCAACGGGGATATCGACTCTCCGCAGCGTGCCGCTCAGGTGCTGGATCTGACCGGGGCGGATGGGGTGATGATCGGTCGGCGGGCGCAAGGCCAGCCCTGGCTGTTCAGGCAGATCCACGAGTACCTGTCTCACGGGCGCCTGGTTCCGGAACCGTGTCCGCAGGAAAAACTGGAGACCATGTTTCGTCATCTGTCGGCGGTCCATCAATTTTATGGTCCGCGACAGGGTGTTGGCATGGCGCGCAAACATTTTGGCTGGTATTGCCAGGCGTGGGGAGGCGAAGCCCTCGCAGCAATAAAAGCGTTTTACGTCCTGGAGTCGACAGACCAGCAGCGTGATTTATTGCATCAATTGCTCGTCACAGGGAAAGTAAGCGGTAGTATGGGAAGTGAATCCCGCACGGTTGGGGATGAGGATGAAAGCAGGGTATTCAGTGAGATCAGAGGACAGTCTTGGTGACAATGGGGTGGTAGAAGAATCCGTGACCAGTCTTTGTGATGGGGCGGGCGGACAGCAGCCGATCTGTGAATCGGTGGCGCAGGCGGTGGAGCGTTATCTGACTGACCTTGATGGCACAGAACCGGTAGACCTGTATGCTCTGGTGCTGTGTGAAGTGGAACGGCCACTTTTGCAGGCAGTGATGAAACACAGTTGTGGCAACCGCAGCAAGGCGTCTCGGTATCTGGGTATGAGCCGCAATACGTTGCAGAAAAAACTGGCTCAGTATCAGATCGACAGTTGATAGAATTGGCCCACTCTCAGTGAGTGGAGCGAAGCGGGTTATCCAGTAGTGGATGGCCCGTTTTTGCTTTGTGGAGCGCTAAACGGGCGACATGGCTGGGGACAAAGAGTTTTATTTTCAGTAACTTCAGTTGGTAGAGATGGCAAAAATTGAACGGGCGCTGATCAGCGTCTCCAACAAAGAGGGTGTGGTTGATTTCGCACTTGGTCTGGTCGAGCAGGGTGTGGAGCTGCTCTCAACCGGGGGCACCGCGAAGCTGCTGCGTGCAGCCGGGGTAGAAGTGACTGAGGTAGCAGACCATACCGGTTTTCCAGAGATGATGGATGGCCGGGTCAAAACCCTGCATCCGAAGATCCATGGCGGTATTCTGGCTCGTCGCGACAACCCGGAACACCTGCGCCAGATAGCAGAACAGCAGATTCCGCCGATCGATCTGGTGGTCGTTAACCTCTACCCATTCCGCGAAACTGTTTCGCGGCCGGACTGTGATCTTGCCACCGCTATCGAGAATATCGATATCGGTGGTCCATCCATGCTGCGGGCCGCCGCTAAAAACTGCCACGCCGTTACTGTGGTGGTCGAAAATGATGATTTTCAACCGGTGCTGGAAGAGCTACGCAGTAATGGCGGCAGCACTACTGAACAGACCCGTTTGCGTCTGGCAGCGAGAGCGTTTGCACACTCTGCCGGTTATGAGGCCGCAATCGCAACCTGG
>JBPEXY010000068.1:0-2249 GCA_052031065.1 Immundisolibacteraceae bacterium | reverse complement strand
TTCGGAAGCGTCTGGGTAAAAATCGGGTTAACGGACCTGTCCACCACAGTCAGCCGCCAAAGCGCCCTGCTCACCGAAGAATTCCGCGCTGATAGCCAAACTGAGCCGCTCTTCAGCGCCTCACAACCCCGCCAAATACTGCACCCAATTTCCCATCAGGCACCCCAAATGAGCGAGCCAAATCCTGATCCCGCCGAACTATATCAGATCGACCAGGCGCTGAGCGGCCTGCGGCTCGACCAGGGGTTGAAACAACTGATCCCAGACCACTCCCGGAGTCAGTTACAACAGTGGATTCGCGACGGCCGGGTAACCGTCGATAACCAGCTGGTCTCCCCCCGCCACCGGTTATTCGGCGGGGAAACGGTTGCAGTGCGCAGACCAGCGGCTGTTACTGAACAGCCACCAGCTGCGGAACCGCTGTCAATCGATTTCGTCGAGGTAGATGATCAGATTCTGGTGATCAACAAGCCAGCTGGACTGGTTGTCCATCCTGGCGCCGGCGTACGCAACGGCACCCTGCTCAATGGATTGCTTCACCATTTCCCCGAACTGGCTGCGATACCGCGGGCCGGTATTGTGCACCGACTCGACAAAGAGACAACTGGTCTGATGGTGGTAGCGCGTACGCTAGCCGCGCACAAATCACTCACCGACCAGCTTGCCGCACGCTCAGTGCAGCGGGAATACCTGGCCCTGGTTCACGGCTGGATTATCGCCGGTGGGATGGTTGACCAACCTGTCGGCCGCCACCCGGTGGATCGCAAACGGATGGCAGTGGTTGCCCGCGGCAGGCCCGCCCGCAGCCATTACCGGGTGGAACGCCACTGGCCACACCACACCTTGCTGCGGGTTTCACTGGAATCGGGCCGTACCCATCAGATCCGTGTTCATATGCAGCATATTCGCCACCCTCTGGTGGGGGACCCGGTTTACGGCTCCCGCCCCCTGCCACCGACGGGGTGCGACCAATCGCTGCGCACTACGCTGAGCAATTTCAGCCGTCAGGCCCTGCACGCCACCCGGCTGTCCCTGATTCATCCAACAACAGGCGCGGAAATGAGCTGGCAAAGGCCGGTGCCGGAAGATTTTGCCGACCTGCTGGAGCAACTGGACCGCACCTATCCGCCCGAAAACGGACACCAGGCAAGCGAGCCGTGAGCAGAATCGACAGATCGCCGAACCTTGAGTGGATTGAACCCAACTGGCCACCACTCGAAAACATTAAAGCGGCCACTACCTGCAGAGACGGCGGCGTTAGCCCACCACCCTGGGACAGTCTGAATCTGGCGGCTCATGTTGGCGATAATCCTGAGCACGTGCGCTGCAACCGCCGGCGGTTGATTGAATCCCTGGCGCTGCCGTCAACACCGGTATGGATCAGTCAGGTTCACGGGGTTACCACGGTCGACCTGGACAACCGTCCTGATGATAGTGACGTGATCACTGCTGATGCGAGCATCAGCAGTCAACCGGGCGTCGTCTGCGCTGTACTCACCGCCGACTGCCTGCCCATTCTGTTGCGCAGCCAATCAGGCAGCCATATCGCCGCCATCCACGCCGGTTGGCGCGGCCTTGCTGGAAACGCAGGAAAATCAGTTATCGACACCACACTGGAAGTACTACCGACCCCAGTGGATCAGTTCGACGCATGGATTGGCCCGGCGATTGGCTCCAACCGATACCGAGTGGATACACCGCTCTATGAAACCTTCGCAACCCTGGATAGCCAATACCAGGACTGCTTTAAGCCGGTAAACCAGAATGAGTGGTTAATGAACCTCGCCGCGATTGCCACCCTGCAACTGGCTAACCGTGGCGTAACCAACATTTTCCACAGCGGCATCTGCTGTTATAGCGATAACCGCTTCTTTTCCCACCGCCGTCAGCCCGGGTGTGGTCGCATGGCAACGCTGATCTGGCGCTGCTGAATCGAGAACTTTCGGGTAAAGTCACCGTCGAATCCTGCAGGTTCACTCCCGGGACTACCCAACTGGAGACTAAAACATTGGCCAAAGCGCTAAAAATCCTCCTCGTCATCATCGCGGCCCTCGTCGTCCTGCTGATAGCAGGTGCGATTATCGCCACCCGAATGATCGATCCACAGCAGGTCAAACAGATTGCT
The DNA here is from genome assembly GCA_052031065.1 of Immundisolibacteraceae bacterium. Lineage (GTDB taxonomy): Bacteria > Pseudomonadota > Gammaproteobacteria > Immundisolibacterales > Immundisolibacteraceae > JBPEXY01. Next base: position 124 of record JBPEXY010000068.1, on the reverse strand, counting down.
TCTGAACAGGTGGCCAAACAGACCGGCCGCACCCTGACTATTGAAGGCGACGTTGAGTTCTCGTTTTTTCCCTGGGTTAGCGTAGATCTTGGCCGCACCACCCTGAGCAACGCACCGGGCTTCG
>JBPEXY010000067.1:0-4533 GCA_052031065.1 Immundisolibacteraceae bacterium | reverse complement strand
CTTGCCCCGTGCGTGTTCAGTCTCGCTCAGTTGATGGGCCTGTTTGATCTGTACAAACGGAAACACCTGAGCAATTTCCGCCTGCAATTCACCACTGACGAAACGCTCTGCCACTTTTTCCAGCGCAGCGCCGTCGGCCTGAACAATCATGACCTGGGATTCGACCGGGCCGATTTTCATATCCGCCTCGGTGGCCACCGGGCTTAGCAGCACAATTCGCGTGTTCGCATCGACCAGCTCCGCACTGCCCTGCAGGGAACGGCCCGCAAAAGGCGCAAGAACAAGATCAACGGCACGCTTACCAGTGAACTCAAATTGCGCCGCAAAATCCTCATCATGGTAATCAACGACCTGATCAGCCCCGAGCGCACGAACATAGTCATGGTTGTTGGCACTGGCGGTCGCCAACACGGTCACACCCGCCTGGTGAGCCAGCTGCACAGCCATGGAACCGACGCCACCCGCAGCAGCATGGATCAACACCGTCTGTCCGGTCTGCCCAGGCTGCAGCTCACCGTGCTGGAACAGCGCCTGGTCAGCGGTATGAAACGACACCGGTATGGCTACCGCCTGTTCGTAACTGAGGCCTTTCGGCTTGTGTGCCATCTTCACCGCATCTGCCGGGACCAGTTCAGCGTAACCGCCCCACTTCATCTCCTGCTGTTGCAGAAAACCAAAAACTTCGTCGCCCGGTGCGAAACCGGTGACATTGCTGCCCACTTGAACAACAACACCGGCCACTTCGCGACCGAGGATGACCGGGAATTCGCAGGATATGAAGCGCTGCAGTCCGCCACTGCGAATGCGCCAGTCAATCGGGTTCACCGAGGCCGCGTGCACCTTGATTAATAGTTGGTCGGGATGGATAACCGGGTCGGGCTGCTCGGTCAATTCCAGAACTTCCTGCCCGCCGTAAGCGGCAATAGTGATCGCTCTCATGGTTCTCGTGCTTCCTTGTCGAGAAAGTCGGTTAAAGAATATTTAAAGTGATTGAAGGTGGTTAATGTGAATGAATGCAACAAAAGCGCGGCATCACCCCTGTTGGGAATGTTGCACCGCTCCGCTAACCGCATGTTCGCCGGCCAGCGCACCAAACACCATCGCTGATCCGATGGTGGCACCTGCCGACCAGTAGGCCTGCGCCGCAGGAGCGGCAATGCAGTTGCCGGCGCCATAAAGCCCGCGAATTGGCTGGCCGAAATTGTCCAGCACCTGGCCGTTGACGTTGATGCGCGGTCCACCCTTGGTGTCGAGCACACCGGGGGCAAGAATCATTGCAAAGTAAGGTCCATCACCGGCAAAGGGTCGCATGGTCGGATTGGCCTGCTCAGTCGACTGTCCCGGCGGGGCGTAGAAATTGTTGAAAAACAGTTCCGATGGCACCTCACCACGGTTGAAATCGGCATCCTTTCCAGCACTGGCAAACTGATTAAAGCGCGCCACGGTCTGCTGGAGATTGGTACTAAACTGCCCATCAAGCTGATAGCCACCGGTATGCGCGGCGAGCTGATCGAGCCGCTCTGAGATCGCCGCCGACAGCTGCTCGAAACTATCACCGCGCAGCAGGTAAGCTGCATGACCATCGGGTATCGGAAACACGCCAGAAAACCGCTCCGCCACCGACTGATCATAGATCAGAAACGAGAACAGATTCGGGTACTCGGCTCGATGAGCATCCCAGTGGAAATGGGCCTGGGAGCGTTCGTTATAGACAAATTTTTCATTCATGAACCGTTTACCATAGCGGTTCACCTGGATCATCGCATCCCCCGGGGGAACAAAGACGTTCATCGGCACCGCAGAATTGGCGATCGCATGTTCGAGCAGAATTTGCGCCCACCATGCGTGGTTCATGTTACCCAGCGCCGCGCCTGCGGCCGCCCCTATGGAGACAAAATCGCCCTCTGCGGCCGCTACGGTACAGCCACCGTAAACCGGGCCGCGGAGAAAATTACGCCGCATGCGTGGATTATGGATAAACCCACCGCTGCCGAAAACCACCCCTTTAGCGGTTTTTACCGAATGGCGGCTGCCTTCATCGTCGACATAGACGAGGCCGGCAACACCGCCCCGCTCGTCCAGCAGCAGCCGCTCAGCCCGGCAGGAAAGTTTCACCTGCACCCCGGCATCGACAACCCCTTTCTGTAACTGACGAATCAACTCCGCGCCCATTCCGGGCTGGTTCTGTTCGTCCAGAGGCAACAGGATACGGCCGATGGGCGCCCGGTTTTCCGGCAGATGGGCGTAATAGTCGGGAAAATCCGTGCCATCCAGCCCCCTGAAGAAGGTGGAGCGCAATACCCCGGCTGCAGCGAGATCATCAACCACGCGCGCGGCATGGTCATAGAAGGTAGCGATCAGGTTGAAATCGGCTTCATCAAGCCCCAGAGTTGGGTGGTCAGCCTGATAGAGCTGCGGAAAGGAGAGCCGAGCCATGTAACGCAGCGCATCATCGCGCGGATCTTCCAGCCCACGCTCGCGCATCAGCGCATTATTCGGTATCCAGTAAGCGCCCTGGGATTTCTGCGTGGTGCCGCCATAGTAACCGGCCTTTTCAATGAGCAGCACGGAGGCACCCGCACGCCGACCAAACAGTGCGGCGCAGGAGCCGGCAGCACCACTGCCGACCACCAGCAAATCGGTCTGCTGATCCCACTGCTGACCGGCTGATACCCGCTCAGCGCCGAGGGCGAGACCTGGGCTTAGCGCCGGCACCAATGCGGCACTGGCCAAGCTGGCAGAAGCGCCGAGAAACCTGCGCCGCTGTATTGATTCTAAAGGGGGTGATGCTTCAGGGGAGGTCCCTGCTGCTGCGGTTTCTACCTGACTTTCGCTACCCTCCCCCTTATCCATCTGCCATCCAGCCTTTTTAAGTAATGTTATCGGGAAACTATCACGGCAGTCCGGCACCGCCCACTTCTACCTGTGCGGTTTCTATAAAGGCGCGCGAATCACCCTGTGCCAACCGTTCTATATCGGTATCCGCAGAGAGCATGAACAGGGTTTTACGGTCCGCACCGCCCAGGGTACAGGCGACCGCAGGACGGCCGGGATCGATCCGGTGGGTCACCTCCCCACCCTCACAGACACGAACAAACTCTCCAGTGACAAAAGAGGCAAGCCAGATCGCCCCTTCTGCATCCAGACAGATACCATCAGGTGTGTAATCCCCAAGTTCGGCGAAGATTCTGCGATTTGCCAGCGTCCCGTCAGCGGCTATGTCGTACTGCAGCAACTGGTGGCCGAAAGTCTCCGCGCTGATCAGCCGCTTGCCATCCGGGGTAATGACCATGCCGTTGGGAAAGTTGAGTCCTTCAGCGACAATGCGCGGCGCTCCGCCATCCCCCGGCAGCAGAATGATATTGCCGGGAGCCGGCTCAGCTCCGCCGAACAGGTCAAACCCAAAGGTGCCGACATAGGCATCACCCTTACTGTTGACCACCATATCGTTGACATCAGCGCTGGACAGGTCACTCAGGTCAGCTACCTCGGTGGTCTGGCCATGCTCGACCCGCAGCACACGGCGATCAACCATCGACACCAGCAGCTGGCGACCATCGGGCAGAAACCCGGAGCCGGAGGGGCGCCCAGGAACCTCAGCCAACAGTTCGCGCTTGCCCTGCAGATCAAACCGCAGCACCTGGTGACCAAACATATCCGAGACATAAAGCCTGTTCTGATACCACCTTGGCCCTTCACAAAAGACCAGGTTCTCAGCAAACGGTTGTGACCGCAGTTCCTGCATGTTCCTCTCCCCTAAAGCACGATTGTTGAATCCGGTTGTATGCGGCCCGTCACAACACTGGGTTGAGCCGGACCTCCCTCACAGTAGTAACTTCAACGTTACTATCGTGAAAACAACTTCTGGCTGCGCTCGCTACGGCGCAGAAATCGCAAACTCAGCAGACCAAACAGGGCCGTTAGTGCCTCATAACTGGCAGCCCCAAGGTTATAGGTCCCGGGTGACCCCTGCACGGAAATGCCATAACTACGGGCCAACGCCAGTCCGCCCATCGCCAGGATCAGGCAGATAACTCCAGGCCTGACCCACTCCCGATGCCAGCCGCAGAGCAGAAAAAAGATGCCAAGACCGGTCTGCAATCCCCCGTACATTGCATGGATTTCAGTACGACCACTGACCGTGGCCAGTCCTAGCCCGGCAAGATTACCCACCATCTCCGGTAACAACAGGCAGGCAATGCCATAACCGATAAAAGAGATCGCGGTAAACAGCAGGACAAAACGCGCAAACTTCATAATGCTCCCCCGGGGATGCTCAAGCTGGTACGTGAACTGGCAATCAGACTCCCTGGCAGCGAATTGCCCCTGTGCACAGTCAACCCGCGACCGGGCCGAGCGGCGCTGTAGAAACGGAACCCCAATCATCAACCCATTCGGTAGACGTCAGTTTATCCTGAATCGGGTCATGACTCAGCCCAAACCTGCATTGGCCTGAAGATCAAGCACCAGCCTGCCGGTGGTGGAATCGGATCAAGTCTGCTTGAATGTATCGGTTAACCAAAACAACCATTC
>JBPEXY010000066.1:0-1594 GCA_052031065.1 Immundisolibacteraceae bacterium | reverse complement strand
GCAGCTCACGCCACGGACATAATGTTCTGACTGCTTGTCGGCCTCGGTGATTGGGCGGCGGCAGGCGTGGCACTGGTCGTATTGGCCTGGTTTCAGGTCGTGGTCAACCGTGACGCGGTTGTCGAACACAAAGCATTCGCCTTCCCACATTGATTCTTCTTTCGGCACGTCTTCCAGGTATTTCAGGATACCGCCTTCAAGGTGATACACCTCGTCGAAGCCCTGTTCTTTCATGAAGGCCGTCGACTTTTCGCAACGGATGCCACCGGTACAGAACATGGCGACTTTCTTGTGCTTCTTAGGGTCCAGATTGTCTTTGACGTACTGCGGGAATTCGCGGAAGGTCTTTGTCTCGGGGTCGATGGCGCCTTTGAAAGTACCAATACCGACTTCGTAGTCGTTGCGGGTATCCACCAAAACAACATCCGGATCAGAAATCAGAGCGTTCCAGTCTGCCGGTTTAACATACGTACCGACCACACGCTTAGGGTCAATGCCCTCAACGCCCATGGTCACGATCTCTTTCTTCAGTTTGACCTTAGTGCGGTAGAAGGGCTGAGTCTGCTCGTACGATTCTTTGTAGCTGATATCGGCCAGGCGTTCATCCTGTTTCAGCCAGCTGAGCAGGTTATCAATGCCCTTGCGGGTGCCGGATACCGTACCGTTGATGCCTTCTCTGGCCAGCAACAGGGTGCCTTTGACGCCGTTTTCGGTCATGGTGTTGTGGAGTGGCTCGCGCAGGGCTTCAAAGTTGTCGAGGGTGACAAATTTGTACATGGCGCAGACCACAATGGGTGCTGTGTCTGTCATAACTTTCCTCGCTGTCCGGAACGTAAAACCGGAGCTGATGGATCACAATGGCAGCCCATACACAGGCTGACATCTTGGTGGGTCGCGGATTTTAAAGCAAAATCCACCTTCATTCACCCTTAAGGGGTGTGCAGACAAAGATCAGGGACGATGATGAAAAAGATCAATCATTTGATCGCAGTTTCAGTCACCGCAGGTGTGCTCTGTGCCTGTGGCCCGAATTCAGATAACGAAGAGGCACTAGCTGGCCCTTGCGTTGTACTCCACCGTGAATCCGTTGTGCATCTGGATGCGGCCTCTGGCAGCCAGAGTGGCGCGGTCATTGGTGATCTGGAAATCACCGGGCTTGCGGTCAACGACCAGACTGTCAGTGAGCTGGAACTGGAATTGTTAGCTACGGCCGGTAGTAATATCAGTGCTTCGGGAGACAGCCTGTTCTGTACATTGCCCTGTCAATTCGGCATAGAAGAGGGAACCTGGACGTTCACGGCAACGGCTGATGGCTATCTTCCAACGGAACAGAGCCTCGTGGCCAGTTACGGGGTTTTTGAGGGTGGTTGCCCGGCGTACTACGATGAAGGTAGTCACTTTGAAATACAGCTGGATGAAGAAGGGCTCTGATATTATTGGCCCCTGGTCAGAGTGGTATTAACCAGCCCCCCCGCGTATTTATCAGAAATATCCGTCAGTACAGACAGGCCAGGGGGGCTGCTTGGCTCGCTATGTCCAATGGATGGCCGTACTTTCCGGTCAACTCAGGCAAAGGGATGCTTTACACCGGTGC
>JBPEXY010000065.1:0-2005 GCA_052031065.1 Immundisolibacteraceae bacterium | reverse complement strand
TATCAACCGGACGATAAACCACGCGCCGCTGCTCCTCGTCGTAGAACATCTCGACATGACCAACCAGGGGAAAATCCTTACGAAATGGATGACCGATAAAACCATAGTCGGTGAGGATTCTGCGCAGATCGGGATGACCGTTAAAAATGATACCGAAAAGATCAAACGCCTCGCGCTCAAACCAGTTCGCCGCTGGCCAGATATCAACTACCGAATCAAGCATCGGCAGCGCTTCAGGGGCGGCAGTGTGGACACGGATTCGCCAATTGAAGGGCAGAGACATCAAATGGTAAACGGCGCCCAGTTTTGCGCTTGATACCACTTCAGCAAAAGAATCTTCATCAACCAGCGCATCATCATCACCCTGACCATAGGTCGAGTAATCGATACCGGCAATATCGATGAGCTGATCAAACTGCAAAGCCGGATCGTCCCTGAGCAGCGACATCACCTCAATCAGCGAGTCTGCCGCAACCTCCAGGGTGACTTCACCCACCCGGTTCAATTCACAGCGGATCACCCGGTCCTGAAGTCGAGCCGTGACCTGCTCCAGCAATTGGCTTGCTCTGTTAGTCATCGCGATGGTTCCGCCCTGATCAGCGGGCTATGGTCGTAGTGCGTTTGATCTTGTCCTGTAACTGGATCAGACCGTAAATCAACGCCTCGGCAGTCGGTGGGCAACCGGGCACGTAGACATCAACCGGGACAATCCGGTCGCAGCCTCGAACCACCGAATAGGAGTAGTGGTAATAACCACCGCCATTGGCACAGGATCCCATGCTCAGCACCCAGCGTGGTTCGGCCATCTGGTCGTAAACCTTGCGCAGCGCCGGAGCCATCTTGTTTACGAGAGTACCAGCAACGATCATCAGATCAGCCTGACGGGGACTGGGGCGAAAAATAATACCGAACCGGTCCAGATCATAACGGGCTGAGGCCGACTCCATCATCTCCACCGCGCAACAGGCGAGACCAAACGACATGGGCCAAAGAGAGCCGGTGCGCATGTAGTTGATGACCTTATCGGCGGTGGTGGTTATCACCCCTTCCTTCAGAACACCTTCAATACCCATTTAACCGTTCCCTATTCCCACTCGAGGGCGCCTTTGCACCACTCATAGATAAAACCAACTACCAGGACTGCCAAGAACAGCATCATAGCGAAAAAGCCGACCCAGCCGACACCATCTTCACCGCCTAGCACTGTTGCCCAGGGGAAAAAGAAAGCAATTTCAAGATCAAAAATAATGAACAGAATTGCGACCAGGTAGTAACGGACATCGAAACGCATGCGCGTCTCTTCATAGGCGGGAAAACCACACTCGTAGGCGTCATTTTTTTCGGCGTCGGGCGCATGGGGTGCGACAAAGCGCCCCAGGATGATGGGCACCAGTCCGATGACCACACCGACCAGTATAAATATCCCGATGGGTAGATACTGTTCCAACATAGGTGTCGAATCCCTTAAGCAGGCTCCTTACAAAGCCGCTGTCACTCTACTCAGACCCAAACCTGCCAGCCTCAAATTCGGACGTGACCAGATGTCCGATCATAGTTTAATTGTTATGGTGCCGATGGCCGGACTCGAACCGGCACGACTCTCGTCACTGCCCCCTCAAGACAGCGTGTCTACCAATTCCACCACATCGGCAAATTACATTACTCCGGTATAACCGGGGTATCAGCGGGAACCCTGGCCCCTGCGCCCTTCTGCTCAGCCTCTTCACCGAAAAGGCCCGGCGGCAACTCAGCATCGGCGTCAATAGCCACCCCAACGCGATCTATCACGCTCTCCTGCTTGACGTTCTGCGCCGAACTCCAGGCCAGCGCGAGACTGGTGAGGAAAAAGACCAGTGCCAGCAGCGTTGTAGCCCGGGTAAAAAAGGAGCCCGCACCACGACTGCCAAACAGAGTCTGCGATGCTCCGCTGCCAAAAGCAGCTCCAGCATCAGCCCCCTGACCCTGTTGAATCAGCACCAGCCCGATCAGGGCTGCCGCCGCTAAC
>JBPEXY010000064.1:0-8916 GCA_052031065.1 Immundisolibacteraceae bacterium | reverse complement strand
GCATCGGAAACTCGTTACTGCGGTCAGTCTCTTCAGCCAACGGCGCCACTTCGGCATCGGCAAAACGTTTCACCGCGTCACGCAGTGCATCCACATCTTCATTAACGGCTAAATCAAAACTCATGATTGTCTCTTGTGTTAGTGGTCACTTCACTGGGTCAACCGCCATTTAAAACCTACTGCGTCCAGAATTCCGTCACCACGCCAAAGGCTGGGAGATTCAGCGATAACAGGTGAGAATCTCGTTTACAGGTAGACGCTCGGTACGATAATTATTAACCGCCGCACTGCTGTCAGCGTAACCAAGGGAGAGCCCGCACACCAGGGAGTGATTATCCGGTGGGGTGAAATGACGCTCGACAACGTCGGGATACATGGCGAGGGCAAACTGCGGACAGGTCTCAAGGCCAAGACCACGAGCTGCCAGCATCACACTCTGGATAAACATACCAATATCGACCCAGGAACCTTTATCCATGACATTGGGCACGTAGAAAAACATGCCTGCGGGCGCGCCGAAGAACTCAAAGTTCTGCAGCATCGAGCGCATCCGTCCCGGCTTGTCATCCCTGGCGATTCCCTGCGCCTCGTAAAGCATGTAGCCGCAGGTACGGCGGCGCTGCAGGTAGGGTTCATGCCATTCCTGCGGGTAGTAGTCGTAATGGGCACTCTCTGCCCCGCCGCTGGTGACATGTTCCACCAGGTCATCGCTAATCGCCTTTAGCCGCGCATCGGTCACCGCAACCACCTGCCACGGCTGACAGTTGGTGCCAGAGGGCGCCCAACGAGCCACCTCGATGATTTGCTTCAGCAGCTCTTCACCGACCGGCTGATCGGTAAAAGCGCGTGTCGAAATTCGACCTTCAATTGCTGCTAACACATCCATCTGTTCTGTCTCCCCCCACCCACTCAACTCAATACTGTTTAGAAACACTGAACCACCGCTGCGATGGCGAACCGGAGCGGAATAGATGGCGATTCTACCATCCGCTTAGCGTAAACCTGAGCGCGCAACGATCAGTTAGAATCGTGCATTCGTCTCTCATGTTTATCTAAAGATACGTTCCCACCTACGCCGCAGCAGTGGAGTTAAACGATGGCAGAACCAGCAATCACTATTGAGTTTTTCCACGATGTGATGTCCTGCTGGTGTTTTCCAGTGTCGGAAAAACTGCGCTCCCTGACTGCTGAACACCCCAATGTCAGTGTCAACCACCACACTTTCGTACTGGCACCCGACCCGGAGATGCTTGGCCGCCTGTTTCGTGACAAGGCGGAGGCCAAGCGCGAGATTGTGATGGAACACTGGGGCGCTACCCGCGACGTTGAACAGGAACCACGGATCAACTGTGAGCTGATGATGAGCCGTGACTTTGAATACCCCTGGTCGATACCATCAGCGCTGGCCTGTAAGGCAGCGGAGCTTCAGACTGGTCAGGCAGGGCACTGGGATATGTTCGACAAACTGCAAACCACCCACCTGACCGAATGCCACAACATTGCCGACAGCGCCGTCCTGGAACAGTGCGCCGTTGAGTTAGGCCTTGATCTGGGGCGTTTTCGCGCCGACTGTGCAGATCCCGGGCTGCGCGATGCGATCGATGCCGACATGGCGCTGGCCAACCGCTACGGGTTAATGCGTATCCCCGGCCTGATCGCCAACGGCCGGTTTCAGGTTCATGGCCAGCCCTACACCGTGTTTGGCTGGCACATTCCCGGTAGCAAAATTGATGAGTGGTACGAAGACTTGGTGCGTTACGATCAGATGGGCCGTGGCCTGAACGATTATGGCCCGCTTTAGGCCCAGTTTTTTTCAATCCAGCTTCACTACATCCAGTTTTTCAATCACCGTGCGTTCGAATCATTACAATCCCGCTTATTTAGCCCACTTCCCCTTCAAGAGCATTCATGCCACTCGTTACCCTACGCGACATCTCCCTCGCTTTTGGCGCAGAGCCACTCCTTGATAGCATCAACCTGACTGTCGAAGCGGGAGAAAAAATCGCCCTGCTAGGACGTAACGGCTGTGGCAAATCGACCCTGCTGAAAATCGTTGCTGGTGTTCAGCAAGCCGATGATGGCGTCATTGAGAGCAGCCAGTCGACACGCATCGCATCCCTCGAACAGGAGTTGCCGGGAGAGACGGATCAAACAGTGTTTGAAGTGGTCGCGTCGGGACTCGGAGCGGAAGGACGGCTGCTGGCGCAGTACCAGCACTGCGCCGATCAATCAGCTACCGATTCGCAATTACAGAAACTCGATCAGTTACATCAACAGATCGACCAGCTGGGTGGATGGCTGATTCGCCCACGTATTGACGCCACCATTTCGCGCCTGCAGTTACCGTCAACAGCGCAATTCGCATCGCTGTCCGGCGGCTTGCGCCGGCGGGTACTGCTCGCCCGGGCGCTGGTACAGGAACCCGACCTACTGCTGCTCGACGAGCCGACCAATCACCTCGACATCGAGGCAATCGACTGGCTGGAAGAGTTTGTTAAAGGGTTTCGCGGCGCCGTGCTACTGGTCACCCATGACCGCAGTTTTATGCAGGCCGTAGCGACCCGGGTGGTGGAGATCGAACGGGGACGGTTGATCTCATTCCCCGGCAGTTACGAAAACTTTCTCCGCCGCCGCAGTGAATTACTCAAAGCAGAGGCTGAAGCGGAAGCGCAGTTTGACAAAAGACTAAGCCAGGAAGAGACCTGGATTCGCCAGGGCATCAAGGCGCGTCGCACCCGCAATGAAGGACGCGTCAGGGCACTCAAGAAAATGCGTGAAGAGCGCCAACAGAGGCGCCAGACGGTTGGCCGGTCGCAACTCAACCTCAGTAGCGGCGAACGTTCCGGCAAACTGGTGGTGGAAGCGACTGATCTAAGTTACCACTGGGATGGTCAGTCAAACCAGGAACTCATCAACCATTTCAGCACCACCATCCTGCGCGGCGACCGGGTCGGCATCATCGGCCCCAACGGCTGCGGCAAATCGACGCTGATCAAACTGCTCCTCGGCGAGTTAAATCCCACCTCCGGCAGCGTCGAGCTGGGCACCAAACTCCAGCCGCTCTATTTTGACCAGCTGCGCGCCGCGCTCGATGAGGATAAATCAATCGCCGACAATGTCGCCGAGGGTGAAAGCCATGTCGAAGTGGCTGGTCAGCGCAAACATATCATCGGTTATCTGCAGGATTTCCTGTTCTCTCCACAGCGAGCGCGAACACCAGTCAGCGCGCTCTCCGGCGGTGAACGGGCGCGGGTTTTACTGGCTAAACTGTTTACCCGACCGGGCAATCTGCTGGTGCTGGATGAACCGACCAACGACCTCGATATCGAAACCCTGGAGCTACTGGAAGAGCTGCTCAGCGGCTACGACGGCACTCTGCTGCTGATCAGTCATGATCGTACGTTTCTGAACAACCTGGTCACCAGCACCCTGGCCTTTGAACAGCAGGAAAGCGGCGGTTATCAGCTGCGCGAATATGTTGGAGGCTATGACGACTGGCTTCGACAGCGCCCCGAACCGGCCCGGGTCACCGAGAACGCAGGGGCCAAACCGCCAGTAAAGATAGCACCTGACTCGTCCCCTCAACAGAAACCGCCGGCAAAAAACAGATCGCGGAAGTTGAGTTACAAGCTGCAACGGGAGCTGGAACAGCTGCCGGATCGTATTGCTGAACTGGAGGCCAACATTGGTAAGCTACACCAGCAGATGGCTGGCAGCGATTTTTTTAAACAGCCGGCGCCGCAGATTAGCGAGGCACAACAGCACCTGGCCAAACTGGAAGTAGAGCTGGAACAGGCTTTTGAACGCTGGGAAGAGTTGGAACAGAGCGACTAGCCACACTCCACCGCCAGCGTTACTGCCCGCTCAAGTACAGCAACAGCCCCTGCAATGGCTGCTTCGGTCTGCGTTTCAAATTCTTCCAGAATCGGCACATTACCACGTCCGGCAGCCGCATTGACGGTAACCGTCAGCATTGCATATTCGATACCCAGTTCCCGCGCCAGTATCGCCTCAGGCATCGCGGTCATACCGACCAGGTCACAGCCGTCGCGTTGCAATCGGTTGATCTCGGCCACTGTCTCCAGTCGCGGGCCCTGTGTCACACCATAAACACCACCATCCAGCGCCACTACCCCCAGCTCTGCTGCTGCGGTGATCAAAATTTCACGTAGAGGCTGTGCAAAAGGCCAGGTGAAATCACAATGCTCCAGCGGACCGGACTCGCCATCAAAAAAGCTCATTTCGCGACCCCAGGTGTAGTCGACCACCTGATCGGGCACCGCCAGTGCCCCTGGGGCAAGCAAATCGGCGTGGATACCGCCTACCGCCCCGAGCGCAAACACCCTGCCGACACCGAGCTGCTGCAACGCATAAAGGTTTGCCCGGTAGTTGATACGGTGGGGGGCCAATGAGTGGTCACTGCCGTGGCGCGGCAGATGCACCAGCGGTCGACCCTGCCACTCCACCAGCGCCAGCCCCGGTGAGGGTGGTCCAAACGGCGTGGTTAATTCGGGCCTGCTGATCACCTGTAGGCCTTCGATAGCATCAGCACCGGTGCCACTCATCACCGCCAGCCTGCGGTTATCGCGATTGGTCATTTCAGCGGGACTCATTCTGCCACCGCATAGATCGCCGGCAGGTTGCGCCAGTAACCTTTGTAGTCCATACCGCACCCGAACAGGTAACGATCAGGTGCGCGAATTCCGACCAGATCAGCCTCGATATCAACGGCTCTCTGGCATTGCTTGTCAACCAGCACCAGTGAACTGACCGATGCCGGATTTCGCAATGCGCAGAAATCGATCAACGCTTGCAGGGTGATGCCCTGATCAAGAATGTCATCGACAATTATCAGGTGCCGACCCTGCAGCTTAGTCGCTGGCGTGGCACGCACCTCCAGCTCACCACCGCTGGTCTGGTTCTGGTAACGAGTGAGCTGCAGCAAATCAAACTCTAAAGGAAAATCCAGCAGCTCCATCAGTTTCGCCGCCACATAACAGCCACCTCTCGGCACCATCAACACCAGTGGGTTAGTATCGCCAAAACGGCTGCTCACTTCCGCGGCGAGCCGCTTAATCGCCTCGGTCACTACAGCCTGGCTAAAGAGCTGGTCGGCACTCTTACGCACAGCGACCGCCTCAGCCAACAGGGGAGATATCGATGAACTGGATAACAAGGGATAGACCTCAGAAATGGTTAAAAACTGACGCTGTAAAGTGCCTGAAGCGGCGGATCACGCACCAGCAATAGAGACTCGCAACCGGCAACGGATCAACTGAAAAACTCACGCAGATAGGCAATGAGCTTTTTCTCGGCCAGACGCTGCTTTTCAAGCTGCCCGGCTGACCTGGGCGTGGTATCACCTGGCGCTGACGTATCGGCACTCTGGATCGCCTTGCGCAGGTTTCTGACGAGCTGATTCAATCGTTGCCGCTCCATCAGTGGATACTCAACCAGTAACTGCTCGATGCCCTGACTGCCCTCTTCCAGCAGCTGGGCTACCAGCGATAGCAACGGGTCAGGCGATTTTGGGCGGCCGCCACGACCATTGAGTTCCAGCGCATCAAGCAAGGGTTGCTGGTCGATCTGGCGCATCAGTTTGCCGACATACTGAAAATGTCGACGTAGCGCATTGGTGTGGCTGATCCGGTCCGCTTCCGTGAAAGCAGCGCGTAGCTCATCGCTCAGCGGCAAGGCCTCACGCTGCGATTTTGGCAGCTGATAAATTTGCCTGCCCAACTCCTGTAAACGTTCCGCCTGCCTCTTGACCTCACTACGACTGACCTCCGCCTGGTCGGATTCATCAGCGCTACCGTGGATTTCTTCCTTCACAATGACAGGGTTCCGCTAAAAAAGAGCTGTGCCCGTCCACCAATGGCGACCCGGTCATCACCATAAGCGCCATTAACCAGCCGGCATTGAAGCTGACCGCCCCGCTTCGACAGCTGCCGGGCCGTCATTTCCATTTTACCCAGTGCCTCCGCCCAGTAGGGAATTAACAGACAGTGGGCTGATCCGGTCACCGGATCTTCATCTACCCCCACTTTGGGAGCAAAAAAGCGCGATACAAAATCGACCTCATCGTCTGCTGCGCTAACAATCACTCCCCGGCCATGAGCCTTTCGCAACGCACGGAAATCGGGGTCAATTCCTTCAACTGCGGCACGACTTTTCACCACCAGCAGGTAATCGTTATGCAGCATCGGTGGGGCAACCAGATCCTTTTCGGTGACCCCCAACGCCGGCAACAGAAACGGATCATCCACTGCCAACTGTGGCGGCCAGGCAGGAAAATCAAGCCAGTAAACCTCGCCACGCCGCTCAACCTGCAGCGGACCGCTCCGCGACTCAAATGTGATCTTGCGCTGTGCCACTCGCTCTACTGCCAACAATATGAAACCGGCGGCCAGAGTCGCATGCCCGCAGAGTTCCACTTCGCTGGTCGGGGTGAACCAGCGAATCTGCCATTGCCCTTGGCGATTACAGATAAAAGCCGTTTCTGACAGGTTATTTTCCGCCGCGATGGACTGGCAGAGCTGGTCTGTCAGCGGCTCACCCGACAGACAGACCGCCGCCGGGTTGCCGCCAAAGAGCGCTTCCGCGAAGGCATCAACCTGGTAAATGCTAACGACCGCCATCTACCCCAAAACCCCTGACCTGATTCTGCAATTCTGATTAGTCAGGTTTGGGTCGCGGCTGCTACTCAGCCTGCAGTGCTGCGGCATCCATGGTTTCCGCCAGTTCCGGTGGCAACTGATTATTCAGCGCTACTCCGTACAGCACCACCAGCAGCACCACCATCAGTCCACCAGTGACCGCAACCGCAGTGGTCTTCAGGTAGTTCAGCAACATCCGGTAGTTATAGGCAAGATGACCTATCACAGCTGCAATCATTACCAGCCCAAACAGCTTATGCACCGGGTGCATCTGGATGGAAAAAGAAGGTTTCTCCACCACAAACATCATTATGCCGGAGGTGGACATGGCGATGAATGAGACAAACAGAATGATGTCGATGATCTTGCGGGTCATGCTCATAGTCGATGGATCTCCTTGCACGAATGTTAATGATAAGCCCGAAAATATTTATGCGGGTGCTGGCAATGCCGGAAACCGCGACCTCACCGAATAAAACGAACAATCAGCGGATAACGATAAGCAACCCCCTGACGCGCCTGTATCGAGGCAATGATCGTCAGTGCCAGCGCGCCAAAACTGAGTGCGATCAACAGCAACAGCCCGACCAGAATCAAAATGGCGAGAAAACAGACCGCCGAATAGATCAGTAACGATAACTGAAAATTAATCGCCTCTTTACCCTGGTCGTCAATAAATGGCGATTTATCCCGTTGCACTAACCAGATCACCAGCGGCCCGATCACATTACCGAACGGTATCACCAGACCCGCCAGCGCGGAAAGATGACACCACATTCCCCAGATGCGAATCTGATCATCGCTGAGACCGGAAGCGGCTCCTCCGCTGCTCTGCTGTGCGCCCGCGCCATCTCCACCCGTAGCCGCAGCAGCAAGCGGTTGACCAGCCCGCCCACTGAGGGCATGACTGAGCGCCAGTATCAGACCAAACAGCCCAACCAGCGCACCCACCGCAAACAGACTGGCACCGACAATCAAACCACGCACATCGGTGGACGCACCGTCGTAGACCAGCAGGTTTACCGCCGCCGCTGAAGCCGCGCGTTGCTGCTCCTCACCCAGGGTAAAACTGACGTTCATCAGCCCCGGATATGGCACCTGAAACAGCTGCAGTCGATGTTCAACCACGCGCCGCTGTCTGTCCGTTGGCTGGTTTCCAGGCAGCCCTCCCAAGTCCTCTTTGCGAGAAATGGTCCAGCCCTGACCCGCAGCGATCACGCCATTTTGCTCAAACAGCGGATTACCCTGATCATCGGCAACCTGATAGCTAAACGGGTAACTGTAATCGGGATCTGCAGCCAGCGGATCGACCTCGTGCTGTTCCAGCCGCACCGCCAGATGCACGCGTCGGGTTGCATCGACCTGGTGGTTATTAATCACCAGCGCACTGCCACCAGGCTGCAGCGCAAACACCCCACTGGGCTTCGCCGTAGCTTCGTTGTACCAGCTGGCGGTAATTTTGAAGCCGCCGAATCCGGCAGTAACTGCCCCAGCTATTAAAAACAGCATGGCCAGCCAGAGTCCGATAGGGCGCACCGACGGTTGGCCCTCAACAGCCGTGTCGTTATTGCTGGTCACATCTAGCCCAAATTTCCAGTTTCAGCCACATTAGCCAGGGGAAAGATCATTCTTTGCCAGGGATCACGCCATCGGCCTGCAGCTGGTCAACTTCATCCTTGCCAAAGCCCCAGTCCACAAGCACCTGCACCGAGTCTGCTCCGGGTTTGTGGGTGCCATGACGAACCTCACCCGGTGTACGGCTAAAACGGGGTGCCGGTGCCGGCTGGTGAATGCCATCCACTTCTATAAAGGTGCTGCGCGCCTTCATGTGCGGATGGTCCGGCGCCTCACTCAGAGATAGCACCGGCGCAAAACAGACATCGCTGCCCTCCATGATCTCGCACCACTCGTCACGGGTTTTGGTCTTGAATACGCGGGTCAACTCCGCCTTGCAGGCATCCCAGGATGAGGGATCGACCTGCGGTTTGAACAGCTCGGGATCAACCCCGGTTTTTTCAACCAACTCAGCGTAAAACTGTGGTTCCATTGAGCCGATAGAGACCCATTTACCGTCACTTGTTTCATAGGTTTCATAGTAATGAGAACCGGTATCGAGCATGTTGGTGCCGCGCTCGTCGTTCCACATACCGGTCTGCTGCATGCTAAAAAACATGCCAGTGAGGGTCGCGGTGCCATCGACCATTGCCGCATCAACCACCTGCCCCTTGGCAGATTTCTGTGCCTCCAGTAACGCACAGAC
>JBPEXY010000063.1:0-11895 GCA_052031065.1 Immundisolibacteraceae bacterium | reverse complement strand
TTTTTAATATCCCTTTTAACTTTGGAAATCACTGGAGCGGGGGTGGTTAGGCCTTGGTTTGCGCTGGCGTTGGCGTCAGTGTCACCAATAGTCGCCCCGAACTACTCACCGTCGAATTGGTTTTGAGTTCATGTATCGAAAACTTTTAGGTTTTTTCTCCAGTGATCTGGCTATCGATTTAGGTACCGCTAATACACTGATCTGTGTCCGCGGGCAGGGTGTGGTGCTTAATGAGCCCTCAGTGGTCGCTATCCGTCACTCTAATCAGGGTGGCGGCCGCAAAGTGGTGCAGGCTGTTGGGCTGGAAGCGAAACGAATGCTGGGTCGCACGCCTGGCAATATCGAGGCGATTCGTCCGTTGAAGGACGGTGTGATTGCCGATTTTTTTGTCACCGAAAAAATGCTTCAGCACTTCATCCGGAAGGTTCACCCGAGCAATTTTTTTCGCCCCAGTCCACGCGTGGTTATCTGTGTTCCCTGTGGTTCAACCCAGGTTGAGCGCAGAGCCATTCGCGAGTCGGCCATGGGGGCGGGTGCGCGCGAGGTGCACCTGATTGAGGAGCCGATGGCAGCCGCTATTGGCGCTGGTCTGCCAGTGACTGAAGCGACAGGCTCCATGGTCCTTGATATCGGTGGCGACACTACCGAAATAGCGGTGATTTCCTTGCAGGGTCTGGTCTTTTCAGATTCGGTTCGGATTGGTGGAGATCGTTTTGACGATGCCATCGTTAACTACGTGCGGCGAAACTACGGCACCTTGATTGGTGAAACCACCGCGGAACAGATAAAGCACCAGATTGGTAGTGCCTATCCGGGTAACGAAGTGCGCGAGATGGAGGTAAAGGGCCGCAACCTTGCTGAAGGAATTCCGCGCAGTTTTACGCTCAATAGCAATGAGGTGCTGGAGGCGTTGCAGGAGCCTCTGCAAGGTATTGTTGGGGCGGTGCGCAACGCTCTCGAGCAAACGCCTCCCGAGCTAAGCGCTGATGTTGCCGAGAAAGGTATGGTGTTGACCGGTGGTGGCGCCTTACTGACTGATCTCGACCGCTTGCTGGCCGAGGAAACCGGATTGCCCGTCGTGGTCGCCGAAGACCCGATGATGTGTGTCGCCCATGGTGGGGAGATGGCGCTCGACTTTATCGATGAACTGTCAGATGTCTTTAGTGATTGAACTGCCTTGGTTGTAACCAAAGTGCCGCGCGATCCCGTCTCGCCACGCCTGGATAATAACCGGCCATTTTCGCTTTAAAGCCGACCATTGGGGGTACACCCGGGGTCTTGACGTGAATACCCTGTTTGCAAGAGCTCCAGCAATAACTTTCAGGCTGCTGGTCTGGTCGGCGATCTCGGTAGCCGTTATGGTTGCTGATCATCGCTTCAGGGCCCTGGAGATACCGCGCGGAGTGATGCTGGAGCTGCTGAGACCGGTGCATACTCTAGCCGATTGGCCGCTGCAGAAATGGCAGGGGTTTTCCGAACTGGTGGCTTCCAGGGAATATTTAGCCCGGCAGAACAAGCTGCTTGAAGAGGAAAATCGGCAGCTACAGATTCAACAGCAGCAGTTGATCGACCTGCGCGCTGAAAACCACCGTCTTTCTGATCTGCTCCATGCCACATCGGTACTGCGCAAGACCCAGCGTTATCAGTTGGCGCGGGTGGTCAGGGTGGCGTTGGACCCACACTCACAGATGGTTCAGATTGGTCTCGGCAGAGCAGCGGGAGTTTTTGCAGGTCAGCCGGTGCTTAGTAGCGGTGGAATCTTTGGTCAGGTGGTACACGTTGGTTCTTCAACGGCTCAGATTCTCCTGATTACCGATTCACGCCACGCGCTGCCGGTGGTTAATCAACGCAGTGGCCAGCGCGGTGTCGCTTATGGGGACGGTGCCAGCGGGTTGTTGCGCCTACCGTATATGCCAGCCCATGCTGACCTGATTCAGGGGGATATGTTGCTTTCATCTGGGCTCGGTGGCCGATTTCCGCGCGGTTATCCAGTGGCACGTATCCGTTCTGTGGCTGCGGTTGCAGGCGAAAATTTTGCTGAAGTGGTGGCTCAACCGGTTGTCGATCCCGATCGTGTCCAGGAAGTACTGCTGATCTGGTCGGACTCCACAGGCGAGACCGGGAGCGCGTTGGCACCGCTTGAATCAGAGCCTGCTGACGCTGGATCGGTGGAGCCTTAACCAAATGGATGTGGTCGCTCGACGTGATCTGACGCTTATACCTTTGACGCTGCTACTGGCGCTGATTGTGGACCAGATAGCCCTGCCTGCGGGGTTCGGTGGAATGCGCCCACCACTAATGTTGCTGGTTGTGCTTTTCTGGTGTCTGATAACACCTCACTGGGTAGGCGTCAGCGTGGCCTGGCTGGTTGGCCTGGTTAGTGATGTGCTCTCTGGTGGCCTCCTCGGCGCCAACGCAATGGCATTTTCGATGGCCGGTTATCTGATGCTGATGCTCCATCAACAGGTGCGGGTATTGCCATTGATGCAACAGTCATTGTTCGTTTTGATGATACTGGTTTGTGCTCGGTTGTTGCTGCTGCTAACGCTTCTTGCTACTGGCAAAAGCGTAGCGCCGGAGGTTCTCTATCCGGCTTTAGTCGGTGCGTTGGTCTGGGCACCCGTTGTTCTGATGGTACAACGGTGGCGAATCAACTCGGAACTGTCGCGGTGATCGTGCTGAACACTCCGGTGGTTGGGTGCTATGGCGGCCGTTAGAAACGACCCGCTACTGGACCCCAAGGTCCGCACTCACCGCTATTTCATGCGTGCGTTGGTGGCGTCCCTGCTAATTGTCGGTGTCCTGCTCGTGCTTTTTGCACGGCTCTATTTCCTGCAGATTTCCAAATACGACCATTACGCTACCGCGTCAAGAAGCAACCGGTTGCGGATGGAGGTCCTGCAGCCGGTCAGAGGAACCATTACCGATCGACATGGCAGGCTGTTGGCAGTCAATAACCCTACGTTTAGCCTGGCGCTAGTTCCAGAGCAGGTAGAGTCGATGCCGAAGCTACTTAATGAGTTAGGCTCTCTGGTCGAGATCTCCGACCACGACCTGGAGCGCTTTACTGAGTTGCAGGAGCGAGCCCGGCCATTCGATGAAGTGATTCTTCGCAGCCACCTGAGCGAGCAGGAACGGGCAATCCTGGCGGTAAATGGACACCGTTTTCCCGGTGTTCGAATCACCGCTGAATCACTCCGTTACTATCCCTATGGACGGTTGTTTGCCCATTTAGTCGGTTATGTCGGGCGTCTCTCCGCCACAGACCTGCAACAGGTTCGGGCGGAGGATTATCGAGGCGCCCGTCACTTTGGGAAAACCTCTATAGAAAGAACTTTCGAAAAACAGTTACGGGGGCATAACAGTTATCGCGTTGTCGAACGCGACGCCAACGGCCGGGTATTACGCGAGTTGCAGCGTGTTAAGCCCGGAGAAGGCGATAGTTTGCGGTTAACCGTTGATGCTGAACTCCAGCAAGTGGCGGCTGCTGCGTTGGGTGGCGAAGCGGGGGCGGTGGTTGCGTTGGAGCCGGGCAGTGGAGCGGTGAGGGCCATGGTGAGCTGGCCTGCCTTCGACCCCAACGATTTTGTTCGTGGTATTAGCCATAGTGCCTATCAGCAGTTACTCGATGACAGGCAGAGGCCGCTATTTAACCGCGCGACAACTGGTCGATATCCTCCCGGTTCGACGCTGAAGCCTTTTATTGGCCTCGCCGGGCTCGAAGCCGGGGTGGTGGATGAGACGAGTCGGGAGTTCTGTCCCGGTTGGTTTCAATTGGAGGGCAGGGAGCGTAAATATCGCTGCTGGCACCGCCGTGGCCACGGATTGCTCGATCTGGTTGACGCAATAGCCCAATCGTGTGACGTCTTTTTCTACAGTCTGGCCATGCGTCTGGGGGTAGACCCTATTCATGATTACCTGAAACGTTTTGGTTTTGGTGCAAAAACCAATATCGGTATTGGCCAGGAAAGCGCCGGATTGTTGCCCTCTTCACAGTGGAAACAGGCGGCCCTGGGAAAGCCCTGGTATCCGGGGGAGACGGTGATCACCGGAATAGGGCAGGGTTACAACGAGGCAACGGCGCTGCAGTTGGCGAAGGCTACGGCAGTGCTGGCGCTGCGGGGGCAAATGGTGCAGCCGAAAATCTTTGAATCCCAAATTATTGCTGGAGATAGTGTTGAACTCGCGGTAGAAGCCAACAGCCGCAATTGGCAGCTCATAATCGATGCAATGAAAGAAGTGGTTCATGGTAGTCGGGGTACTGCCCGCGCAATTGGAACCGGAATCGACTACAGGATAGCTGGAAAGACCGGGACCGCGCAGGTCTACCAGCTGAGTCAGGATGATCAGGACGAAGAGCAGGAAACAGTGGCGAAAGCCCTCCAGGATCACGCGCTGTTTGTCGCCTTCGCACCGGTTGACGAGCCCAAACTGGTCGTCGCGGTGGTGGTGGAAAACGGAGGCTCGGGTAGTTCGGTGGCAGCGCCAGTGGCGCGCCAGGTTTTTGATCACTATTTTGCCAATCAGTAATGCGGATTCGTCTCGACCCTGTCCTGCTGCTGTTACTGTTGTCGTTGCTGGCCATTGGCGTAGCGGTCAGTTACAGCGCTTCAGCCGGCCATTTCGGTGTGGTCAGGAGCCAGTTGCTGCGGGTGGCTGTGGGGTTGATGGTAATGGTCGTATTCTCCCAGCTGCCCACACGGTTCTTTTCTCGGCTGGCGCCGTTGCTGTTTCTGGTTGGGCTGGTGCTGCTGGCGGCGGTGGAATTTGCCGGGGAGGTGGGTAAAGGGGCGCAGCGCTGGCTGGACCTTGGTGTGGTTCGGTTTCAGCCGTCGGAGCTTTGCAAGCTGGTGGTACCGTTGATGATTGCCCGTTACCTGGCAGAGCGACCTTTTCCGCTGCCAACCGGCCATCTGTCAGTTGCTTTACTATTGATAGCACTGCCCGTGGTGCTGATTTTACGCCAGCCGGATCTTGGAACCGCTATTCTGGTCATGGCATCGGGCGTCGCGGTGATTTTTTTTGCCGGAGTCAGTTGGCGACTGATTATCTCGGGGATTGTGCTTATCACTGCATCGGTACCGGTGGCATGGCAGTTTCTGCATGATTATCAGCGCCAGCGAGTATTGACATTGCTTGACCCCTCAAGTGATCCACAGGGGGCCGGTTACCACATCATCCAGTCCACGATTGCGATCGGTTCCGGCGGTTTGCATGGCAAAGGGTGGCTCAACAGTACCCAGGCAAAGCTCGATTTTCTGCCGGAAAGCTCCACTGACTTTATTTTCGCGGTGTACGCAGAAGAGTTCGGTCTGATCGGCTGTGGAGTGCTGCTGCTGTTGTACCTGTTGGTCATGTTGCGCGGGTTGCAGATATCGATATCTGCCAGCGATGGTTTTGGTCGCTTGCTGGCTGGCGCTGTGGTGGCCATATTTTTCTGCTATGTGGTGGTCAACATCGGTATGGTCAGCGGAGTCTTGCCGGTGGTGGGGGTTCCTTTACCGCTGATAAGCTATGGGGGCAGCTCATTGGTCACGCTACTGGGTGGCTTTGGGGTGTTGATGGCGATCCGCAATGACCAAAAAATGTGGGCGCGATAGGAACTTTGCATGTTGTCGGGCCTCAGTAAATGCGGCTGACGAAGAAGCATAGCTGCAGACCAGCGGTTTTGGGATTGATGACAGGGAGCGATATGAATAGCAGTTTCGATTTTAGCGTCGCTACCGTCGCGTTACGTCGACTGGTTGCCCCGCTGCTGGGTCTGTCCCTGCTGGTCGCCGGTGGTGTCGCCAACGCGGTGCAACTGACCAGTTCACCGCGCCTGCTGCAGATGGTTGACGAGATGGTCGCAGAGGAAGGTTTTTCGAGATCGCAGCTGCTGTCGCTACTGGCGCAGGCCGAGTTTAAGCAGTCCATTCTGGATGCGATAAGCCGGCCTGCGGAAAAAGTTCTGGAATGGCACGAATATCGCCAGATTTTTGTTACCAACCAACGTATCAGCCGCGGTCTCGAATTCTGGCAGAAGCATGAGCAGAGCCTGGAGCGGGCAGAGCAGGAATACGGTGTTCCCGCGCAGATTATCGCTGCCATCATCGGTGTCGAGACCTATTACGGCAGACAGAAAGGGGGGCACCGGGTGGTCGATGCTCTGGCGACTCTGGCCGCGAGTGACTATCGGCGTAACGATTTTTTCCTCCGCCAGTTGAAAGCGTTTCTGATCATCTCGCGTCAGGAGCAACAGAACCCGCTGGACGCAGTTGGCTCCTACGCCGGCGCATTCGGTATTCCCCAGTTCATTCCAACCAGTTTTCAGCAATATGCCGTCGATTTTGATGGCGATGGGCAGCGCGACCTGATTAACTCGGTCGCTGATGCTATTGGTAGCGTTGCAAACTATCTGGCGCGCCACAGCTGGCAACCGGGCGCTCCGGTGCTTGGCTATGTCTCCTACGAGAGAATTGATAGAGACCACACAGACGGTCTCGGGGCACTTCTGGAAGAGGGTTACAAACCCCATTCTCCGGCAGCAAAACTACAACAAATGGGGGTCACCTGGAACCAGGAAAGCCGGCCCCAGCCGCAACAGCAAAGTGCACTGCTGGCGCTGCAGCAGAAAAATGGTCAGACACTGGTTGCTGTGTATCAGAATTTCTACGCAATCACCCGCTATAACCATAGTCCGCTCTATGCCATGGCAGTTTTTCAGCTCAGCGAAGCGTTGCGCGAGGGCCGTCAATGAGTCGTGTTGCCAGTTTCTGGCGTTGGTTGGCTCTGTTCTGGGTAGTTGCCTTTCTGGCCGCCTGTATGCCCGCTATTTACCAATCGTCATCCAGTGCCGGGGGGTCCAGAGCAGAGGATGGGCCACCACGCTATCCGCACGCCCATCTGCTGGCGCTGACCGACGCAGCTCCAAAAGCCGAATCTCTGTGTCGAGGGTGTGCCAGACCCTATGAAATTGAGGGGGTTGTTTATACGCCGATGCAGAGTTCTGTTGGCTTTAGGCAGCAGGGCGTTGCATCCTGGTATGGTCG
The DNA here is from genome assembly GCA_052031065.1 of Immundisolibacteraceae bacterium. GTDB lineage: Bacteria > Pseudomonadota > Gammaproteobacteria > Immundisolibacterales > Immundisolibacteraceae > JBPEXY01. Next base: position 4,864 of record JBPEXY010000063.1, on the reverse strand, counting down.
AGCGTTCCACGGCAAGCCGACGGCAACCGGTGAACCCTATGACATGTTCGCGATGACTGCCGCACACAAAACTTTGCCGCTACCGAGTTATGTGGCGGTACGTAACCTCGATAATGGCCGCGAGGCTGTGGTGCGCGTTAACGATCGAGGCCCGTTTCGTCGCGGCCGAGTTCTTGACCTCTCCTACGCCGCAGCGCAGAAGCTGGATATCGTCAACCAGGGTAGTGCCAGGGTCGAGCTGGTAGCGCTGCAGCCGAGTGGAGAGAAGGGCTTCGAAGAGCTAGCTTTTTTGCAGGCAGGTTCGTTTTCTGACCCGCGCAACGCTGCCGGGCTAGCCCAGCGGCTCGAGGCTGCCGGCCTGTCGCCAGTCGGTATTGTCGAGGTGGCGGTGGGTGATCGGTTGATGCACCGGGTGCGGGTCGGCCCAGTCGATGAGACGCAATCCTCGCTGTTGTTAGCGCGGCTTATTAATCTTGGTTTGAAGGAAGTAAAACTGGTAATCGAATGACTAAACCCCCTGAAATCTACGCCCTGAAAGAGCGTCGGCTGCTGACCTGCTTTTCGCTACTGTTGACCGGCATTGTCACCTGCCTCCCGGTGGCGGCTCTGCCATTACCGAGTGCACCGCAGCTGGCAGCCAGCAGCCACATACTGGTTGAATATGAGACTGGTCAACTACTGGTGGGAAACAACCAGAGCGAGCGGATTGAGCCGGCCAGTCTGACCAAAATCATGACGGCCTATCTGGTTTTTCAGGAGCTTAGTGAAGGCCGGATCAGCGAATCGGACCTGGTTACCGTGAGCAAAAAAGCGTGGCAGGCTGAGGGTTCGAGAATGTTCATCGAGGTTGATAAAAAAGTTTCGGTGGGCGAGTTGATCAGAGGGATGGTGATTCAGTCGGGTAACGATGCCAGCATTGCTCTTGCAGAGCACATTGCCGGTAGTGAAGAGATTTTTGCCGAGCTGATGACCGCCACAGCGCGGGAATTGGGGATGAAAAACAGCCAGTTTCGCAATGCAACCGGTCTTCCTGACCCTGAACACTACACCAGTGCCGAAGATATGGCGCTGCTTGCTGCTGAAACTATGCGCAGGTTTCCCGATTATTACCCGCTTTATGCACAAAAGAGCTACACCTTTGGCGGTATCAAACAACCCAATCGTAATCGTTTGTTGTGGCGTGACAAAAGCGTCGATGGCTTCAAGACAGGGCACACTGAAGCGGCGGGATATTGCCTGGTAGCCTCAGCCAACAGGGACGGTATGCGGCTCATTAGCATTGTTACCGGCACTGATAGCGATGCCCGCAGGTTTGAGGAGACGCAGAAACTGCTTAGTTACGGGTTTCGATTTTTTCAGCGACACACCCTGTTTCGTGGTGGAGAACTGCGTAGTGAAGCGCCAGTATATGGTGGCGCTGAGGAGACGGTCGCGCTGGGGCTGGCTGAGGATCTGACATTGGTTATACCGCGTGGAGCTGAACAACAGATTTCTGCCGTTGCCGAAATCGACAGAGAGATCAACGCGCCTGTCCTGCCGGGGACTGCGTTTGGCGAACTACAGGTTACCCTGGACGGTGAGTTGTTGGCGACAAGGCCACTGCTGGCCCTCGAAGGGGTGTCTGAAGGTTCTGTTATTCAGCAACTGGGGGACTGGCTGGAGCGGCTTTTTGAATAGACCTGCTTCGAGCATACCAACCGGGCAGCGAGAGCTGGCGTGGGTCGGCGGCGAGTTTCTCGCCCCTGATCAGGCAACCATTCCGGCGCTGGACCGTGGCTTCATCTTTGGTGATGCGGTTTACGAGGTGATTCCTGCCTACGGCGGTAGACTGTTTCTCGCCGACGAGCATCTGGCTCGCCTCAACCGTAGTCTGCAGATAACCCGCATTAACAATCCTTATAGCTACCCGCAGTGGATCGACCTGCTCAGTGAGTTGGTCAGCCGCTGCGGAGATTTTGACCAGAGCGTCTATCTTCAGGTGACTCGCGGAGTAGCACCGCGGGACCACGCCTTTCCTCAGGTAGCACCAACCGTGTTCTGTTTGAGTCGTCCGCTGCGTGGCGCCACTCCAGAGCAGCTCGCTGCAGGGTTGAAAGCGATTACCGCAGAGGATATTCGCTGGAACTACTGCCATGCCAAGACCACTTCGCTGATCGCCAACGTCATGCTGCGACAGCAGGCGGTGGATGCAGGTGCCGATGAGTCACTATTGCTCAGGGATGGTCTGTTGACTGAAGGTGCGGCAAGTAACGTGTTTGTGGTTGTTGGCGGTCGGTTGCTGACGCCGCCTGCCGATGAGCAGCTGCTCCATGGTATTACCCGGCAGCAAACCCTGGCATTGGCCGAATCGCTCGGTATCTCTGTCGCGGAAGTTGAGGTCAGCGAGCAGCAGCTCAGGGAAGCGCAGGAGATCTGCATCAGCAGTTCAACCCGCGGCTTAATGCCGGTCACCTCTGTGGACGGCGTGGTCGTCGGAGATGGCAGGCCTGGCAGTGTCTGGCAGCAGTTGTGGCGAGCTTATGAGCAGCAGATTGAACGGTTCCGGGCCGGTGGCTCTGAGCGGGACTAATGGGCCGGAACCACCGCCAGTAGAACGGCGTTGCTTTCAGTCGCTGCAGGATTACTCCACTGTTTTTCAGCAGATGCGCCGCTTTGTCGATCAGCGCCAGATGGGCAGCAGTGACCAGTTCTGGGTTTTGCAGCATCGGCCGGTCTTCACTCAGGGCATTAACGGCAAACCGCAACATCTGCTCAATGCCGGTGATATCCCGGTGGTGCAGAGTGACCGTGGCGGGCAGGTCACCTATCACGGACCTGGGCAGCTGGTTTGCTATCTCCTGCTGGATCTGAAACGGCGTGGGCTGGGGGTCAGGGGGCTGGTGGAGTTAATCGAACAGGCAGTGATTGATCTGTTGGCGGAATTCCAGATTGAGGGTCAGCGGCGGCAAGGGGCGCCCGGCGTTTACGTCGGTGATGCAAAAATTGCTGCGCTGGGACTCAGGGTGCGGCGCGGATGCAGCTACCACGGCGTCAGTCTGAATGTCGATATGGATCTACAGCCATTCAGTCGGATCAACCCCTGTGGTTATCAGGGATTAAGGGTGACACAGATGGCAGATGAATCTGAACTTCCCCTGCCGGAGCTGGAACCGCTTGGGGAGTTGTTGACTAACCATTTGAGCAGGTTACTCATTGATGGGTGATTGGTAACTGGTTGAGCCTTGAAGGTTACTCAGCCCGGTTAGCTAAAGCTCAGCCACAGCGCTCACCTCGAAAAAAAGGCGGCTGGTGGTCAGTTAACCCCATCGCGTAAGCCAGTAACTCTGGTTTAAGCAGCTGGCTGCGATCAAGCAACCCCATGCCCATACCGCGAACCAGCGAAGCGCTTCTGCCGTTCCACCGGTAGCAGTGGCGAAGCAGTTCCTGAGCGGCGATATAGCGATTTGCTTCTGCGCGCCTTTGGCGATCATAACGGCGGGTGATTGCCTGACCACCTGGGTCATCGGTATGGTTGGCAAGCAGTTCCGTCAGTGCCAAAGCGTCGGCAATACCCAGGTTGGCGCCCATGCCGGCGAGGGGGTGAATGCGATGCGCTGCATCGCCGATCAGCACGGTGCGGTGACCGGCATAGCGTAGCGCCAGTTGTCTGAACAGCGGGAACGAACGGCGCGGAGAACTCCAGGTGACAACTGCCGGTTTGGCGTCAAGCGCCTCACTCAGCTCCTGGTTGAATGCTTCCAGCGGTAGCGACTCCAGCGTCTCTGCGTGTTCCACTGTGGTTGACCAGACCAGTGAGCAGTATCCCTCTGCCAGTGGTAGCAGTGCCACCGGGCCGTCGGCCAGAAATTTTTGCCAGGCGATCTGTCGGTGGTGGTCGGCGAGTTTCAGCGAGGCGACCAGCGCACGCTGATGGTAATCAACTCTTTCAATATCGATTCCTGTCTGCTGGCGGATTGCAGAGTTCGATCCATCTGCTGCGACCAGCAAGCGGCCGTTAACGGTGGTGCCGTCGGCCATTTCGATGGTTGTGGAGACTTTGTTACCAGCCACAATTCGTCGTGAAGGTTGATTGAGTACAGTTATTTTTGTGTCATTGATGCGGCTATGTAGCGTGTTGATCAACCGTTGGTTTTCGACCACCCAGCCAAGCTGGGCTTTGCCAATCTCTGCGGCATCAAATTGAATGGAAGCCTGGGTTGGCTGAATTCCGGGCAGTAGCGAATGATCTTCCCAGACATGCATGGCTGCCAGGGGAGATGCGTAACCGCCATTAGATGAGAATGCCTGGAAATCGACGCCCAGATGTTCCAGCGCCGTTATCGATCCGCTGAACAAAGCGCTGACCCGCAGTTCGGGATACTCCCTGGCAGAAACGGTGGTAGCTAGAAAATGCGGCTCGATCAGCGCAATTTTGAGTGGTTGTGTGGCCGGCAGACTATCTAGGGCCGCAGCCAAAAAACTGCCAGCGACGCCACCCCCGCAGATAATGATATCGAAATCGGGCTCATTCACTCCGCTGTTCATCGACTCAGCCTGGGGCGATAACTAAAGTCGCCGGTGGCTCTGCGGATCAATGCGCGGCGCAGCGGCGGGGTAAGTGCGAGCGCGGTCAGGGCCAGGCTTCGGCCGGTCTTTAAGGGCCACAAATCTGCACTGAAAATTGCGGGGAGGAGTCTGGTTGCCTGCTCGACCAGTCGCCAGTCCCTGTTGCGCAGCTGGCAGTAGTGGTGCAGTAACAGCGGCTCTCCCGGGTCGCCCTCTCTTTGAGCGGTTTCTGCCAGCAGATCGGCGAGTGTGCGCAGATCGCGCAGCGCCAGATTGAGACCCTGTCCTGCAACTGGATGGATCTGCCTGGCGGCACTAC
>JBPEXY010000062.1:0-4628 GCA_052031065.1 Immundisolibacteraceae bacterium | reverse complement strand
ACGGGTGATTGTGCTTGTACCCCGAGAGCTTTCTTACCAAGGTCGCTTGTGTTGTTTTCCGCTGCTTAAGCGATACAGCAATCCGTTGAATGGTATCCCAGTGTTGCGCAATCCGATGTGTGTTGATGGGCTTTTTCAGGCGTAGCTGAATTCTGTTCTCTTTGTCTTCCTTGACATCAAACAGGTCATTGATCACTTTGCCAACCTGGGCATAGCGTGGGGCAAACTGGTATCCGAACAGATCCAGCAACGCGAAATTCACGTGGTTCACCCCATGGGTATCGGTCGAGAGTACATCCGGAATGATGTCTGATGTATTGTTCATCAGCAAATCAAAGATGTAGTGTGATTCATGCTCGTTGGCGCCGATTACCCTGGCATTAATGGCGGCGTGATTGGCGATTAGGCTCATGGCAGAAACGCCTTTTTGTGTGCCAAAGTACTTCGACGAATAACGGGTTTTGAAGGTCTCGCGCCGGGCTTCGAACTTTTGACCATCGGCACTGGCGTGGATCACATCTTCCTGGATGTTGTAGTACCGGAAGATCGGTAGCTTGGCTGTCGCGTTATTGATGTTGTCGTTAGCGGCATTCAATGTTTCCAGGCGAAGATAGTTCGCCTGGATAGTGCTGAGCTGATCATAGGTACGATCAGAGATCTGTGCCATGCCGTAAATGCCTTGATTGGTTGCATTGCCGACCAGAATTGCCAACAGGTCATATTCATGGGAACGGCTTCTGGATTGGGAAACCAGCACATGCGTGAAGCAGTCAATGAAACCGGTGTCACGATCGACCATGCGCAGTACATCCGCAACCCCCGTTGAGGGAATTTGCTGGAAGAAGGGATTGTTGACCAGATGATGCTTGCTGGCCGAAGGCAGGCGCCAGTAGCGTTTACCCTGCGGATTACGCAAGATGATATTCCGGTTGTCTTCCTGTTCAAGATATTCGCCGACTTCGTACAAACGGGTATCCAATTCAATGGCCATCTGCTTGACCAGCTTTTCAGGCTCCTTCGCTAATTTTGTCAACTGGCTCTGTTGAAGCAGCGTATATTTGTTTTTTCGCCAATGTTCCCCGTCGATAAGGTCGGCGTCGAGTGCCCGGTATTTAGTGATTTCAGGCAGAGTCAGCTGGCCATTCAGGCGATCAGGAATCTGTTGATAGAGGAACCACTCATAACGATCGATCAGGATATTCCCGTCACCATCCAGCAGGAATTCGAGAGCTTTTTTGGAAAGCAACCGTGTATCGGCGGTTTGCAATTGGGCCTGGGCGTTGAGTTCGCCTTGTGCTTTTGCCAAGGCGGTCGCTAAGTGCTGGGTGCCGTCGCTGCCTTCGAAGCGCAGACATAGGAACAACTCTCGCAGCAAACCCTTCCGCAGGCTTTCTTTCTCGTCGTAGTACTGCCACATGGCTTCATCGACCGATCGCCGCTGCTCGTTCAGGAAGAGACATACAGATTCCAGATCCCTTTTGGTCAGCAGGCTCAGTGCTTGTTGTCTTACTGTTGCAAATGGTAGTTGCAGATCAATGCTGTCATCAATGAACAGATGCAGTACTTCAGCTGCCTTGCTGACATTTTTAGATGCGTTTTGCCAATCCTTAAACACCGCTTCCTGCGCATACTCCTTTGCTTTCTGTTTGGTCTGTCTGACATGATGCACAAAGCCATCTGCAATACGTTCCAGCGCTTGCTGCCATCGCGTTTGCAGATAGCACAATAAATACAGCCTTTGGTTGCCTATGGTTTGACGTTTCAGTTTGGCACCGTAGTAGTCGACTTTCTCTGACAGGTGTTGCTGATTTTTCTGCGACAGTGATAGCGTGCTCAACAGCAGATCCACTTCCGGCATCCAATGCTGGATGTGGCGATAGACAATCAGTTCTTTCTCCAACTCGGTTCCGGTGAAGTTACGAGCCGATTGTCGCAACTGTCGGAACGGCAACGGACCTTCGCCGTTCACGAGCTCCGCTAGAACTTGCTTAAGATTTCCTGACATTGCACGTTCAAGGCGGTCGGCCATGCGTTCCTGTTCATCTCTCACCACCTGACTGATCATCTTTTGCAGAGTGCTGTAAGCAGGGCTCGCGATCTTCTGCCCCGAACAATATTCAATGGCCGCATCGAAGAGGTGCCTTGGCGCCGTCCAGGCTCTGGCTTGCTGGGATAAGTAGTCGCTCAACGCCACTCCGTGGGCTTTGGCATTCCAGCGCTGGTAGTTGCGGAGCTGGAAAACACGTTGGTAAATCCGTTCGTTCTCTTTTGGTGTGAGATTAAAGGGTCTACAGCCTGGGCCTGGTAAAACGGTTTGATAAACGTATTTTAGGTCTTGCTTGATCTGATGAAAGCCGGGATTCAGCACCACCGGCTTGGCTTTGAAATAGCCCAGCAGTACTACAAACATGTAGCGCTGAGCCCGGTGGCGAACGCTTTTAGCGACCGCCAGCTCCTTATCGTTCAGCGAGAAAAAGAAGCGTTGGTCAGCGGAGGTGAAAGCGGGAGGTCCATACAACTCATCTTGTTCTGCCTCGGACAAGATCTGAACCCGTTCTTCGAATGCCATGGATTTAGCCCAAAAAGACTAAATCTTACTCAAATAGAGCCAAAATAGGGATCTCGAAAAAAGTAATACCCCTCTGGAGGCCACAGATGGCGGGGCCTCCAGAGCACTTTGTCGTTTTTGGACGGAAAATCCCTAGAACCCCATGGACATACGAAGTTCTCTTGTTAGTGCTGATCCGTTTGGCTGGGCACGGGTTGATCCCGGCAAGCTTCTTCGGTCAGCTCGATTTCAATTGTGGTGTGAGCCAGCGGGTATTGTTCGAGCGCCATAGCAATGGATTGTTTGATGGCGCAGTATTCGTCAGGACCAAAAACTCCCTCGTGATCCACTACGATATGGGCCGTCAGTACATGCTGTTCACCATCCAGGGACCAGAGGTGTTGGTGATGAATTCCGCTGATGCCATCAATGCCAATTAGTGTTCGCCGGATCTCCTCGTGAAGCGCCTTATCTGGAACAGCCTGAAAGAAAAGCTTGCCGGTTCCCCAAAGATTCCGACACACATTAAACAGAATAAAGAGAGTAAAGCCCACCGATAGCAATGGGTCGAGAATAGGCCAGTCGGCAAACTGCAAAACGATTGAGATAATCAGCACTGCCACCCACCCCAGCACATCTTCCAATAAATGCCAGTTCAATACCTTTTCGTTCAGCGTATTTCCCTTGCTAAGACGATAAGCAGCAATACCGTTGACGGTGACGCCCAGAATCGCCAGCGCTAACATGCCCTCGGTGACGGGCATCACTGGATTGGCCAGTCGGGGAATTGCTTCGCTTAATACCCACAGCGATCCGGCAATCAATACCAGGCCGTTGATCAGGGCGCCGAACAGGGACAACCGCCGGTAGCCATAGGTGAATTCGGTGTCGGCGGATTTACGTCCCAGCCGGTTCAGGAGCCAGGCGCTGCCAATGGACAGACTGTCACCCAGATCGTGCACCGCATCGGCCATGATAGCCGTGCTGTTGGTGAGCCAGCCGCCGATGAATTCGATGATGGTAAAGCCCACATTAAGAAAGAACGCCATTGCTATGCGGCTTGCGCTTTCATCTTTGTGGTGTGAATGATCGTGTTGATGCATAAGCAACCCTTACACAATAAATGTACCTGCCCTGACCGTAACGATAAGGGCAGGCAAAACGTTTATGCCATGTCGCTTAACTTGCCTTTTGAAAACCAGGCAAACAGCACCGGCAATACAAACAGCGTCAAGAACGTAGCGGTTACCAATCCGCCCACGATCACACTCGCCAGAGGCTTTTGGATTTCTGCGCCGACACCATTCGACAGCAGCATGGGGATCAGACCCAGTGCCGAGGTAATAGCAGTCATCAGCACGGGCCTTAGCCTTGAAACCGCTCCATCAAACACCGCATCCGATACTTTCAAGCCATCCGCAATCCGTTGATTGATGCTTTCCACCATGACAACGCCATTCAGGACAGCGACCCCAAACAAGGTGATGAAGCCCACTGAGCTGGGCACCGACAAATACTGACCGGAAATCCAGAGTGAAAACACACCACCAATCACCGCAAGCGGGACATTCACCAGAATCAGCATGGCCTGGCCAACCGAGGCAAAGGCAAAATAAAGCAACAAAGCAATTAATCCCAGCGAAACCGGCACCACCAGGGATAAACGCTTTTGCGCTCGTTGCTGATTTTCAAACTGGCCACCGATATCGACGGAATAACCGGTGGGCAGGTCCACTTGCTCGGCAATCACCTGACGAATATCAGCAACCACGCTACCCATGTCCCGTCCATGAACATTGGCCTGAATCACCACTCGACGCTGCACGTCATCACGACGCACCTGCGGTGGACCAGATGCGATACTGACTTCCGCCACATCCCCTAGGCGAACCCAGGCACCTGACGGGGCCTGTAAACGCAGGTCGGCAATGGTTTCACGGTCTTCGCGAAACCGCTCAGCGAGCCGCACGTAGATGTCGTAACGCTCGTTGCCATTGATGATCTGGCCGGCACTGGCACCTCCCAGCCCTTCGCGTACCAGCTCCATCACGTCGCCCACGGCCAGACCGTAACGGGACAA
>JBPEXY010000061.1:0-2499 GCA_052031065.1 Immundisolibacteraceae bacterium | reverse complement strand
GGCGGCAAGGCAGTCACCCTGCGTGCCAAAGTGACATGAGCAGAGAACGGCTGTTTGCTGAGTACACGGTCAGATCGCGACCGGCGCCGCTGCGGGCGTTGCTGAGACCAGGCACACTTTGCCCGGTCTGCGTAAGCAGCCAACTGCAGTAGCTGTGCCGGTGGCTCTGTTGGGACGAGGCAAAGAATTCCCGCTTTCGGCCAGAATTCGATTTGGTCGAGCCGAATTTCAAAAGGCTCTGTTGCAATCTCTGCTAGCTCTGCACTGATTGCTACCTGAGTCTGTTGATCAATCTCGCCGTAAAAAGCCAGGGTAAGGTGCAGATTTGCCGCGGGTACCGGGTGGATGTGATTGATGTCGGCTGCAGACATACCCAATAGAGTCAGGCGATTCATCTGGTCGCGCAGCTGATCATTCGGCAGCAATGCAGCAAACATTCGCCGTTTGCGCGTCACAACGTCGTTCCAGGGAGAACTCCGGGCTGACTGAAAAAAATCAAGGCCGTGTGCCCTCAGTAATTTAATGCAGGCTATACCAGTGGCTGAGCTGGCCACACCAAGATAACCCCAGTCTTAACACCAAAGCCGCCAGCAACGCCGCGACAAGATCATCGACCATAATACCGAGCCCGCCTTTCAAATGGCGGTCACACCAGCTGATTGGCCACGGCTTGGCAATATCGAACAACCTGAATAGCAGGAAGCCAGCAACGACGGCGGGTAAACTCAGTGGCACCGCAAACAGCGTTAACCAGACACCGACCATTTCATCCCAGACCACACAGCCGGGGTCAGCCTGCCCCAATTGCTTGCCAGCATGACTACAGATAACGATTCCCGCTGCCGCAGCAACCACCAGCAGAACGGCACCGAAGACCGGCGGTAACGGCGCAAACAGTGGCAAAAAAGGTAGCGCCGCAACACTACCAAAGGTTCCGGGAGCCTTGCGCATGAGACCACTCCCGAACCCGAATGCCAGCAGGTTAAGCGGGTGGCGGCAGAGCGGGATCAAGTCCCTGCGAATCATTGATTACCTCCCGTCTGAAAAAAACCTGTGATTGAAGTCAATGAGTCACAACGCCGCTCATGGTTAAGGCAGGGCAACCAGACCTGGTTACCGAAAATGGTCATAGCCTCCCTCAGGCGGGGGCAAGGAGTGGCCGTTTTCATCGATGAGCTCAATGCCTGACTCAGCGGTTATCACCCCAATTTCGGTGACCCTGCAGGGCAGTGCCTCCAGCTGATTGCGTTGCGCCGCAGGGAGCGTAAAACAGAGCTCATAATCGTCGCCACCGGTTAGAACCTGATCCCAGACATCTTCTGGGATCAGCGCTTGCGAAATCGCAGTCACAAACTCAGCAGATCTTGGAATTCGCGCTCTCTGCAATCGCGCACCGACCCCACTGGCCTGCAGAACATGGCCCAGGTCAGCGATCAACCCGTCAGAAATATCGATGCAGCTGGTCGCCATACCAGAAAGTAACAACCCCTCCTTAACCCTGGGCTCTGGCTGCTGCAGCCGGTTGATCAGGTATTCAACCTCCGCAACGGGCTTAGCCTGATTCTGCTTTAGCAGGGAGAGGGCCGCTGCGGCATCACCGAGGGTACCGGTGACAAAGATCAGATCACCGGGCTGGGCACCGTGTCGAGTCAATGCTTTGCCGGCCGGTAAATATCCGATCACCTGCACGGTGATAGTCAGTGGGCCGCGAGTGGTATCACCGCCGACCAGCGCGACCTGATAGCGCCGCGCCAATTCACCAAACCCCCTGACAAATTCACTCAGCCAGGTTTCCTGCCCGCCTGGCAGGGTCAGCGCCAACAGCGCCCAGGCAGGCGTCGCTCCCATTGCCGCCAGATCACTAAGGTTCACTGCCAGCGCCTTGTGGCCGAGGGAATCTACCGGAACATCATCAAAAAAATGAACACCGGCAACCATGGTATCGGTGGCAGTCACCAGCTCGGTTCCGGTTGGTGGTGAAATCACCGCCGCATCGTCACCAATACCGAGCGCAACATCGGCTCGTTTGGCACCGGCATCGACAAAGAAACGCTCTATCAGGGAAAACTCTGACACGGATTCGTCAGTAACTAATAGAACAGATACGCGAGCAGCAGAACGGTCACCCTGTCCGACGATTCCACTCAGTTTTGCGAACCACCTCAGCCAGGCGGTCGAGCACGGCATTTACCAGTTTGTAGCCATCCTCGCCGGCGAACGAACGCGCCTGCTCCACCGCTTCGTTGATCACCACGCGGTAAGGAATTTCCAGGCGATAGGAAAGCTCTTCGGCTGCAAACCAGAGCACCGAACGGAGCACCGGTTCCAGCTCTTCAATGGGCCGATCAAGAAATGGGGTAAGCGACTGGTCAAGCTCATCGACATGATCACAGACCGACTTGAACAGGTCATGAAAATAGTCGCGGTCTGCGCGCCCCAGACCGCGCTCCTCGGTAAACTGGCGCACCACTTCTTGCGGCGACTCACCGCTAAGCTGCC
>JBPEXY010000060.1:0-4006 GCA_052031065.1 Immundisolibacteraceae bacterium | reverse complement strand
GCCGTTTAGCGGGGCGTTGAGGCTGTAGAAAAACTCTAAATTGGCCCGTTGCAGTAAACCTCGGGGTCACAGTAAACCTCGGCAGTAAACCTCGGGGTCAGGTCTTGCAATCAAGCACTTTAGATGAGATGCTTTTCCAATGAAGTACATTAATGATTGGTTTGAGGCATAAATTCGATGGCCAATCTCGCAGTGGTTACATTAGCCGAGCATGCTGGGTTGCACGACCTGACGCCGATGTCTTCTATACCGGTGCTCGTGGTCTCTAATGAATATCTCCTTTGTGGTTAACACCCAAAGATATCCATCCGCCGGTCACGTCACCTGTCAGAACCACGATCACTACCATAGGATTGGCACCATTCCGAACGACCTGCGTGAATGATGCAAGGGGATGGTATTTCAAGTCGGGTGAACCGCCGGCGCGGCCACTGCCCCCCTCTACCCACACCCCCATCCTGAACTATATTAACAGCCCAACCTGCCCTGCAATTTTAATGGTAGACCCCATAATCTTTGCCGCGCTGCCGGTTTTCGGCTCTGTTCTCTGCTCGAACCGATCCGGATGCCGGGTGCCACTTTTTGGCGGATGCTTCCGGCACGATGCTAGGTCATTCAAACCGGTGTTTTGTTGCCCCAATACGCACCTTAGCGGCCAGCCGCAACTCATCAGTTAACTTAAATAAACTCACGCCTTGCAGCATTACACACATCATTTTTAAAACGGAGACCGCATGAAACAACTGTTGTTGCCCTTAACAGCTCTGTTGTTTTCACAGGCGCTATTACTGATAGGCCATGGGCTGCAGCTTACACTGCTGCCTATTCGGGCTGAGATAGAGCAGTTCAGCGATTTTCAGATCGCTACCACCGGCTCCAGTTATTTTCTGGGTTTTGTACTGGGTTGTTTGATGTCAGCCCATTTGATTCGGCGAGTGGGGCATATCCGTTCGTTTGCTGTATTGGGTTCGCTTTTTTCGGCCATAATTTTGCTGTTTGATATGTTTCCTAACTACCCTATGTGGCTAGGGTTGCGCTTTTTGGTCGGTATGTGTATTTCCGGCCTGTATATGATTATCGAAAGCTGGCTGAACGAGCGAGCCTCCTCAGAAACCCGCGGCACCTTACTTTCCATTTACACAGCGATTAACATGGCCATGATAATGGTGGGCCAGCAATTACTTAATTTCGCTGATCCCACGACAAGTGACCTGTTTACATTAGCGGCGATACTGCTGTCCTTAGCCATTCTGCCCGTTTCGCTGACGCTATCGTTGCAACCGGCGCCTTTGACCCGAGTGCGACTGGATTTGCGAAAAATATGGCAGTTTTCTCACGTGGGGATGGGTGGAGCGTTGGCGGCCGGTTTAGCCTCGGGTGCATTTTGGTCATTAGGGCCGGTGTACGCTGCGTCGGTGGGGTTGTCTACCGCGCAACTTACTCTGTTTATGAGTGCCGCCGTTTTGGGCGGCGCGATATTTCAACTACCTTTCGGGCGGCTGTCGGATTATTACGACAGACGTTTGGTAGTGCTGTTCCTGTCTGTGACAGGCGCTTTGATTTCGCTGTTATTAGTGATAATACCGAATGCGGGCAACCTGCTTTTGGGGTTGTCTTTTCTATGGGGGGCAACCGTAATGACGCTCTACGCCATTTGTCTGGCTCACGCCACCGATCATGCCCAACCGGAAGATTTCACCATGGTAGGTAGCGGAATACTGCTGGTGTTTGGTCTCAGTTCTGCCATCGGCGGACCCTTTGCCTCGTTGTTTATGAGCTTGATGGGTTCTGCCGGATTGTTTGCGTTTTGCGCGGCGAGTCTGTTGTTATTTTCTATCGGTATATTCTTCCGCCGTAAGGCTCATGTGATTCCGGTGCATGATGAAACGGACCCATTCCGTGTAGTCTCTGATTCCACCACGCCCATGGCCATGCAGATGGACCCACGGACAGAAGAGGAGCCGCCTGAAGAGTTTCAAAGTAATAAGGTTGACGGATAATCGGTCCCTCCCGCCGTCGCTGCGGGGCAATGGGGTAGTGTTCACAAACCTCGGGGTTCGGTCTTGCAATGCCGCATCCCCCATGCGACTTATTCAACTCTTTTCAGACAGGACAGGCCCGGCCGCTATTTAAGCCGCGCATTTCTATAGGCTTTCAGGGACGGTATGGCCGCCGCGACCATGGTGGCTAGAATGACCATCAGGGCAATGTAGAGGTTGCTTTCAGACCAGATATTGGCGCTGATATGCAGCCCAAGTTCTGATGCCAGGTAGTCGCCGCCGGTTCTCAGCACCAGGTAGAGCAGCAAGGTGCCAAGTGCAATGGATACCAAACTGATTAACAGGGCCTCCAGCTCGATCAGCAAGAACAGGAACATTGGTGGCGCACCGATCACCCGCAGCAGATGAATTTCTCGCTCGCGTTCGCGGATCGAAGCCAGCAGCATGGCACTTAGCCCTAACAGGGCGGAGACCAGCACACAGGCCGATATCAGCCGCAGGGTGTGTTCGAAGGTAGCCATCATTTGCCAAAGTTCGGACAGCGCAACGCCGGGAAGTATCGCCATTAGCGGTTCGCCGGAATAGTGGTTGATCTCCCGTTGCACGCGGAAGGTGGCCATTTTTGAACTCAGGCCGAGCATGAATGCGGTGATGCTTGTCGGTTGCAGGTCCATGTCGGCCAGTTGTTCCGTGGTCACGGCTTTACCGGGAATTTTTACACCCTGTTGCCAGTCGATGTGGATGGCTTCGATGCCCTGCAGGCTGACGTGCACGGTCTGGTCGACCGGCGTGCCGGTGGGCGCGAGGATACCTGCCACCTTAAACGGCTTATCGTCGTGAAGGCTGAAACTGGTGCTGGCGATGCCGTGGGCGAGGACTACCTGATCGCCAAGCTTGTGGTGTAGTTTTCTGGCCACTTCTGACCCCAGAACCACGTCGAGCACCCCGGCAAAGGCTTTACCGCTAGCGAATTTAAGTTTGCGTTTGCGCCCGTAACTGAAATGGGTGAAATAGTCCGCCGTGGTGCCCATGACACGGTAGCCCTGGTAGGAATCGCCCAGTGCGATAGGCACGGCCCAGGCGACCTGTTTGCCGGAGGCAATGTGCTGATAGGCAGCCCAGCTGATGTTGTTGGTTGGCGAACCGACGCGAAACACCGAATAGAGCAGCAAATTGAGGCTGCCGGTTCTTGCGCCGACGATCAGGTCGACGCCGGAGACGGTGTTGCCAAAACTATGCCTGGCCTGCTGGCGGACGTGCTCGACAGCTGACAGCACAACGATACTGACCGTCAGCGCCAGCACGGTCATCATCACCGAACCTCTGCGGTTGAGCAGGCTTTTGCAGGCGAGCCGGATGAACATCAGCACACCCGGTCGGCGGTATTGATATCGGCCAGCGCTTCGATGCGTCCAAAATGGTGCGAAAGCGACAGGTCGTGGCTGACAAAAATCAGGGTGATCCGATGCTCCTCTACCAGTGACATCAGCAGCGCCATAAAGGCATCGCGGTTGGGTTGATCGAGCGATGATGAGGGCTCGTCCGCTATCAGCAGTTGGGGGTTATTGATAAGCGCCCTGGCGATGGCAACCCGCTGTTGCTGGCCAATGCTGAGGTGTTCAGTGGCTTTACGCCGGTCTGAAGGCGCAATACCCAGGGCGGAAAGCAGCCCGTCCGCTTGCTGATCCAGCGCCGGCTGTTTGCTTGCTGCAAAGTGGGCGGCCAGGCGGATGTTATCGATCGCATCCAGATAAGGGATGAGATTAAATTGCTGAAACACGCAGCCAATATGGTTAGCGCGGAACCGGTCGCGCCGGCGGTTGCTCATTTGATCCAACCGCTGGCCGAGCACCGATACCTGGCCGTGTCCTGCACGGTGAATTCCGCACAGCAGGTTGAGCAGTGTCGATTTACCTCCGCCGGAAGGGCCGTGAACAAAGACCCGTTCGCCGGTGTCAACGGACCAGCGTTGAATAGCCAGCACCTGTTGTTTAGGAGCATCGGGG
>JBPEXY010000006.1:0-2564 GCA_052031065.1 Immundisolibacteraceae bacterium | reverse complement strand
CTTAAGCAGGCTCCTTACAAAGCCGCTGTCACTCTACTCAGACCTAAACCTGCCAGCCTCAAATTCGGACGTGACCAGATGTCCGATCATAGTTTAATTGTTTAATTTTTATGGTGCCGATGGCCGGACTCGAACCGGCACGACTCTCGTCACTGCCCCCTCAAGACAGCGTGTCTACCAATTCCACCACATCGGCAATTACATTACTCCGGTATAACCGGGATATCAGCGGGAGCCCTGCCCCCCGCACCCTTCTGCTCAGCCTCTTCACCGAAAAGGCCCGGCGGCAACTCAGCATCGGTATCAATAGTCACCCCAACGCGATCTATCACACTCTCCTGCTTGGCGTTCTGCGCCGAACTCCAGGCCAGCGCGAGACTGGTGAGGAAAAAGACCAGGGCCAGCAGTGTTGTAGCCCGGGTAAAAAAGGAACCCGCACCACGACTACCAAACAGAGTCTGCGATGCTCCGCTGCCAAAAGCAGCTCCCGCATCAGCCCCCTGACCCTGTTGAATCAGCACCAGCCCGATCAGGGCTGCCGCCGCTAACACATGAATTGCAAGTATTACTGTTTCCACTTAACCCATCGCCTGACAAATCGCCGCAAATGAATGCTCATCGAGACTGGCTCCGCCAATCAGCCCACCATCCACATTTTCGAGAGAAAACAGCTCGGCCGCATTCCCTGGTTTAACGCTACCACCGTACAAAATCCGCACCGTCTCGCCTGCCTCAGCAAGCAAACCGCGCACAAACCGATGCGCCACCTCTACCTGCTCCGGGCTAGCCGTAACACCGGTTCCGATCGCCCAAACCGGCTCGTAGGCAAAAACCAGCTTTTCAATCAATGCCGGCTCAAACTGTCGCTGTATCGCCGTCACCTGTTCCGCAAGCACCTTTTCCGTGGTTCCAGCGTCACGCTCTTCCAGCGTCTCGCCAAAACAGACAATCGGCACCAGTCCAGCCGCAATAGCAGCCTGCGCCTTGCCTGCTACCAGCGAGCTCGCTTCCTGGTAAAGCGTACGCCGCTCAGAGTGCCCGACAATAACGTAGTGACAACCCGCGTCTACCAACATCTCAGCCGCTACTTCACCAGTAAAAGCGCCGGGCGCGTGGTCAGAACAGTTCTGCGCACCAACCTTTACCAGCGAACTCTGCAGCTGATCGGCGACATCAACCAGGTACGGGAACGGCGGACAGACCACAACTTCGGTGGCCACTCCTTTCACCAGCGGGACCAGAGCGGCGGATAAACGCCGTGCTTCCGCACGCCGACCATTCATTTTCCAGTTGCCGACCACCAGTGGCTGGCGACTCATCCATACACTCCACGACTCGACCCATCGGGCGTTCGCTTTTCTGCCCCGTCAGGGGCGGCGATGTTACCGACGCGGCGCCGGAAAATCAATCGGAGAACCGCCCGTAAGATACCTTTTTCGGCTCTTGACCAACGCTCACCGTTGCTGCCTGAATCGCTCAACGCCCTGCTCTACCGCTGCCGCCAGTTCCGATGCGACCGAACGAATCGTCTCGCTGCTTTCGCCTTCCACCATCACCCGTACCACCGGTTCAGTTCCTGAAGGTCGCAGCAGAATCCTTCCACCACTACCCAACTGCTGATCCAGCGAATCACTGGCGTCCTGGACCAGGGCATCTGCATCAACCTTATACCCAGGCACCGTTTCAACATTCACCAGGACCTGCGGCAACTTCTCCATCTGCCCCTTCAGCTCATGCAACGAACGTTCACTATTGCGCACTGCCGCCAGAACCTGCAACGCGGCAACAATCCCATCGCCGGTTGTGGTCTTGTCCAGACAGATGATGTGGCCGGAGTTTTCGCCGCCAAGCTGCCAGTTCTGCTGCTTCAACTGCTCGATAATGTAGCGGTCCCCAACCTTGGTGCGAAGAAACGGCACATCGATGGCCTGCAGAGACTTTTCCAGCCCCAAGTTACTCATCACCGTACCAACAACGCCGCCACAGAGCGCCCCCGTGCGCTGCTTTTCATGAGCCATGACACAGAGCAGCTCGTCACCATCAACCTGCTGGCCCTTTTCATCGATCATCAGCAAACGGTCGCCATCACCGTCCAGAGCAATACCGATATCGGCACGGTGGAGATTAACTGCGGCCTCCAGGCTCGCCGGCGACGTCGAACCGACATCTGCATTGATGTTCAGCCCATCCGGCTCTGCACCGACAGTAAACACCTCGGCACCAAGCTCCCTGAACACCGCTGGCGCGACATGGTATGTAGCGCCATGGGCGCAATCAACGACCAGCCGCAAGCCACGTAAATCACCACCACCGAGGGTGCTTTTACAAAACTCGATATAGCGGCCGCCAGCATCCTCAACCCGTTGCACCTTACCGAGCTGGTCGTTCTCAACGGTGTGCATCGGCCGGTCTATCTGAGCTTCAATTTCAAGCTCCGCGCTGTCTGGAAATTTTTCACCCGCAGCGGAGAAAAACTTGATGCCGTTGTCGTAAAACGGATTATGAGAAGCACTGATCACTATGCCAGCCTGGGCATGAAATGTGCGTGTCAGGTAGGCAATGGC
>JBPEXY010000059.1:0-2925 GCA_052031065.1 Immundisolibacteraceae bacterium | reverse complement strand
GGGGTAGCGATAACCGCAATGCCGGTTTCGGTATTGTGACCCTGGCATCACTGTTTCCAATTCTTGCCGTGCTGTTACTTGGTGCCTACCACCTGCAGCGGGGCGACTATGTGCAATTGGCTGCTGCTGCGCAGGCAGACGGGGCGGCCAGCTCGCGTACGGTGGTTAGTCGTGAGGTGTTGGGGTTCAACAGCGCGGATTTTCAGCGCTATCTGCAATCCGGCGAATTACCGCCGCATTCGCGCATTGTGCTGCGTGACGGGGAGCCACAGCTGGTTGATGGGCGTATCGTTCATGCCAGCCCGGTGATTGTGCTTGAGAAGACGGCGCCGGATGATCGCACATTATTTGCCGGTGCCTGGTGGGACCCGCAAAGTGATCTCAGAGAGCGGGTTTCAAAGTCAGTCTGGAATGCGCTACGGGCCATTGTGCCGCTGGCGCTGTTTATGGTGTTGACGCTCAGGGTCATTCTGCGCGAGTCGGTGGCGCAGTCAGATACGGTGACCATCGGCCTGGGCTTCACCCTGGCAGGAATGATGCTGTTCGGTCTCGGTATTCAACTTGGCCTCACGCCTCTGGGCACCCAGCTCGGTAGCAACGTGCCGGCGACCTTCACCACTATCGCCCCCTGGGGCGTTCCGGGTACTGAGGGGCCGATGTTCGAGTACGCGTTTTATGGCAAGTTGCTGGCAGCTGTTTTCGGTTTTTTCCTCGGTTATGGTGCGACTTTGG
Organism: Immundisolibacteraceae bacterium; assembly: GCA_052031065.1. Taxonomy (GTDB): domain Bacteria; phylum Pseudomonadota; class Gammaproteobacteria; order Immundisolibacterales; family Immundisolibacteraceae; genus JBPEXY01. The sequence continues at coordinate 2,193 of JBPEXY010000059.1, read as the reverse complement.
CAGAGCCGGCGCTGAATGCTTTGGGTAATACGGTGGAGTCGATTACCGTTGGCGCGTTTCGTAAAAAGGTGCTGATGCACAGTGTTGCGCTTGGAGTTGGTGCCGGAATAGCGGCCGGCGTTTGTAAAATCGCTTTTAACCTGCCCCTGGCCTGGCTGCTGGTGCCGCCCTATTTGTTGCTGCTGCTGCTGACCTGGGTCTCATCTGAAGAGTTCGTCAACTTCAGTTGGGACAGCGCCGGAGTCACAACTGGTCCGATTACGGTACCGCTGGTACTGGCGATGGGACTTGGTATCGGCAGCAATGTGCCGGGGGTGACCGATGGTTTCGGAATTCTGGCCCTGGCATCAGTGGGGCCGATCATCAGTGTGTTAACGGTAGGGCTGTTGGTAGCACGGGTGGAGCGTCGCCAGGCGTTACTGGACTAGACATGGCGAATATCGTCTCACTCCGCAAGCTGTTAGCTTATCCGCTCTTTCTATGCGCTGAGGGATTGTCCAGATGACCCGGTTTCGTGCGGTTGATAACCTCTCATCGGTGACGGTGATGCTGCCGGTCAGCAGCACCGCGCGGGTACTGGAGGAGGTATTTGCCAAAGGTGGCCACGGCGCCACGGTGTTTAACTCTCGTGGCACCCTGATTCGCGACCACTGGACCCAGTCGTTAATTCCGTTAATGAGCCCATCGATGCGTTATGTGCAGGTACTGGTGCCGGATGATGAAGTCGACGGGCTGATTGAGGAGATATACGAGGTCGCCGGTCTGCATCGGCCCGGCGCCGGCGCGGTGTTCTCCATCCCTTGTGAAGAAGTGCTTTACTCAACCGATTATCCGGTCTGGAGTCCCCGTGATGATTCCGCCACCAATGCGTCGCTGAATATTCGTGAGAATCTCACCGCTATTTACTGCATTACCCGTCGCGGCCAGATCGAGACCATCTCCCGTGCGGCGATGCGTGCCGGTGCCCATGGTCCGGTGATGCAGCTCTGTGAAGGACGCGGTCTACGCGCTGGCCTGGGGTGGCTGCGCATTACCAGCAAGCCAGATAAAGAGCTATTCGCGGTGGTTGTCGATAACACCGATGCCGATGATGTGTTCGAGGCGGTGGTACGGGCTGGGCGAATTGGGCTGCCGGGGCGTGGAATTGCTTATCGTCTGCCGGTACAGAAAGGGATCGTCAACCTCACCAGTGTCTATGGCCATGCCCATCAGGCGGCCACTCTGGAGCAGATTATCACCGCCATTGATGAACTGAAGGGTGATACCCACTGGCGGGACCAGAGCGTGATGGAGCTGGGCATTTCCGGGCGGGTAGCGGGGCTGGGGCTGGCGCAAAGCCAGCAGGCGGATCATCGTGATTTTGTGAGTTTGATCTGTGTTGTGCCACGGGAACAGATGGAGCCATTGATGGAGGCTGCAATGCGAGCGCAGGCGCCGGGTATTAATGTGGTTTACGGCAAGTTCAGTGAGACTGAACAGACCGCCACCGCCCGCGTTGGTTTAACCCGCGAACGGGGTGTCCTACGCACCATTGCCCGTCGCGAGCAGGTTGAAACCCTGCGCGCTGCCCTCATCGAAGAGGCAGAGCAGCGGCAACTCACAGAGGTGTGTCTCTATCTGCAGAGTGTTACCCGCCTGGCGGCCTATATTCCGGAAGTTAAGCAGCGCGATACCGCACCTCGCTATCGGGGAGCGGTGATTTCCCGCGATAATATCCGCTGACCAACAGCTGAATCATCATCAGAGCGATCTGCTCTGGACTTGTCAGTCCGGGTGACTGGCAGCAGGGTGCGGCGCTGATTCCTCGGTCCGGATTGCAGGTATTAAATGGAAGTAAAAAATAATGGGACTGTTTGAACGTTACCTTTCTGTCTGGGTGGCACTGTGTATCGGCGCGGGTGTTGTGCTGGGGCTGCTGTTGCCGGGGCTATTCGCAGGAATTGCGGCGATCGAATATGCCAGCGTCAATCTGGTGGTGGCGCTGTTCATCTGGGTGATGATCTACCCAATGATGGTCAACGTTGATTTTGCCTCGATCCGTGATGTCGGCAAAAAACCTAAAGGCCTCTGCATCACTTTGGTGGTCAATTGGTTGGTTAAGCCTTTCACCATGGCGGCGTTGGGGGTGCTGTTTTTTGAGCACCTGTTTGCTGGAATGGTGGAGCCGGAAACCGCGCGGGAGTACATCGCCGG
>JBPEXY010000058.1:0-21877 GCA_052031065.1 Immundisolibacteraceae bacterium | reverse complement strand
CCACCATCCACGCCAACCACCCCTGCGGCACCACGCAGCACCGTGGCCAGCTCTGTGAGAGTGGTGCTCGGCAACACCGAGACCCCCTCCACATGTGTAGCAATACGCTCCGCCCGGTCGCGCTCCTGCTGATTTCCCCAGGGGACGAGCACTTCATAACCGGCATCTACCGCCAGGCGACTTAATCTGACCCAGCTCTCTTCTGGCCACAATTTACTGGCCCAGGTACTACCGTGCAGCCAGACAAGATAGCCAGCCTGTCTGTGGACTCGGCCAGCATCCAGAACCACGCCATAATCGGGTGACCTCGGCTGCAACCGATACCCCAAAACTTCGGCAAAAAGCTGGCGCATGCGCTCTACCGCATGCTGTTGTCGGTCCACCCGCACTTTGCGCTTATAGGTTATCGATGCAAGCGGTTCCCGAATCGAGCTGGAATCGTATCCAGCGACCGGCTTCCCGACCAGGCGCGCCAGGAAGGCGCTTTTAATCAATCCCTGCGCATCAAGGACCAGGTCATAATTCCTGTTACGAACAACCTTGCGCCAGGCCCTCCACTCGCTGCTCCGCAACGCCTGAACCGGTTTCTGCCGCCAACGCCGTAGCGCTACCGGAATTACCTGTTCGACACTGGGGTGCCAGGACGGTATCTCCGCAAAGGCCTCTTCCACCAGCCAGTCAAAACGAACCCCCGGATTTATCTTCACCGCCTCGGTCACTGCGGGCAAAGCATGAATAACATCACCCAACGATGAGGTTTTAACCAACAATATGCGCATATCAGGGCAGCGCAGCGACCACTCGCTCCGGCAGCAGCTGATTCAGACAATCGAGGTGCGACAACGGACATTCACGTTTGAAACAGGGCGAACAATCAAGGCCGAGATAAAAGATGGTCGCCGTCGCAGAAAGTGGCGGCGTAAACTTGGGATCAGATGATCCGAAGAGACAGTAGAGTGGCCGATCGAGAGCCGCTGCGACATGCATCAATCCACTGTCATTGGTCACCACTGCGGAGGTTAATGCCATCAGATCACAGGCCTGGGCCAGAGTGGTCACACCGGCCAAATCACTACATCGGTTCCCGGTTAAACGGTTAATCTCCTCGGTAATCTGCCGGTCTTTAGCGGACCCAAACAACCAGACCTGCCAGCCACTAGCAATCTTTGCTTTGGCAACCTCAGCAAAATAAGCCGGTGGCCACCGTTTGGCCGGCCCATACTCCGCGCCCGGGCAGAGCCCCAGTACCGGTGCGGTGTCAGCATCGAGATTGAACTGTTGTTGCGCACTGCGCTGCGAATTCTCGTCAACAACCAGCCGCGGCTGCTCAATCTCGGCGACTGCTCGACCCTGGTCCGCTAACGCCACAAACCGCTCAACGGTTCGGGGAAGCTGTTTTTTATCCAGCGCCAACGGGTGGGTCAGTACCCCATAGCGAAGCTCGCCACGATAACCAATTCGTTCTGGAATACCGGCCCAAAATGGAATTAACGCCGATTTAAAGGAATTGGGCAACACGTAACAGCGGCTGTACTCCCCACGAAGTTGCCTTCCCAGCCGCTTGCGCGCCGACCAGCCCCATTCACCATGGCCCAGCGGGTTTTCGATACCCTTGCGAACCTCCGGCATTCTCTGAGCCAACGGCAGCACCCACTGTGGGGCAAGTAGATCAATCGGTACCGACGGCGCCGATTTTTTTAACACCATCAGCAGGCTCTGCGCCATCACCATGTCGCCAACCCAGGAAGGCGCCACCACCAGGGTCGCCCCTGGCTGCTTGCTATAGGAGTCCGCTGACGAGCTTATCTGAACGACCCCTACTGCTCCGTCGGCTTGAGGATATAGAGGGCTCCGCAATAAGGGCACAACACCTCACCGCTATCCTCTACCGGCAGGTAGACCCGCGGGTGCGAATTCCACTGGCTCTGGCCCGGCATCGGGCAGTGCAGCGGTAGATCCGCCTGGGTCACCTCATACTTCAACGCCGCATTTGCCGGTTTCAATTTCTCAACCATATTCGTTAATCCACACTGGTCAGCCAGTGGCGGTAATTTTCCGCTTCGCCGCGCACCACTTCAAAGTAACGTTTCTGCAACGCCTCAGTAACCGGGCCGCGAACACCGGCACCAATCTGTCGGTCATCCAGTGAGCGGATCGGTGTCACCTCTGCCGCAGTACCGGTAAAAAATGCCTCATCCGCCAGATACACCTCATCACGACTAATCTGCCGCTCGACAATTCGATAACCCGCCTCGTCGGCAATGGCAATCAGGGTGTCACGGGTAATCCCCGCCAGGGCAGAGGTTAAGGCCGGGGTATGAATGACCCCATCGATCACCAGGAAAATGTTTTCACCGCTGCCTTCTGCAACAAAGCCATCAACATCCAGCAGTAACGCCTCATCGTAGCCACACGCCTGAGCTTCGCGTAATGCGAGCATCGAATTGATGTAGTTGCCGGTGGCCTTGGTTCTGCACATGGTGACGTTGATGTGGTGGCGTGCAAAGGAAGAGGTTCTAAGTCGAACTCCACGTTCCAACGCGCCATCTCCGAGGTATTCTCCCCACTCCCAGGCAGCGATAATGATATGAGTTTTCAGGTTGGGGGCACTGACGCCCATCGACTCTGAGCCATAGAATGCCAGCGGCCTGACATAAGCCTCTTCAAGGCCATTAACGGTAACCGCATCACAACAAGCCTGCTGCACCTGCTCGCGCGGAAATGGCATATCCATCTGCAGAATATGGGCAGAGCCATAGAGGCGATCGACATGTTCCTTGAGCCGAAAAATAGCCGTGCCATCAGCAGTCTGGTACGCGCGCATACCCTCAAATGCCCCCATTCCGTAATGGAGGCTGTGAGTCAGTACGTGTACTTTTGCCTCACGCCACGGCACCATCTCACCATCGAACCAGATGAAGCCATCACGATCTTCCATTCCCACCTTCTGATTTACCTCGAATAAACGCGGACCTGATCGCCACCAAACTTACTATCGCTGATCGGCTGTTTCGGCCCTTAGCTGTTAAACCAGCCATTGTAGCGATTATTAGGTTGGTAACGTTACAAAGATTTGCCCAGATAACGCTCAATACTTAAACACGCCAGATAAAAAAAAGCCCCGGCCATTTAAGACCAGGGCTTTTTTGCTGACAGATTGGGTGGGTTACATCATGCCGCCCATACCGCCCATACCGCCCATCGGGTCCATACCACCGCCCATTGGTGGCATTCCGCCTTCTTTTGCCGGCAGGTCAGCGACCGCCACTTCGGTAGTGATCAGCAGCCCGGCAATCGATGCCGCATTCTGCAGCGCCACACGGGTCACTTTGGCCGGATCAAGGATACCCATGGCAACCATATCGCCATATTCTGAGGTAGCCGCGTTATAGCCATAGTTAGCTTGGTTATTTTCGCGAACGTTGGCCAGCACCACGGCAGGCTCGTCACCCGCATTGGAAGAGATCTGTCGCAACGGCTCTTCCATCGCACGCAGGGCGATGCGAATACCGTGTTTCTGGTCTTCATTGTCGGAGCTGACATCGGCTACAGCGGCTGTGGCACGCACCAGCGCAACACCACCACCAGGCACAACACCTTCCTCTACCGCCGCTCGCGTTGCATGCAACGCATCCTCAACGCGGGCTTTTTTCTCTTTCATTTCGACTTCGGTAGCCGCACCGACTTTGATGACAGCGACACCACCGGCAAGTTTGGCGACCCGCTCCTGCATTTTTTCCCGGTCGTAATCGGAGGTGGTGTTTTCCATCTGCGCGTTGATCTGTTCAACACGAGCCTGGATGTCTTCGGCCTTGCCAGCGCCATCGATGAGAGTGGTGTCATCCTTGCCAATAGTGATGCGCTTGGCAGTACCCAGATCTTCCAGGGTCGCTTTTTCCAGGCTCATTCCAGTCTCTTCGGAAATGACCGTACCACCGGTCAGAATAGCAATATCTTCGAGCATCGCTTTGCGGCGATCACCAAAGCCTGGCGCCTTCACAGCGGCTACTTTGACAATACCGCGAATGTTATTGACTACCAGGGTCGCCAGTGCTTCACCTTCGATATCTTCGGCAATGATCATCAGCGTCCGGCTGGCTTTAGCAGCACCTTCAAGCAGCGGCAGCAGATCACGAATGTTGGAAATTTTCTTGTCATGCAGCAGGATCAGCGGATCTTCCAGCTCAGCAGTCATCGACTGCTGGTTGTTGACGAAGTAAGGTGAAAGGTAGCCACGATCAAACTGCATACCCTCGACCATGTCGAGCTGGTTTTCCAGGCCAGTGCCTTCCTCAACGGTGATTACGCCTTCTTTGCCCACCTTATCCATCGCTTCAGCGATGATCTCACCAACACTGGCGTCGGAGTTGGCGGAAATCGTGCCAACCTGGGCAATCGCGGTACGATCGGTACATGGCTTGGAGAGCGTGCCAATCTGCTCTACCGCAGCAGCAACAGCTTTATCGATACCCCGCTTCAGATCCATCGGGTTGGCGCCGGAGGAGACCGCTTTGACACCCTCTACAGCGATTGACTGAGCCAGAACCGTCGCGGTAGTGGTACCGTCACCAGCACTGTCAGAGGTGTGGGAGGCCACTTCCTTAACCATCTGCGCACCCATGTTTTCGAACTTGTCTTCAAGCTCAATCTCTTTGGCCACGGAGACACCATCTTTGGTGATGGTCGGTGCACCAAAGGATTTATCGAGGATCGCGTTGCGTCCTTTTGGTCCCAGGGTCACTTTCACAGCATTTGCCAGCGTATTCACACCGGACATCATCTTCTGGCGCGCTTCGCCGCCAAACAATACTTCTTTAGCCATTGTTTTTACTTCCTCTACTCAAGTCATTAGGTTGTTCACCGGCGGGATAATCGCTGCGTGACACAGCTACCTTCCGGCTGTCGATTCAGTCAGCTGAGGGATTACTCGATGACGCAGAGGATCTCGTCCTCGCGCATCACCAGCAGCTCTTCGTCGCCCAACTTCACTTCGCTGCCGGAATATTTACCAAACAGAACCTTATCGCCGGGCTTCACGTCGAGTGGGCGCACATCGCCATTTTCGAGAATTTTGCCGTTACCACAGGCTACTACTTCTCCCTGAGCCGGTTTTTCTGACGCCGAATCGGGAAGCACGATGCCGCCTGGGGTGGTCCGCTCTTCCTCCTGACGGCGAATAACAACGCGATCATGCAAAGGACGAATACTCATTTCAGATTTTCTCCTGTTGTGGCATAGAGGCTGGAAACGCCTTAACCCAAATATTCCGGGGCCTATATCTCGATGCAAATCAATCAATTACGATTAGCACTCTCCCCCGAGGGGTGCTAAATATTAGAGCCCGGCACATACAAGTCAAGCGGTAGATGTGGCAGCATGGAACTCTCCCGCCAGAGCACCGCTTTCCCCTGGTAACCGCGAGATGGGGACGATCCGCACAGTTTCAAGCCCCAGATGAAACAAAATTTACTGCTTGCTGGTCCCATACAATGGCAACGCGACGACAATACCCTTGCAGATATGTCGGTTGTTGCTTAACGACAGACACACATCAACAATCTCCTGCTCGGAACGCCAACAACCCCGACCGGTTTCAGTAGCGACTTTAGGAATGGTCCCTATTAGCCTGTTAACCCCTTACCATCATTGCTGAAATGACACCGATGAAATTTCTGACCCGCTACACCGGCGAGCACCGGTTGAAAACAATGTTGCTGTTTTTTTTCGTCTGGCTGTTTCCATTACTTACTGCGGCAGCGCAACCGCTGATCGATTTAAACCTTGATAGCGGCGACGTCTACCAACCACTGGCACCCCATCAGGCGTTTAAGGCCAGACTGATCCATAACGGCCCCACCCCGCAGATTGAATGGACCATCGCCGCCGGCCACTATCTGTATCGCGATAGAATGGAAATTCACCACCTGGACAAAAGCACGTCGGGAGAAAATTCCTGGGCGGAGGTCTCTGCGCAATTCCTCGCTGGAGAAGAGGTAGAAGATGAACTGTTTGGAACTCAAACCGTGTTTCGCAATGAGACCACCGTAGGCTTACCCCAGACAGCCGATAGAAATCCTGTTTACCGGGTTCGCTACCAGGGGTGCCGCGAAGGACGATTTTGTTACCCACCGATGACCGTGACGCTCTCTGACCCTCAATGAAACCCTACACAATTTAAATTAAAGACATGGGCAAATTACTGAAAACTGTTCCACTGATACTGTTCCTGGCAATCTGCTTTGTCGCTGGCCTGGGGCTACGTCAGAACAGCATGACTCCAGTCAAAGAAGGTTCTCTGGAGACCACATCAACGCCAAATTACAGGTACCAGCTGCCTGACCTTGGAGGCAATTCCCGTAGCAGCAACGAGTGGCAGGACAAGTTGCAAATCGTCAATTTCTGGGCGAGCTGGTGCGGACCCTGCCTGGAGGAGATGCCACGGTTTATCAAGCTGCAGGAGCGGTATGGCAATCAGGGCATTCAGTTTGTCGGCATCGGTATTGACCAGGTCGAAGCGTTACAGAAAATCGTCGACCGACTGGGGGTCAACTACCCAGTTCTGCAGGGCGATTTCGACGCTATGCAGGTCGCCAAACAGTTTGGCAACACCTATGGCGTTCTCCCCTTTACCAGCGTGATTAGCCCTGCTGGTGAACTGATCACCGAGATTGCCGGTGGGGTTAAAGTTGGCGAGATGGAAGCCATTATCAAGCGCTATCTCGCAGAGCAAGGCCCCGGGTGAGAACCGAGCTTTAATCAGCAGCAGAAAGGGATAAATGACCCTGCATCTGCGGCTAATTTCATTTAATTGTCGCTAAATGACGGCAAACGCCGTTTAAATCCTGCCGCTTCTGGACATCTTCCAGCCAGTCGATACAATTCCCGGCTAATTCTGCAAAACTCATTATCTCTGCCTTACAGAGCGCCCCGGAACATTATGGCCAACCTGCTACTGATCAATGGCCCCAACCTCAACCTGCTCGGCCAACGCGAGCCGGAACATTACGGCGCGGTAACGCTGGCCGATATCGAACAGCGCTGTGAACTCAAGTGCAGCCAAAGCGGACACACGCTGAGCACCTTCCAAAGTAATAGTGAGGGTGGTCTGATTGACCGTATTCACCAGGCCGCGACTGAGGGGGTAAAGTTCATCGTCATCAACCCCGGTGGCCTGACCCACACCAGCGTTGCGCTACGCGACGCACTGGCCGGCGTGGCCATACCATTTATTGAGGTGCACCTCTCCAACATCCATGCCCGCGAACCCTTTCGCCACCACTCCTACCTTTCCGATATCGCCGTGGGGGTGCTGTGCGGATTGGGTGCCATCGGCTACGAACTGGCTTTCGAAGCTGCATTAAGTCACACCGAAGCCAATTGACCACTGAAAACACTAACCAATTTTGACCAGGACTGCCTGTCACCATGGATATACGTAAGATTAAAAAACTGATCGAACTGATCGAAACCTCTGGTGTTAGTGAAATAGAGATCAAAGAGGGCGAAGAATCGATCCGTATCTGCAAATCCGGGGCCGTCGGTACCACCAACGCCGCGCAGGTGTTACCAGCAACCGTGGCAACGCCAATGGTTGAGGAGACCACCACAGATGGAGCTGCCAACCCGTTGCCACCAGGGGAGGTGGTCACTTCTCCGATGGTGGGAACCTTCTACCGCTCGCCCTCACCGACCAGCGCACCCTTCGTTAAGGAAGGAGACCAGGTTAGCAAGGGTGATGTGCTCTGTATCGTCGAAGCAATGAAGCTGATGAACCAGATCGACAGCGAGTTCAGCGGCTCGGTAGTCGCAATCCTGGTTGAAGACGGTCAGGCGGTCGAGTATGGCCAGCCGCTGTTTGTAATCGGCTAAGCGGGGTCAAGCGGTGTTAAAGAAACTGGTCATCGCCAACCGCGGTGAGATTGCATTGCGTATATTGCGCGCCTGCCGCGACCTGGGTATTTCTACCGTAGCCGTGCATTCAGAGCCTGATCGCGAACTGATTCATGTCCTGCTCGCCGACGAATCGGTCTGTATTGGCCCGGCACCGGCAACCGAAAGCTACCTCAATATTCCCGCCATCCTCAGTGCTGCCGAAGTCACCAACGCCGATGCGGTGCATCCCGGGTACGGATTCCTGTCTGAGAATGCCACCTTCGCCACCTGTGTCGAGGAGGCCAACCTGGTGTTCGTCGGCCCTCGTGCCGACACCATCGAACAGATGGGGGACAAGATCGCCGCGATCGAACTCATGGGAAAACTGGGCATTCCCTGCGTTCCCGGTTCCGGTGGCCCAATCGACGACGACATCAACACCAATCTTGGTATTGCCGAGCAAATCGGTTACCCGGTGCTGATCAAGGCCGCAGGCGGCGGTGGCGGTCGCGGTATGCGCGTGGTTGAGAGCTCCACTGAACTGGCGACTGCGATCTCAACCACGCGGGCGGAAGCCGCCGCCAACTTCGCCAACGACGTGGTTTACATGGAGAAATTCCTCGCCAACCCGCGCCATATAGAGTTTCAGGTACTGGCAGACGGTAATGGCAACGCCATTCACCTCGGTGAACGTGATTGCTCCATCCAGAGACGTCACCAGAAAGTCATTGAAGAGGCGCCGGCACCCGGGATTACCGACGAGGTCCGCAGCGAAATGGGCGCGCTCTGTGTCAGGGTCTGCGAACAGATCAAATACCGCGGCGCGGGTACCTTTGAATTTCTCTACGAGAACGGCGCCTTCTACTTTATCGAGATGAATACCCGGGTACAGGTCGAGCACCCGGTGACTGAAGCCATCACCGGCGTCGATATCATCAAAGAACAGCTGAAAATCGCAGCGGGTGAACCGCTCTCCTACCGCCAGCAAGATATTCAGTTTCGCGGCCATGCCATTGAATGCCGCATTAATGCCGAAGACCCGGACACCTTTCTGCCTGCTCCCGGACGGGTGGACCATTACCATGCACCAGGTGGTCCCGGCGTTCGCATGGATTCCCACCTCTATTCCGGTTACACCGTACCCCCCAACTACGATTCGATGATCGGCAAGCTGATTGTTCACGGCGAAAGCCGCGAAAGCGCCATCCGCAGAATGCGCGCCGCACTCGGCGAACTGATTGTTGATGGCATCAACTGCAACGTGCCGCTCCACGAACGCATCCTTGCCGACCAGCGATTCTCCTCTGGCGCGGTGTCGATCCACTTTCTCGACGCCTGAAGCAGAAACAACGGTAACCTGCAATGCAGCCGGCGCCGCTGTTACTCTGTCGGATCGGTGAAAGTTACCGAAACTGAAAGCTCCCTGTCAGCTGCCAAACCCCGATAAGTTGCCAGGTAATTGCCCAATTCTGGCATTACTGGCGCGGTGAGGCTACCGAGGGAAATCAGGTCTCCCGCCCGCAGCAACCGCCCTTGCTGGTTGAGTTTCTGCACCAACCAGAGCACCACCTGTAACGGATGACCCAGGAGCGCCTCCCCACGCCCGGATCCAATGATCGAGCTTACGCCTCCGGTCTGGTGGCTGAGCTCTACCTGGAACCGGGATAAGCGTTGATGCCAATCCTGAGTGGCGGCAAGCGGTATCGGCTCACCGACAACTCCCAGGCGCGACCCACAGTTCACTACCAGCAATCGTTCTGCGGTCAGCGGCGAACTCCACAGTGGGTCGGGAAGTTCAATGAAGGGGATTACCGCGTCGAGCATCGGCAGAATCTGTGCCACCGACTCGGCCTGGTTGATGCGCTGGTCGCCGACGCGCACCAGCAGATCAGCCTCTATCAATCCCCGGCTACCAAAGGCCAGGGGCACCACCGCTGGGGAGTTGAGCAACATCGGCTCAAGCAGGTGGCCATACAGGGGTTCGTGCAGGCGAAAATGGACCTGTGCTGCCTCTGAGGACATGGCTACCTTGTAGCCGACGACCGGACCTAACTGTTGCTGCAGCCGCGCGACATAGCGCTGCTGTAACCGATAGGCTTCGGGGAGTGAAACTTCGCCCAAATCGAACTGCAGGGCCTGGCGGTGCTGAAACGCCTGCAAAAATCTGCTGACCTTCTGGTCATCGCTTGCTGCTACGCCGCCAACGCAGAACAGCGACAACAGTAAGGTGAACCGAACAATGGTTGATAGCTTCATATCTGCGCTCTCCTCACCAGGCTTGCTGCAGATTACTGACGCCAGAAAGTCGGGGTAAACAGTACCAACAGGGTAAACACCTCCAGCCGCCCGAGCAGCATCGCCAGACACAACACCCATTTACCGATATCGTTGACCGACGCAAAGTTGGCACCGACCTCCCCGAGCCCGGGGCCGAGGTTGGTGATGCAGGCGGCAACTGCCGAGAATGCGGTGACCAGGTCCGGCTCGGTGGTCGCTAGCAGCAGATAGATAAATGTGAAAACGGCCACATAGACCGCAAAAAAGCCCCAGACCGATTCGATCACCCGGCTGGAGAGCACCTGTCCGCCTACCTTTACCGCGATCATCGCGTTGGGGTGGACCACTTTGATGACCTCACGCACACCCTGACGATAAAGCAGTAGCGCGCGGATCACCTTGATACCGCCAGCGGTCGAACCGGCACAACCGCCAACAAACGCCAGTAGCAGCAGCAGAATCGGCAGGGCACCGGGCCACTCGTGGTAAGAAGCGGTGGTGAAACCGGTGGTGGTGCCAATCGATACGGTCTGGAACACGCCAACCCGCACTGCCTGCGGCCAGCTACTGGCAATGCCGCTAATGTACAGATAACAGACCACCACAAAAACCACGATCGACAGGATAAACAGATAGGCACGGAACTCCGCGTCGAAAAAATAAGGCCTTAGACTGAAGCCTCTCAGGGCGAAGAAATGTAACGAGAAATTGATACCAGCGAGAAACATGAACAGTACTGCTACCGCCTCTATCGCGCTGGAGTCGAACCAGCCGAGGCTGGCATCGTGGGTGGAAAACCCTCCAATGGCAACGGTTGAAAACGCATGGCAAATGGCATCGAACAGACCCATCCCTGCCACCCAGTAGGCAACCGCACACAGCAAGGTGAGGCCAAGATAGATGAACCAGAGCGCCTTCGCGGTTTCAGTAATACGGGCGGTCAGTTTGCTGTTCTTCATTGGTCCGGCGATTTCCGCCTTGTAGAGCTGCATGCCACCAATGCCAAGCATCGGCAGTACCGCGACCGCCAGCACGATGATGCCCATGCCGCCAAGCCACTGCAGTTGCTGGCGGTAATAGCGAATAGACAGGGGCAGATCGTCAATACCGACCATGATGGTGGCCCCGGTAGTGGTTAGTCCGGATATCGACTCAAACACCGCATCGGTAACCGTCAAATTGGGTTCTGGCGCGATATAGAGCGGTATCGCGCCAAACAGACCGAGCACCAGCCAGAACAGCGCTACGACCAGAAACCCCTCGCGGGTACCTAAATCATCTCGGTAATTACGCACCGGTAACCACAGCATGGCTGCGGTGATCAGGGTTACCAGATAGGCGGTAAGAAAAGCCTCAGTGCTGCCATCATCGGCAAAAAACGCGATCAGTGCCGGTGGTATCAGCGTGACGCTGAAGATCAACAGCAGCGCGCCGAATATCCGCTGGATGGAGAGAAAGTGCATGTTAACGCCGCTGTCTACAGTTCGATCAGGTTCTAGAAGAACAATCGGCGACGTTTACTGGATGTCTCAAACAGTTTTTCCACTTCTCGAATATGTTGCTTGTCCACCATGAACAGAATCACGTGATCGCCAGTCTGAATCTCGATGTCATGGTGACTGATCAGCACCTTATCGCCACGTACGACCGCACCGATGGTGGTGCCGGGTGGCAGCTTGATCTCACCAATGGTGCGACCCACCACCCGCGAATGGTCGCGGTCTCCATGGGCTACTGCCTCTATCGCCTCGGCCGCTCCGCGGCGCAGGGAGTGGCCGACCACCACATCACCATGACGCACCTGTGACAACAGACGGCTGATGGTGGCCAATTTGGGGGAAATTGCCACGTCGATGGCGCTGCTCTGCACCAGATCGACATAGGAGGCTCGGTTGATAAGCGCCATTACCCGCTTCGCCCCGCGCCGCTTGGCCAGCATTGAGGAGAGAATATTGGCCTCCTCATCGTTGGTAACCGCACAAAACACATCGGTATTTTCGATGCTCTCCGCGTCCAGCAACTCTTCATCTGCGGCATTGCCAACAAACACCAGGGTTTTCTTCAGCTGTTCTGCCAGATATTGGGCTCGCTCTGGCGAACGCTCGATCAATCGCACGTTGTAATCAGGCTCCAACGCCGCCGCGAGGCGCATGCCAATATTCCCACCACCGGCTATGACCACTCTCTTTATCCCCTTCTGGCTGGGCGCAAACTCTTCCATCACCTTGCGAAGGTCTGGTTTAGCGGCGAGAAAAAACACCTCATCTCTAGGCTGAATGACAGTTTCTGCGGTCGGAATGACCGGCTTACCCTCGCGATAAATCGCCGCGACGCGGGTATCCTGCTTGGGAATATGCTCCCTGATCGCTGCCAGCTTGCTGCCGATCATCGGCCCCCCCTGGTCTGCGCGCATCGCCACCAGCTTGACCCGACCATCGGCAAAATCCAGCACCTGTAACGAGCCGGGATATTTGATCAGCTGCTGCACATAATCGGTAACCAACTGCTCCGGGTTGATCAACACATCAACATGGAACACCTGCCGGTCGAAAATCTTTTCCGCTTCCAGATAAGCCTGCTGACGAATCCTCGCTACGCGGGTTGGGGTGTGAAACAGCGAGTAGGCGATCTGGCAGGCAACCATGTTAACTTCGTCATTACTGGTCACGGCCAGGAGCATATCTGCCTGGCGAGCACCAGCTGTTTGGAGTACATCCGGGCTGGCGGCATGGCCCTGAATCGCCCGCAGGTCGAGTCGATCTTCCAATGCCCGGAGTGCATCTGGATCAGAATCGACCAGAGTGACGTCATTCTGCTCTCCAACCAGTGACTCGGCCACTGTGCTGCCGACCTGACCGGCCCCGAGTATAAGTACGCGCATGAACTAAATCTCCGGCAGCTGCTCAGCCCCTATTAAACGATGGCAGCTCAACTGAACGCGCCTATCCGAATATGTAACCAATAGCGTAACCCCGAATCATTGACACGAAAAGCTATTACCCGGCTGCAGTTCGCGCGCGTTAAGAAAATCACCGACACTCATCCTGCGTTTGCCCTCCGGCTGCAGCGAGCGCAGCCAGAGCAGGTGAGTCCCGGTGGCGACACCAATACCATCGCCCTGAACAGCCACCACCGTTCCCGGAGAAGCGTCTGAAGGAATGGCTGATTGATTGGCGGCAAAGATTCGAATCCGCTCTCCATTCAGGAACGTAAAGGCGACTGGAAAAGGATCAAACGCCCGGATCATCCGATCTATCGAGGCCACATCCTGAAACCAGTCGATATTAGCCTCCGCTTTGGAAAGTTTTTTTGCATAGGTAACGCCTGCTTCCGGTTGAGGTTCTGGTTTGAGCACTCCCGCTGACCATCCCTGAAGCGCCCTGGTCAAAGTCGCAGCACCCAGAATCGACAGCCGATCATGCAGCGCCCCCCCAGTCTCTGTCGGGCTAATGGCACAGTCCGCCTGCAGCAACATCGGCCCGGTATCCAGACCTTCATCCATCTGCATAATGGTTATACCGGTCTGCTTATCTCCAGCCTGAATAGCTCGTTGTATCGGTGCTGCTCCGCGCCAGCGCGGTAGCAACGATGCGTGGACATTAACTGCTCCGAGGCGCGGTGCCTGCAATATTTCCGCAGAGAGTATCTGCCCGTAAGCGACGACAACCAGCAAGTCAGCCTGATCCCGCTGGATGAGCTGCAGTTGTTCTTCACCGCTCAGTTTCTCCGGCTGCCTTACCTCCAGCCCCCAATCGATAGCCGCCTGTTTCACCGCACTCGCAGTCAATTTCCTGCCACGGCCACTGGGACGGTCCGGCTGGGTATATACCGCTGCCACCCGGTGGCCAGCCTCCAGCAGAGCTTTTAGGGAGGGCACTGCAAACTCGGGAGTACCCGCAAATAGAATTTTCAGAATCAGAGCACCTCGGTCTGGCGCCGGTTCTTGGAAAGCTTTTTCCGAATTCGTTCCCGCTTCAGGCGGGATATATGATCCACGAAAAGCACGCCATCGAGGTGATCTATCTCATGCTGGATACAGATGGCGGCAAGGCCTTCAAACTGAGCTTGATGATGGCCGCCGCTCTGGTCCTGCCAGTCGAGCTGTATCGATTCAGACCGCTGAACGGATTCAAAATACTCCGGTACTGACAGACACCCTTCCTCGCTCTCTACCTGCCCGTCACAACCTGATATTTGAGGGTTAATAAACACCTGCAACTCGTTTTGGTCCGAACTTAGGTCCATTACAAACAGGCGCACCGGGTGGTTTACCTGAGTGGCAGCGAGACCTATCCCGGGCGCCTGATACATGGTCTCAGCCATGTCAGTGACCAGTTGGTCTATTTCGACATCCGGTACTTTGGCCGGGCTCGCCCTGGCACGTAAACGATCATCGGGAAACTCTAAAATTTTTAATATAGACACTATAGTTACAACCAACTACTCTGTAATTACATAAATTTTTTTCTATAACCTATTGAAATAAGCCGCTATTTAATGCGTTAATGACTATTTCAAGGCTCTTTTTTTGCTGCTCATGAATTGTACAGACAGAGAAAAAGTATGACTATCAAGAAACTGGCGGGGCTCTTCGCACTGGCGCTTTTCTCCGGTTTTATTAGCGCTGCTGAGCTACCGCTCGTCAAGAACAATGCGCCACAGGAATATGTGGTTAAAAAAGGCGATTCCCTGTGGAAAATTGCAGACATGTTTCTGCAAAACCCCTGGTTATGGCCCTCGATCTGGCAAAACAACAACCAGATAGAAAATCCGCATTTGATCTACCCAGGGGATCTGGTAACGCTGGTGCAGACGGCGGCCGGTCCACGACTGCTGGTAAACGGCGAAAGCGCTCGGCCCAACGGCGGCGAAATCCGTTTATCTCCTGAAATTATCAGCGAATCCGTCATTGATGCAGTTCCGGTAATACCCCTTTACGAAATTGCGCAGTTCCTGGAGCGTGCTACGGTGATCAGCGATACCGATCCATCGTCACTGCCCTATGTGCTGAGCGGTGTGGGGGAACACGTTATCACCGGCGCCGGTGACCAGATTTACGGCCGCCAGATGCCGAAAAACAACCTCCTGCCCCTTACTGTTTATCGACTGGGCGATGAATACCTCGACCCCGATACCGGCGAGCTGCTCGGCCACGCGGCCCTCTACGTTGGCCTCACCTCTATGGTTGCGGATGGTGATCCAGCGAAGTTGCTGATAACACAGTCTCGGCGGGAGATTCTGCCAGGAGATATCCTGCTGCCCACCACCACCGAACTGGTTGAACCTAATTTTAAACCCACGCCTGCTTCAGCCAATATGCAGGCAAAGATCATCGACGTGGTGGATGGGGTGAGTCAGATCGGCCAGTACAACGTGGTGGTTTTGAACCGGGGCCTGCGGGACGGTCTGAACGATGGTCATACTTTACGGGTGATGAAACACAGCGATTCGGTTTATGACAATGCGGCGTCGGAATGGGTAGCACTTCCTGATGAGCATGCCGGAACGCTGTTGGTATTCAAAAGCTATGAGAAAGTAAGCTTCGGGTTGATTCTCTCCTCGACCCAGGCGATTCAGGTAAATGATCGCGCTATTGGAGGAGCCGGTTAACGATCTACTACTTTGCACTCTGGCGCTAAGTCAGGCGCCAGGAATTGGACCAATCCGCTTCAAACTGCTCTGTGAACACTTCGGTTCTGCTGTTGAGGTTTTCAACGCTGACAGAACAGCGGTTCGAGAGGCTTTAGGTAACTTTAAGAATCCGGATCCGTTACTCTTCTACCTTGACCATACCCCCAAGCCGGAAGATTTTGTCGCGGAACTTGAGTTTATTGAGCGGGAAGACCGGTCGCTGATTGCCTTTGGCGAAGTAGCTTATCCCGAACTTCTCAGCCACATTCCCGACCCTCCGCCGCTACTTTATGTCTGGGGTAACAGCCAGACTTTACAAACACCTCAGTTAGCTGTTGTGGGTAGCCGTAAAGCATCTACTGCTGGTCAGCGCAGAAGCCTCTATTTCGCCAAAGCGATATCAAATCTTGGAATTACGATCACCAGCGGGCTGGCACATGGTATTGATGCCGCTGCTCATCAGGGTGCTCTAAGCGACGGCGGGGTCACCATTGCGGTGCTCGGAAGCGGCCTCGACAGAGTTTATCCCAAAGCCCACACTCGCCTCGCAGAAAAAATTGCAGACTCCGGTGGCGCCCTGGTTTCCGAACAGGCTCCAGCTGCCGCACCGCATGCGAAGAACTTTCCCAAGCGTAACCGGATTATTAGCGGTCTGTCGCTCGGCACTCTGGTTATAGAAGCATCGCGCCGTAGCGGATCTCTAATCACCGCAAGGATGGCAGCAGAACAGGGCAGGGAAGTGTTTGCTGTTCCCGGCGACATCGACAATCCCAACAGCAGGGGCTGTCATTGGCTGCTCAGACAGGGCGCTGCTCTGATTGAAGAAGTCGATGACCTGTTGACCCCGTTAGCACCGCAGCTCAAGCACGCCCTTAATGACATCGAGCGTTCCACGGCGGCTGATAACAACGCAGAGCGGACCGCCCAGTCCGGCAACAAAGAAGAGTTGATCCTGGGGGCAATGGGCTTTAGTTCCAAAAGTATAGACGAGCTCTGTTCGCTCACCCAATTGACGTCAGGCGAAGTTTCTACCATTCTGTTGTCTTTAGAGCTGTCCGGGAAAGTTACTGGACAGACTGGTGGCACCTTCTGCCGAACCTGACCCTGGGAACTTGAATGAAAGAATCTGTTCTGGACGTGCTGATCTATCTGCTTGAACAGTATGAGGAGGAACATGTTGGCGATGCGGAACGTGAGAGCCTTACGCGGGAACTGGTTACGGCTGGTTTTGAGCGCAAAGATATTGGCCTTGCGTGGGGGTGGTTGGATGATTTCGCCACCCAGATAGAGGTTGATGATCACGTTCACCCGTACGACAAAAGACGGTCGATGCGCGTGTTGAGCGTAGAGGAAAATGACTTACTAACTTTCGATGGAAAGCGGTTTCTCTCTACCCTGCAACAGAGTTGTCTGGTAGATAGTGCCACTTTCGAAATTATCCTTGATCGGCTATTAGCGCTCTCTGACGGTACCGAGGGCCTTCAGCTGGAACAAATTCGCTGGGTTGCATTAATGGTCTGTTTTAATCGATCAGAAAATCCACGGGAATTCATCGCGCTCGACGAGCTGGTGTCATCTATTCAATCTGTCGGTACACTGCATTGAGCCTGTTAATCCCTCTCCCTGTAAAGCGCCAGGCCCTCTTTAATTAAAAAACACCTAACCAGATAATTCCCAAAATGGTCCATAGCGTCGTAGTTGTCGAATCTCCAGCTAAAGCTAAAACAATCAATCGTTATCTAGGAAAAGATTTCGTCGTCCTGGCTTCCTACGGTCATGTTCGTGATCTCGTAGCCAAAGAGGGGGCGGTTGATTATCGCCATGGCTTTCAGATGAACTACCAGCCGATAGAACGAAATGAAAAGCACGTCAAAGCAATTGAAAAGGCACTCAAAAAGGCTGATGAATTACTATTAGCGACTGACCCCGACCGTGAAGGCGAAGCTATTGCCTGGCACCTCTGCGAAGAGTTACAGGAAAAAGGGCTGCTGAAAAATAAGCAGGTTAAGCGGGTGGTGTTTAATGAAATCACCCAAAAAGCGGTGACGGAAGCCGTCGCTAATCCGGGTGAAATCCAGATGGACCTGGTTAATGCCCAACAGGCCCGACGAGCTCTAGATTACCTGGTCGGATTTAACATTTCCCCCCTCCTTTGGCGAAAGATCAGGCCCGGTCTGTCGGCCGGTCGGGTGCAGAGCCCGGCTTTGCGATTAATCGCCGAGAGAGAGCTGGAAATCCAGGCTTTTGAACCTAAAGAGTATTGGACCATTGAAGCGGTCGCAGAGGCGGCGAGCGAGGAAGCTGAGCTCGCAAAGAAGACTATCACCGCCAAATTGGTGGAGTTAAGTGGAAAAGCCGTCGAACAGTTCTCGCTGACAGATGAGGCCGGGGCCAGTGCCGCGCAGAAACTGCTGGTGGATTCAGCCAGTGGGCAGCTCACCGTAAAGACAGTCAAGTCGAGAGAGAGAAAACGCAACCCAGCACCGCCCTTCACCACCTCAACACTGCAGCAGGAAGCTTCCAGAAAACTGGGGTTCACCGCGCAGCGAACGATGCGGATTGCCCAGCAGCTTTACGAGGGTATCGACCTAGGAGGTGAAACTGTTGGTCTGATTACCTATATGCGTACCGATTCTGTATCTCTGGCGGCAGATGCCGTCAATGAGATCCGCGAGGTCATCAGATCGAGGTTTGGTGATAATAACTTACCTGCCGAAGTCAGGGTATTCACCAACAAGTCGAAGAATGCTCAGGAGGCTCACGAGGCAATACGACCCTCTAGTGCTGCACGAATTCCTGATGACATTAAAGGCGCTCTTAACGCCGAACAACTCAAGCTTTATAAACTGATCTGGCAACGCACCATCGCTTGCCAGATGATTCCTTCAGTATCCAACCTGGTTAGTGTTGATCTGGCGGCTGGCGTCGGCGGGCTATTCAGGGCGAACGGGTCGGTCATCGTCGTGCCCGGCTATCTGGCAGTCTACCAATCAGCCTCAGAAAGCGAAAACGAAGACAAATTACTGCCACCGGTCGTGGAAGGTGACCAACTGAAGTTAATAGATATTGTTACCGACCAACATTTCACTGAACCGCCACCCCGCTTCAACGAGGCCAGCCTGATCAAGACCCTGGAAGAGCACGGCATAGGCAGGCCCTCGACCTACGCCTCGATCATATCTACTCTGCAACAGAGAGAGTACGCGGTACTGGATAAAAAGCGTTTTGTTCCTACCGATGTTGGTATGGTCGTAAACCGGTTCCTGACCAACTATTTTACTCAATACGTAGACTATGACTTTACCGCAAACCTTGAGGATGAACTCGACGCTGTTTCAAGAGGTGAAACCGAATGGATACCTTTGCTAGACGGTTTCTGGGAACCATTCCATTCGAAAGTCGTTGACATCGAAAAATCAGTCACAAGAAAGGACGTAACGCAGCAGGAGCTGGATGAAAAGTGTCCTGATTGTGGTAGCCAACTTTCATTAAGACTGGGTAAGCGCGGTAATTTTATTGGCTGTACCAACTATCCAGAGTGCAAATACACCAGGAATGTTTCGGGCGATGCCCCAGTAGCAGAGCCAGAGGTAGTCGAAGGTCGAGACTGCCCCAAGTGCGGCAAAGATTTGCTTATTCGAGAAGGTAAGTACGGAAAATTTATCGGCTGTAGTGGGTATCCTGAATGTCGCTACCTGGAACCCATCGATAAGCCGAAAAACACCGGTGTTGAGTGTCCTCAATGCAGTAAAGGTGAAATTCTGGAGCGTAAATCCCGGCGCGGGAAAGTCTTTTTTTCCTGCTCCACCTACCCCGACTGTGACTACGCGGTCTGGAACAGACCGGTTAATGAACCCTGCCCCGAGTGTAATTTTCCGATCACGACGATCAAGACGACCAAGCGCGCAGGCACAGAGAGAGTCTGCCCGAAAAAAGAATGTAACTTTTCCGAACCGGTTGAGGAGACCGAGGCGGAAATAACTGCTGAGCAGGGCTAGTCAGACATCGAGATTAGTCACCGCCAGCGCATTGGCTTCGATAAATTCGCGCCGGTCAGCGACCTCGTCCCCCATAAGGGTGGTAAAGATTCGATCCGCCCCAATCGCATCCTCTATATCCACGCGTAATAACCGTCGTGTATCGTAATCCATGGTCGTTTCCCACAGCTGGTCCGGGTTCATCTCCCCCAAACCTTTGTATCGCTGGACGGTCAGACCTTTCCGCCCCTGTAGTAGAACAAAATCCATCGCCTCCGCAAAGCTCGATATCTCTGCGAGCTTATTGTCTACGGAAATGTTCGCCCCAGCACTGATTAGACCAGTCAGTTGACCAGCGAGACCCGCAATTGCTCGAAAATCCCCCGATGCTAGCACCTGGGGTGTCATTTCATATCGGGTTGAGATGCCAAAATGCACTCTCTCTACGACCAAACCCTGTTCAGCGTTCAGGGATATAACGGTGTATTTGGCGCCCCCAGCATCATTCAGCTCTCGCTGATAATGATCACACCACTCCCGCCGCTCACTGTCTGGGCTATTAATAAGCGCGCCATCCAGTGGTATAAGGTCTAGCAACACCTCTAATAGCCTTCTATCATACTGCCGTTCTAACCGATCGATGATAGCTCTTACCGTGGTATAGGTTTCGGCTAGCGCGGTCAGCGCCGCCGAGGTCAGAGGCTGTGCAGCCTCCCCGGGCGTCAATACGGTGTTCTTTAAGGCCAGTTTTAGAATATATAAGTTAAGTTCAGGCTCTTCCTTGAGGTAACGTTCATCTTTGCCTTTCTTCACTTTGTAAAGTGGTGGTTGAGCAATATAGAGATGGCCTCGCTCAATGAGCTCAGGCATCTGTCGGTAAAAAAAGGTCAGCAGCAGAGTGCAGATGTGAGCTCCATCGACATCCGCATCGGTCATAATGATAATTCGGTGATAGCGTAATTTGTCCGGGTCATACTCATCTCGGCCGATACCACAGCCCAGAGCGGTGATTAATGTGCCCACTTCTGCGGACGATATCATTTTGTCAAAGCGAGCTTTTTCAACGTTAAGGATTTTTCCCTTTAACGGTAATATTGCCTGGTATTTTCTATCTCTTGCCTGTTTGGCTGAGCCACCAGCAGAATCTCCCTCTACCAGGTAGATTTCCGATAGTGCCGGATCTTTTTCCTGACAGTCAGCCAGTTTTCCGGGCAGCCCAGCAACATCCAGGACGCCTTTTCGGCGCGTCATCTCCCGCGCTTTTCTCGCTGCTTCTCTCGCTCTGGCAGAATCCACTATCTTCATGACTATGGTTTTTGCATCCTGAGGATGCTCTTCTAACCATTCACCAAGACGCTCACCAACGACTGATTCAACAACCGGCTTCACTTCGGAGGAGACAAGCTTGTCTTTGGTTTGAGACGAAAATTTCGGGTCCGGAACCTTGACTGATAGTACACCGGTTAAACCTTCCCGTACGTCATCACCTGTGGTTGATACCTTTGCTTTTGTCGAAAACCCACCCTGCTCTATATATTGATTGAGCGTTCTGGTCAGCGCTGCTCTGATCCCGGCCAGGTGAGTTCCACCATCCTTCTGCGGGATATTATTGGTAAAGCAGAACAGATTTTCCTGATAAAGATCATTCCACTGTAAAGCAACATCAACCTCAACGCCGTCCCTCGCCCCCTGAATGTGAATCACATCACCGTGGAGCGGGTTTTTAGATTCATTCAGGTGCTCTACAAAAGAACGGATTCCACCTTCATATTCAAAAACATCCTGGCGATTAATCCGTTCGTCAGATAGCTCTATGCGCACACCAGAATTCAGAAAAGAGAGCTCCCGCAGTCTTTTCGCCAGGATGTCGTAATGGTATTCGACTGATGAAAACGTCTGTGTACTTGGCCAGAACGTAATCCGGGTACCGGTTTTTTCTGCCGCTGCCTCCCTCTTCAGTGGCGATTCCGGTTCTCCATGACTGTAGGACTGTTTGTGATAATACCCATCGCGCCAGATCTCCAGCTCGAGTTTTTCGGCGAGCGCATTGACAACTGAAACTCCCACACCATGTAAACCACCGGATATTTTGTAGGAGTTTTCATCAAATTTCCCTCCTG